>NZ_FQZG01000042.1 GCF_900141915.1 Tessaracoccus bendigoensis DSM 12906 | reverse complement strand
ATCCGACACTCATCGACCCAAGCGTCGCATCGTCAGCAGTAAACACCCGGCAACCCGCAATGAACCACGGATCCTGCTCAAACCATCGACGCGACGACCACTCAGATGCCGAGCACCTGCTCCATCTCAAGGGTCAGACCTGGGTGTCCGACGACGTAGCGGATCCCCTCGACAACCCCCGGCATGAACGAAACGCGGTCGTAGGAATCGTGTCGGATGGTGAGGGTCTCCCCCGTGGTCCCGAGCAGGACCTCCTGGTGCGCTACCAGGCCCTGCAGCCGGACGCCGTGGACGTGGATGCCGTCGACGACCGCGCCGCGTGCCCCGTCGTCGTGGACCGTCGCATCGGGCACCGGCCCCATCGACGCGGCTGCGCGCGCGGCAGCTATGCGACGCGCGGTGGTCGCCGCCGTGCCGGAGGGCGCGTCCGCCTTGTTCGGGTGATGCAGCTCGACGATTTCGGCCGACGGATAGAACCTGGCCGCTTTCTCGGCGAACTGCATCATCAGCACAGCACCGATGGAGAAGTTGGACGCGATCAGGATGCCCACCTCCGGATGCCCATCGACAAGGCCCCTGACAGTGTCGAGCCGCTCTGGGGTGAATCCCGTGGTGCCGATCACCATGTTGACTGCGCGCTCGACGCACCATTCGATGTTCTCCATGACCGCGTCCGGGTGCGTGAAGTCGACGACCACCTGCGCACGCTCGACCTGTTCGCGCGGCTCCCCCAGATCGGAACCTCCGACCACGGTCATGCCCTCGGCCCGCCCGACGGCCCGCACCACCTCGCTGCCCATGCGCCCGCTGACGCCGAAAACGCCTACCTGAATCTCACTCATCAGAACCTCCTGCTCGCTCGCCCCCAGTCAACCAGCCGGGGCAAGGATGAGCAACGCTCTGCGCTCGGGCAAGGCCCTCGTTACCAACCAGAAGGCTCCTTACCAGCAGAAGACCGCTGGTAACGCGACAAACAGTTGGTAACGGGTCAAAACCGCTGGTGTCCAGACAAATCCCCGGCTACACAAACAAATGGGCGCGGACGCAACAGGCGCGGTCGCGCGCAACAGGCACGGACGCAGCGCAACAAGCACGGACGCAAGCGGGGCGCCGAGGAAAACCTCGACGCCCCGCCCCCGCTTGGATTAGTGGATCACTCAGTCGCTTCTGCGGCCTCTTCGATCACCGGGACCAGCGACAGCTTGCCGCGGTCATCGATGTCGGAGATCTCGACCTGCAGCTTCTGCCCGACAGACAGCACGTCCTCAACGCTCTCGACCCGCTGGCCACCCGCGAGCGGGCGCAGCTTCGAGATGTGCAGCAGCCCGTCCTTGCCCGGCATCAACGATACGAAGGCACCGAAGTTGGTGAGCTTGACGACCGTGCCCAGGAAGCGCTCGCCGCGCTCCGGCATGTGCGGGTTGGCGATCGCGTTGATCTGCGCGACGGCGGCATCCGCGGCCTCGCCGGTCTCGGCGCCGACGTAGACGGTGCCGTCGTCCTCGATCGCGATGTTCGCGCCGGTCTCGTCCTGGATCTGGTTGATGATCTTGCCCTTGGGGCCGATCACCTCGCCGATCTTGTCAACCGGGATACGCAGCGAGATGATCCGCGGTGCGTAGGGGCTCATCTCGTCGGGAACGTCGATGGCCTCGTGCATCACGTCGAGCAGGGTGTGACGGGCGTCACGGGCCTGCAGCAGGGCCTTCTGAAGCTCGCTGGCGGGGATGCCGTTGAGCTTGGTGTCCAGCTGGAGAGCCGTGACGAAGTCACGCGTGCCGGCCACCTTGAAGTCCATGTCGCCAAGCGCGTCCTCGGCGCCGAGGATGTCGGTGAGCGCGATGTACTTGGTCTCACCGTCCACGTCTTCGCTCATCAGGCCCATGGCGATGCCTGCGACGGCGGCCTTGAGGGGCACACCTGCGTTCAGCAGCGACAAGGTCGAGGCGCAGACCGAGCCCATGGAGGTCGAGCCGTTGGAGCCGAGCGCCTCGGAGACCTGACGGATCGCGTAGGGGAACTCGTTGCGGTTCGGCAACACCGGCACCAGGGCGCGCTCGGCGAGGGCGCCGTGGCCAATCTCGCGGCGCTTCGGCGAACCGACGCGGCCAGTCTCGCCGGTGGAGAACGGCGGGAAGTTGTAGTTGTGCATGTAGCGCTTGGTCGTCTCCGGCGAAAGCGTGTCGATCTTCTGCTCCATGTCGAGCATGTTCAGCGTGGAGACGCCCAGGATCTGGGTCTCGCCGCGCTGGAACAGCGCCGAACCATGCACCCGCGGGACGATGTCGACCTCTGCCGACAGTTCGCGGATGTCGCTCGGGCCGCGGCCATCGATGCGGACATGCTCGGTGAGGGTGCGGTGTCGCACGATCTTCTTCGTGAGCGCCTTCAGAGCCGCCGAGATCTCGCTGCCCCGCTCGGGGAACCTGGAAGCGAGCTGTTCGGTGACATCCTGGCGGATCGCGTGCGTAGCGTCGTCACGGTCCTGCTTGCCCGGGATGCGCATGGCCTCGGCGACGCGCTCGGAGGCGACCTCTTCGACGGCTGCGAAGACGTCGTCCTGATAGTCGCGGAACACGGGGAAGTCGTAGGTTTCCTTCGGCAGCTTCGCGGCCAGTTCAGACTGTGCGTCGCAGAGCGCCTTGATGAACGGCTTGGCTGCCTCGAGGCCCTGCCCGACGACCTCTTCGGTCGGCGCGGTCTTGCCGGAGCGCACCAGATCCCAGGTGGCTTCGGTTCCGCCGGCCTCAACCATCATGATGGCGACGTCGCCGTCGGCCAGCACCCGGCCCGCGACGACCATCTGGAACGCGGACTTGGCCGACTGCTCGACGGTCGGGAAACCGACCCACTGGCCGTCGATCAGAGCGACGCGGACGCCGCCGATCGGCCCGGAGAACGGCAGGCCGGCGATCTGGGTCGACATCGAGGCAGCGTTGATGGCGACGACGTCGTAGAGGACGTTGGGGTTCAGGGAGAGCACCGTGACGACGACCTGGACCTCGTTGCGGAGGCCCTTGACGAACGCGGGGCGCAGCGGGCGGTCAATCAGGCGGCAGGCGAGGATCGCGCCCTCACCCGGGCGGCCTTCGCGACGGAAGAACGAGCCGGGGATGCGACCCGCGGCGTACATGCGCTCCTCGACGTCGACGGTGAGGGGGAAGAAGTCGATCGCGTCGCGCGGGGTCTTCTGCGCGGTCGTGGCCGACAGCAGCATGGTGTCGCCGTCGAGGTAGACGGCGGCCGAGCCGTCGGCCTGCTGCGCGAGGGCCCCTGCTTCGAAGCGGACGGTGTGTGTGCCGTGTCTGCCGTTGTCGATTACGGCCTCGGCGAATTCAATGCCTGGTCCTTCCACGGACAGGCTCCTTTCGATCTGGTCCCAGCCCAAACCACGCGCGGGGTCTCCCCCCGCCGAATCTGCCGGTCTTCGATCGAGGTCCGCGGGGGCGCGTTGCACCCGAGGACCACTACCGAGGACCAGACGGAAACCGGGTCGGCGGTCGGGCTGGTTCACTGAGTATGTGGTTGTACGCGAGCCATCCTACCGTCAACCTGCGACAACGCCTTCATGCGGGGCGTCGGCGCGGGGCCCGCCCCCTCTTTGGGCGCGCAGTCGGTGTGGCTGAGCGCCTGCGCGTGGCAGACTTTCGCAATGGCCACCTTCGAGTATCGAACGGTCCTCCCACACCGACGAAACGGCGTGTTCGACTGGTTCTCAAGACCGGGCGCGCTGGTGCGGCTCTGGCCTCCTTTCGGTGGCAGCGTCCGCAGCGAGCCGAGCGACGGCATCGCGATCGGCTCCGAGAGCGTGGTCGGTGTCGGCCCGCCCGGTTGGCCGGGACTTGCCGGGGCGGCTGCCGCGTCGCTGCTTCCCTCCCAGCTGCGACCAGAGCTTTCCTGGCGGGCCAGACACACCCAACTCGACCCCGGGCACTCCTTTTCGGATGTCATGGTTACCGGGCCGATGTCGTCGTGGCGCCATCACCACGTTTTCAGCGACGATCCGGGCGGCACCATCATGCGCGACATGGTCGACTACGAGTTGCCGGCGATACTGAACAACCGGGTCTTCAAACGTTCGGTGGAATCGGAGTTGGCCAGGATCTTCGCCTACCGGGCGCAGCAGCTGCGCGCAGACCTCGACTTCCATGAGGCGACGCAGGCCGCTCCTCTCACCGTCGCTGTAACGGGGGCCTCAGGACTGATCGGGCGCCAGGTCTGCGCACTGCTGGGGGGTGGCGGACACCGCGTGATCAGGATGGTTCGTCGCCCGGCCCGCAACGCTGCCGAGATCAGTTGGGACCCGGACAAGGGCGTCCTGGATCCCGACGACCTGGCCGCGTGCGATGCGGTCGTCCACCTGGCGGGCCATCCCATCGGTGGACGGTTCACCGCGAGGAACAGGGAGGAGATCATGGGGAGCCGCCGTCGCGGAACTGCATTGGTCGCCCGGACGCTGGCCAAGATCGCCTCGGACGGTCGCCAACGCACGCTGGTCTCCGCGTCCGCCATCGGCTACTACGGTGCCCAGCCGCACGAGCAGGAGCGCGCCGTCGGGAAGCCGATCTGCCCACTTGACGAGGATGTGCCCTCCGGGAGCGACTTTCTGGCCGGGGTCGTGCGGGTATGGGAGGAGCAGTGTCGCCCGGCGGCCGAGGCAGGCGTTCGGGTGGTCAATGTGCGCACCGGCCTGGTGCTCAGCCCGGCAGGCGGGTTGCTGACGCGGTTCCTTCCCCTGTATCTGGCCGGCGTCGGTGGGCCACTGGGTTCCGGACAGTGGCAGAGCTGGATCGGAATCGACGACATCGCCTCGATCCACGCGTTCTCCGTGCTGAACGACGGCGTCGAGGGGGCGATCAACGCCGTGGCACCTGAACCGGTGACCGCCCGCGAGTTCGCCACGACGCTCGGCAGGGTGCTGCATCGCCCAGCCGCGGTGCCCGTGCCCTCAATTGGGCCGAAGCTCCTCCTGGGATCGGACGGCGCACGCGAGTTGGCCGAGGCCGACCAACGCGTCTCAGCGGCCCGCTTGGAGGGGCTCGGCTACGGGTTCCGCCACCGAGACCTCGAGTCACAGCTGCGGCACGTGCTTGGCAGGTGAGCCACGGGCGCCGGAGGCTAGGCGATGACGGTCACCTCCCGAAAGTCAGCGTGAATCCCCTGAGGCAATACCCGGCTGTCAGGTCGTCCCACTCGACTCTCGCGCCCTTGCCGGCCGGAAACAAGCTTAAATGCGGAACAGGGCACCCCCGAGCGGGGATGCCCTGACCGGTGTCTGGGCTAGCTCAGCGACGCAGCCCGAGGCGCGCGATGAGCTCGCGGTAGTGCTCGACGTCGTTCTTGGCGACGTAGTTGAGCAGGCGGCGACGCTGGCCGACCATCAGAAGGAGGCCGCGGCGGCTGTGGTGGTCGCCCTTGTGCTCCTTCAGGTGCTCGGTGAGGTGAGCGATCCGCTTGGTCAGCAACGCGATCTGCACGTCGGGCGAACCGGTGTCGCCGGGGGCGATCGCGTACTCTTCGATGATCTGCTTCTTCGTTTCTGCGTCCATGTCGGGACTCCTGTCGTTCGCTGCACGGCGCCCCAGTCGCGGGTGCTTGTCGGGGCTCTTACGGGGCCGTGGCCGTTCTGACGGCAACCTGAGTACTTTAGCATCGGCTCGGCAACTCGGCATAATCCCGTCGGCTTTGCCAGCTGGATTTCATCCAACGTGTCCCAGGCAGACCTCTTTGTGCCGGTAGGCTAGATTCAACCGCAAGGCTACCAAGGGAGGCACCACCAATGGCCATCAGCGTGCGACGGGTGACCGCCGAGGATCTCGAAGCGTTGCGGAGGCTTCAGTCCCGGCCGGAACTCGGGCTTGTTGACACCCACTTTGCCGCGCAGCAGGCCGGGACCATGATCTTCGCGGTGGCACTCAACGATGGCGAGCCGGTCGGCACGGCCCTGCTCGACTTTGACAGCGAAGATTACGCTCCTGAACTCCGCAACATGTACGTCTACCCCGCCGCCCGTCGGCTCGGGGCAGGCAGGGCGCTGAGCACCTTCATGGAAAAGGAGGCCTGGGCCGCCGGCCACAAGGCCGTCTACCTGGCCGTCGATCCGAACAATGAGAGGGCCGTGCCCCTCTACGTTTCGCTCGAATACCACCCCACCGGCGAGCACCTCTTCGTCGAAGATCCGGAGGTCACGCAGGTCGAGGGAGACCAGGCGCCGAGTAAGCACTACGCGGTCTACAAGAAGTCGCTGACGGCCCGCTGACTCCATAGACCCGCCGAGGCGGGGGCTTTCGAGCCCTATCCGCCGAGGCGGGCCTTTGCGGCCACGACGTCGGCGTCCATCTGGGCGATGAGCGCATCGATGCCGTCGAACTTGACCTGCCCGCGTAGTCGTTCCACGAAGTCGACGGCGATCTCCTCCCCGTAGAGTTCGAGGTCGCTACGGTCGATCACATAGCTCTCGACCCTGTGCTCCGCGCCGTCGAAGGTCGGGTTGGTGCCCACCGAGATCGCGGCCGCCATCGGCTCCGTCCCCGGCTCGTCCAGCAGAGTCACCCACCCCGCGTACACACCGTCGGCTGGCACCGCGAGCTCGGCAGGCACACTGAGGTTGGCGGTCGGGAAACCAAGCTCACGGCCGCGTTGGTCGCCGACCACCACGACCCCCCGGAACCGGAACGGCCGACCGAGGTGTCGCTCGGCCTCGGCGACATCACCGTCCGCGATCAACTGGCGTATCCCGGTGGAGCAGCTAACCTCGTCATCGACGGCGAGCAGCGGCAAGGCGCATACCTCGAACCGCCCCTCCCCCAGCCGCTCAAGCGTCTGCACGTCGCCGGCGGCCTTGTGGCCGAAGCGGAAGTTCTCCCCAACCACGATCCGGGCCGGGTTCAGCGGGAGAAGGAACCGCTCGACGAACTCCTCGGGGCTCAGTGCGGCGACGTCGTGGTTGAACCTGACCACGCGGACCTCGTGCGCGCCTGCCTGTTTCAGTAGATCGATCCTGCTCCTGAGGTCTGTCAGCAGCCTCGGGGCGAGTGAGGGACGAAGTACGCTCACCGGATGGGGCCAGAACGTGACCACCACGAGCGGTAGATCCGCCCCGTCCTGTGCCTTCTGCAGCACTCTCCTGTGGCCACGATGGACCCCGTCGAAGTTGCCGATGACGACTACGGTCCTGTTCGGGGATTCCTTCACAGTGGGTAAATCTGGCACGCTCAGACCAGCACCGCAAGGGGCCGGGACCCAGACTCCCCCGGTTGATAGAGCGCAAGCAGCGATCCATCCGGGGCGATCATCCCGGTCGGCGACGCCGGGACAGTTCGAGCGAGCGACCGGCCGAACCCGATATCGGTCGCCTCAGCAGCGGTCACTTCGAGCACGGGGAAGCTGAGCCGCGCCGCGTCGGCCATCGACATCAGCACGGGGGGCACGTCACTGAGAGTGACCGCATCCTCAATTCCATAATTGCCGATCCGGGTGCGCCGCAGGCTGGTGAGATGCCCACCGACACCGAGAGCGGCCCCCAGATCGCGCGCGATGGCCCGAACGTAGGTGCCCGAGCTGCATTCGATGTCGAGGTCGACGTCCAGGAACTGACCGCACTGACGGGTGGCGCGCACGTCGAGCCGGGAGATGGTGACGGGTCGAGGCTTGAGTTCTACGTGCTCCCCTGCCCGTGCCAAGGCATAGGCGCGCCTACCGTCGACCTTGATGGCCGAGACGGTGGTGGGAATCTGCTGGATGTCACCCCGTTGCGTTTCGAGCATCCTGTCGACAACCTCCAAGGTGATCCCTGAGGCATCGGCGACCGGAGTCACTTCGCCGTCGGCGTCGTCGGTGTTCGAGGATGCGCCCAGGCGCAACGTCGCTGTGTAGCGCTTGTCGTGAAGTGCCAGGTGCCCGAGCATCCTGGTGGCCCGGTTGACTCCCAGGATGAGCACACCGGTCGCCATCGGGTCGAGGGTGCCGGCATGCCCGATCTTCCGGGTTCCCAAGAGGCGGCGGAGTCTGCCCACCACCTGGTGGGAGGTGACCGCCGACGGTTTGTCGACGATCACCATCCCAGAGGGTGAACTCACTTAGCCTCGTCCTCGGCTTCCCGAGGCTTCCTGTAGGGATCGGCATCTCCTGCGAAGGACTTGCCCTCCGAGGCCGCCGCGGAGGCAGCGTCCGTCGCCTGGACCTGCGCCAGCAGGTCCTCCATATGACGGGCGACATCCGAGGTGGCGTCGAGCACGAAGGTCAAGGTCGGGGTGAACTTGAGCCCCAACTGTTGACCCACCGTGGTGCGGAGCAGGCCGGTCGCCGACTCGAGTGCGGCGGCCGACGCTTTGCGCGACTCATCGTCGCCCAGGACGGTGTAGAACGCCGTCGCCTCCCGGTTGTCGCCGGTCAGCCGAACCTCGGTGATGGTCACGAAACCGAGCCTCGGATCCTTGATCTTGCTCTGGATCGTCGAGGCCAGGATCACCTGGATCTGGTCTGCCAGTTTTGCGTTGCGTGGACCCACCATCAGCTGCGCTCCTTCTCCACCATCTCATACGTCTCGATGACGTCACCGATCTTGATGTCATTGTAGTTAGCCACTGTCAGGCCACACTCGAAGCCCTCGCGAACCTCGGTGACATCGTCCTTCTCCCGTCGGAGAGACGCGATCGACGTGTCGGCGATCACGATGCCGTCACGCAGCAGGCGAGCCTTCGCGTTGCGCCTGATGGTGCCGTCGGTGACCATACAGCCGGCGATGTTTCCGAACTTCGACGAACGGAACACCTCGCGGATCTCCGCGTGCCCGCGGACCTCCTCGGCGAAGATCGGCTTGAGCATGCCCTTGAGCGCCGCTTCGATCTCGTCGATCGCCTGGTAGATGACCGAGTAGAAGCGGATATCCACGTTCTCCCGGTCGGCCAGTTGAGTGGCGTGCGGGGTCGGGCGGACATTGAAGCCGATGATGACGGCCTTCGACGCGGCGGCAAGCGACACGTTGGTTTCGGTGATGGCACCGACACCACGGTCGATGATGCGCAACGAAACCTCGTCGCCGACCTCGATCTTGCTGAGCGCATCTTCCAAGGCCTCGACCGAACCCGCACCATCACCCTTGAGGATGAGGAGCAGTTCCTGCGTCTCGCCCTTCTCCAACTGCTCGAACAGCTGATCGAGGGTCTTGCGGCGGCTCGTCTTGGCCTGCTGGGCGGCGCGCATCCGGGCCTCCCGCTTGTCCGCGATCTGACGCGCCATCCGGTCGTCGTCGACAACCAGGACGTTGTCGCCGGCTCCGGGGACGGACGTCAGACCGAGCACCTGCACCGGCATCGACGGCGGAGCCTCGTCCACCGTGTCGCCCTGGTCGTTGATCAGGGCCCGGACCCGGCCGTGGGCCGAACCGGCCACGATCGAGTCGCCGATGCGGAGCGTTCCACGGTGCACCAGAACCGTTGCGACGGGGCCGCGACCCTTGTCGAGGTGCGCCTCGATGGCCACGCCCTGGGCGGGCATGTCCGGGTTGGCGCGCAGGTCCAGTGCGGCGTCGGCGGTGAGCACGATCGACTCGAGCAGTTCCTGCAGGCCGACCCCGGTGATGGCCGAGACGTCGACGAACTGGATGTCGCCACCGTATTCCTCGGGCACCAGGCCGAACTCGGAGAGTTGGCCACGCACCCTGGTCGGGTCGGCGGTCTCCTTGTCGATCTTGTTGACCGCAACCACGATCGGCACGTCGGCCGCCTTCGCGTGGTTGAGGGCTTCGATCGTCTGGGGCATGACCCCGTCATCGGCGGCCACGACGAGTACCGCGATGTCGGTGGACTTCGCGCCACGGGCACGCATGGCGGTGAACGCCTCGTGACCGGGGGTGTCGATGAAGGTGATGGCGCGCTCGGTGCCGTCGACCTCGGTTTCGACCTGGTAGGCACCGATGGCCTGCGTGATACCTCCGGCTTCGCGTGCCACCACGTTCGAGTTGCGGAGAGCGTCGAGGAGTTTCGTCTTACCATGGTCGACGTGTCCCATGACGGTCACGACCGGTGGCCTGGACGCGAGGTCCTCCTCGCCGCCGATGTCCTCACCGAACTCAAGGTCGAAGCTCTCGAGCAGTTCACGATCCTCATCCTCTGGCGAGACCACCTCGATCTTGTAGTCGAGTTCTGCGCCCAACACCTCGAGGGTGTCGTCAGCGACCGACTGAGTGGCGGTTACCATCTCACCCAGGTGGAACAGCACCTGTACCAACGACGCCGGCTCGACACCGATCTTCTCGGCCAGGTCGGTCAGCGAGGCGCCGCGCCGCAGGCGGACGGTCTGGCCGTCGCCCTTGCGGACGCGCACACCGCCGATCGACGGGGCCTCCATCTGGTCGAACTCTTGCCTGCGCTGCTTCTTGGACTTGCGTCCGCGCTTGCCACCGACGCCACCGCGACCAAAGGCACCCTGAGTGCCGCCACGGCCACGGCCACCTGCGCGGCCACCAGCCGGGCCGCCGCCACCCATGGGAGGGCCGCCTGCACCGGGCCGGTTGCCGCCACCACCGGCACCGCCGGGTCGACCACGGCCGGGGCCTCCGGCACCGGGACGCGACGGCCGGGAACCGATAGCGGCGTTGGCCGTCTTCGGCATCATGGCGGGGTTGGGGCGCGGCATACCAGGTAGACCGCCGGAACCACCGGGGCGGGGCATCCGGTTGTCGGACTGTCCGGGGCGGGGGCCACCCGTGCCCTCACGGCGCGGGCCGTCCGGACGGTTACCCTGCCGACGCTGCTGCGTCCCCATCCCCTGCGCGGGTGCAAACGGATTGTTGCCTGGGCGGGGCGCGCCCGGCTTACGCGGACCGGGCGTCGGCGCTCCGCCACCTGGGCGCGGAGTCGCACCCGGACGGGGGCCGGGGGTGGGCGCACCACCGGGTCGACCCTGGTTCGGGGTACCCGGGCGAGGCCTTGACGCTGACTGCCTGGCATCGCCGGGGGTCATCGGCCTGGGGCCGGCGGGGCGGGGCGCACCGGGACGGGGCGAGTCCGCTGCGGGCTTCTGAGGCGCTGACGGCGCCGGGGCTGCCGGTGCGGCCGGGACCTTCGGGGCAGGCGTGGGCGCGGCCGCTGGTGCCGCAGGGGCCTTGGCCGCTGGTGCTGCGGGGGCCTTGGCTACCGGTGCTGCGGGGGCCTTGGCTGCCGGTGCTGCCGGGGTCGGCGCGGCAGGGGTCGCTGCCGGTGCGGCCGGTGCCTTCGCCGCCGGTGTTGCCGGGGTCGGTGCGACAGGGGTCTTCGCGACCGGTGCTGCCGGCGTCGGCGCGGCCGGGGCCATCGCGGCCGGCTTGGCTGGTGCAGATCCCGCGCTCACATTCGGTGTGGGGGCTGCGGGCTTCGGCGCGGGCACTGCTGGCGCCGACGCGGGCTTGGCTTCCCCACCGAGTGCTTCGCGGATGCGACGCACGACAGGTGCTTCAAGGGTGGAGGACGGACCGCGAACGTATTCGCCCATCTCTCCGAGTTTTGCAAGGAGGTCCTTGCTGCTGATCCCGATTTCCTTGGCGATCTCGTGGACTCGAGGCTTGGCCACTACTCTCCTTCGTGGGTCCGACCTCCAAGGCCGGCATCCCTAGTTGTGATTGATCATCGTTGGGTACTCATCGAGTGGTCATGAGCGTTAGCCCACCTTCTGGTTGCCGCCCTCTCGGGCGTGGAACGATGTGCCCACGCGCACGTGGGCCATTGAACATCATATCCTGCCGTCGTCGTTGCTTCCACCTGAGAGTGAGAGGACGGAGCCAGGACCAAACGCCCGATGAACGGCACGCCGTTGCGCGGCAAGCCCGAGACAGTCCTCGTGCAGGTAGGCACCGCGCCCCGGCAGCCTCGGATTGGTGGCGTCGATGACTGCATCTCCCCGTCTGACGAGGCGGATCAACTCCGTCTGGGGGGCGCGTCCCCGGCAGGCGATGCACGTTCGGATGGGAATCACGAGGCAAGATCCTACGTGAACGGGGAGCCTATTCCCCGCCGCGATAGTCGGCGTAGGCCAGTTCCGCCTCGACGTACCACTTGAGCGCGATATCGCGCTGCTCAGCCATCCATGACGCGTCGGCGTCGGCTGCCAGGTCGTTGGTCTCGTACGGGTCCACCGACAGGTTGTAGACCTCGTCGCGGCGGTCTCCGAAGTTGTGGATGAGTTTCATGTCGCCGACCATTGTGGCGGTGCAACGTCCGCGGGCGAGGCAGGTCGCCACCACAGGCCCCTGGTCCTCGCCGCTCGTCAGGCTCGGCTGGTAGGCGGTGTCGCTGACGAGGTTGAACCCGAGCAGATCGACGGCGGTCGGGAGCACGGCGAGTTGGTTGGCGGGGCCGTCGATCAACTCGCCGTCACGAGACGGGTCGACGATCAGGTAAGGGATGCGGATGCCCTCGTCGTGGATGGTGTTGTCATGCTGGTAGACCGTGTGTTCGCCGAATCCCTCACCATGGTCACCCGTGATCACGAAGACCGTGTTGTCGTAGAGCCCGAGTTCCTTGAACATTTCCAGCACGTGGCCCACGTACTGGTCCTGGCAATGAATGGCGTTGAGGTACTTGTTGAGGAGCGGGTCGTCGACGAAATCGATCAGGTCGAACCCCTCCAGTGCGTAGTCGTGATGGCCGGTGACGGTCAGCACACCCATCATGAACGGCTCGTCCATGTGCTCCGAGATCCACTCCCGTTGCGGGCCGAGCATGATGTCATCTTCATAGCCGAAGTAGTTTGCACGTCGGAAACCGGCCGAACTCATCTCGTCTACGGGGGTGAATCTCTGGTAGCCGAAGTTGGCCACCGTGGCCCGTCTGCGCTCAAAGTGTTCGGTGGCCGACTGGAAGAATGCGGTCGAGTAGCCCTGCTCCGTCAGCAGTTCCGGCAGGCACTTGGCAGGCAGACTGCCCGGCTCGGCCTCGGTGTTCTCGCTGTCGAGGGGCGGAACAACGCCGCACGTCACGGCCGTGAGCGCCTTTGAGGTGTGCGGCAGCACCGAGTAGCCACGTTCAGGGCGGATCGCGGAGTCTGCCAGCGCATCCATCACCGGGGTGACCGGCTGTTTCGTCTCAGGGAGCGTGGACGTGGCGCGGTGCGACTCGAGCGTGATCACTACCAGGTTCTTGTGCTCTGCGTCCCGTTCGACCAGTTTCGTCGTCTCCGGTGTCAGGACCGGCGACGCCTCCGCGAGACTCGCAGGATAGGCCATGGCCTCCCGTACAGGCGTGACGGCCAGCTGCACGGGGGCGGCAAGGGCGAAGGCAGCCGAAACGGTAGGTGCGCTCCAGGAAGACAGCGCGATAAGCCCAGCGAGAGCCGCGGCGGCAACCAGTTTGATCCTGCGACCGGGTCGACGGTTGAGCAACCGGCTGACCTGCGGGCCCAGAATCGGCGGCAACAGCAGCGTGCCGAGCACCACACCGATCAGGAGCGCGATCGCGCTGTTGCTCACCTGCGAGCCGAGCAGAGACGACAATTGGCCCTGCTGACGCCAGGCGTAGCTCATCTCCTCCCAGGTGAGTGGTTTCCCGGTGCGGATCGCGAACTCGTGGTTGACCACGGTGAAGATTCCGACCACCAGGGTTGCCATGTGCGCCAGGTAGAACGCGACGGTGCGGGCAGCCCCTGAGGTCAACCAGCAGACGAGCAGCCAGAGCAGCACCCAGGCGGCCCCGAACGACACATCGGAGAGCAGCTTTGTCAGCGTCTCAGCGATGCCGGCATCGGGGAAGAAGGAGCCTATCCGCAGCGCCTTCAGCCAGACGCCGAGGACGGCGACGGGAATCAGGAGCACGAGCAGACGACCCCAGACGTGTCTGGGGTTGAGGAAACTCTGGGTGAACTTGAGGCGAACGGCAGTCATCAAACAGAGATGCTACGCGATCGCCCCCACGACCCCGAAAACGGGTGCTATGCGGTGACGTCAGGTTGGATGTCGATCCGCCATCCCGTGAGCCTGGCCGCGAGGCGGGCATTCTGCCCTTCGCGCCCGATCGCAAGCGACAGTTGGTAGTCCGGGACGATAGCCCGGCAGGCGCGGGCCGACTCGTCGATCACGGTCACGGACAGTACCTTCGCGGGCGACAGCGCGGCCGCGACGAACCGGGCGGGGTCGTCAGAGTAATCGACGATGTCGATCTTCTCCTCCCCCAGTTCGTTGGTCACCGCCCGCACACGTTGCCCCATCGGGCCGATGAAGGCGCCCTTGGCGGAAACGTTCGGGTCGTTGGATTGCACGGCGATCTTCGTGCGGTGACCGGCCTCGCGGGCCACCTCCTTGATCTCGACGACGCCCTTCTCGATCTCGGGCACTTCGAGAGCGAACAGCTTTCGCACGAGATTGGGATGCGTCCGCGAGACGACCACCTGGGGGCCACGGAGTTCGCGTCGGACGCTCACGACGTATACCCGCAGCCTGCGACCATGCGAGTAGTCCTCTCCGGGCACCTGCTCGGCGAGCGGCATGATCGCCTCGAGGACACCCAGGTCGACACGAACCGCCTTTGAGTCGCGATCCTGTTGGATGGTGCCGACGAGGATGTCGCCCTCGCTGCCGGAGAAGTGCCCGAATTTCTGGTCGTCCTCCGCTTCGCGGATGCGCTGGAAGATGACCTGCCGGGCGGTGGCTGCGGCGATGCGGCCGAAGTCGTCGGGTGTGTCGTCGAAGAACCCGATCACCTCGTCGTCGTCGTTGAACTCGGGGGCCAGGACGGCGACGCGCCCACTTCGACGATCGACCTCGACCTTGACGCCGCGCAAGGCATTGGGGGTCTTGTTGTACGCGTTGAGGAGAGCATCCTCAAGCGTCTTGAGCAGGTAGTCCATCGAGATCTCCCGATCCCGCTCGATGGCCCTGAGCGCTGCCAGATCCACATCCATGTTCAGTTCTCCTCTTCGTCCTCGAACGCGCGGTTCATCTCGACCTGAACCACGGCCTTGTCGATCGTCCCTGTGACGATGACCCGTTCCACACCGTCGACGTCGACGGTGACCGCATCGTCGACGACGTCGACGATGCGCCCCACCAGTTGCTCGTCGCCGAGCCAGAGCTTCACCAGTCGTCCGGTGTTGCGCCGGTAGTGCTTGGGCTCGACCAGCGGCTTCGCCACGCCGCGGCTGCTCACCTCGAGCGTGTAGGGCGCCTTCCCTACCGCGGGGCTTTCATCCAGTGCGGCTGAGATGGCCGCAGACGCAGCGGCGATGTCGTCAAGGAGCGGGCCCCTCCCATCGGGGCCGTCACCGTCCACCGTCACCCGCAGCACGGAGCGTTTCCCGATCGGGGTCACATCCAGCCGATCCAATTCAAGGCCCCGGTCAGCCAAGATCGGTTCAATGACCTGCGCGATCTGTGATTCCTGCATGTCGGGACTCCATATCCGGTTGTTGGCCTGGTTGTGAGGTGCAAGCATACCCTCACCCTCGCGTCCAAGCCCGCGCTGTGGGCCGGTGGCGGCCGGGCTAGGGTTGGGGCCATGCAGGTCACCCGCCGCACCGCGCTTACGGTCCTGGTTCTCGGCTTGAGCGGCTGTGCCGCCAGCCCGGTCGTCTCCGGCACCCCGGCCCTGGCTCCAAGCTCGCCCCCGCCGACCCAGGCCCCCGAGGATGCGGCCGCACAAGCGGCCGTGGCGCGACTCGAGTCGGTGCTCAACGGGCTTGCCACCTTGGTGGATCCTGGCGAACAGGCTTGGAGCGCGGCCGCCCTTCAACAGTGCGCGGCGCACCTTGAGCTGTTGCAACTGCCAGATCCGTTCGGCCCCGAGGGGCAGGAGCCGTTCGTGGTCGAGACACCCGATTCGGCGTTCGACTCGGCTGAAGCCGGCGACCTGGCCTTCGCCGAGCAACTGTCAAGGACGGTCGATTCACTCGAGAGCGCCGCCGCGTCGTCCGACGCGGGCGACCTCAGGCTCCTCTACGCGTCGGCGGCGACGGGGGCTGCCGCGCTGGGCAACCGTTCGGTCCCGCCAGCGGCGGGAGCGGTCCCGGTCCGGCTACAGCCGACGACGGTGGAGGCGTCGCTTCCGATCGCGCTCGGCCACACGTGGGCCCTCATCCACGGCCTTGGCGTCGGGCTGGGTCGCCTGGCTTCGAAGGACCCGCTGCATGCCGTGGGCACCGCCCGGCTGCCCATCGCGAAGGGGCTGCGTAACGACCTGAGGGCCGCCATCGTCGGGGAGGTTCCGGAGCAGCCGGCCGCGTTCGAACTGCCCAACGCGATGTCGAGCCCAGACGAGATCCGTGCGGCCTGGGCGAGCCTTGAGACGAACCTGCTCGACGGATACGCGCGCCTCGTGGCGGCCTCGGATGAGGCCGCCTGGCGGCTGGCCATGCGGGCCCAGGTCGAGCCGGTGCAAGCCGTCGGCGGTGCACTCGGGTTCTGGCCCGGCTGGGTCGAATGAGTTCCCGGGACTTCGTCAACGCCCCAGCAACGAGCTGATCTCCTGCACTGCCTCTCCCACGGCGATCTCCTTCTTGTCCCCCGTGCGCCGATCACGCAGCTCCAGCTTGCCGTCGGCGAGCCCGCGACCGATCACGAGGATGACGGGCATCCCCAGGATCTCCGCGTCGGCGAACTTCACCCCGGGGCTGGCTTTCCGGTCGTCGACCACGACATCGACGCCAAGCGCGTCCAACTCGCCTGCGATCCGGCCGGCCTCGTCGAAGACCGCCTGGTCTTTGCCGGTGGCGACGATGTGTACCTGGTAGGGAGCGAGCGCCACCGGCCAGCAGAGACCCTTGTCGTCGCAGGTCGCCTCAGCGACCGCGGCGACGGCGCGCGAGACGCCCACGCCGTAGGAGCCCATGGTGACGACCTGCAGTTTGCCGTTCTGGTCGAGCACCTTGAGCTCCAACGACTCGGCGTACTTGGTGCCCAGTTGGAAGATGTGTCCCATTTCGATCCCGCGCGCCAGCGTCAGCGGGCCAGACCCGTCGGGGGCCGGGTCGCCCTCCCTCACCTCCGCGACATCGAGAATGCCGTCGGCCGTGAAGTCCCGCCCGGCGGTCACGCCTGACAGGTGCTCGTCGATCACGTTGGCCCCGGTCACCCAGATGGTGCCGTCGACGATCCGCGGATCGGTGAGGTAGCGGATGCCGGTCACCGACTCCTCGCCGAGGATGCGGGTGCCGTCGAGGCTCACGGGTGAGATGAAGCCGACGTGGAGTTCCGGGTGCCGCTTAAAGTCCTCCGCGGTGAACGGGACGGCCACCGCGGGCTCCAATGCGGCCTCGAGCCGCTTCACATCGACCTCCCGGTCGCCCGGCAGGCCGAGCGCGAGCGGTTCGCTGGTGCCGTCAGGGTTGGTCATCATGAACAGGACGTTCTTCAGGGTGTCAGACCCGGCCCAGGGGCGGTCTTCGCGAGGCAGGTTCGCGTTGAGCAGGTCCACCACGCCGGCGATGGTGCCGACGTCGGGGGTGGCGACCGTCGCCATGGCGGGAGCGGCGTCGATGTCCAGCGCCTCCGGGGCTGCGATCCGTACGGCCTCGACGTTGGCGGCGTAGCCTCCTGGCGAGCGCACGAACGTGTCCTCACCGTTCTCGGCGACTGCCAGGAACTCCTCCGACCTTGAACCGCCCATGGCGCCGGCCATGGCCGCGACGATGACGAACTCGAGGCCGAGCCGCGTGAAGATCCTGATGTAGGCCTCGCGGTGCCTCTGGTAGGCGGCCTCGAGTGCCTCGTGGCCGAGGTCGAAGGAGTAGGAGTCCTTCATCACGAACTCGCGGCCGCGGAGCAGGCCAGCTCGGGGCCGGGCCTCGTCGCGGTATTTGGTCTGGATCTGGAAGAGGGTCAGCGGCAGGTCCTTGTACGACGAGTACAGGTCCTTGACCAGCAGCGTGAACATCTCCTCGTGTGTGGGCCCGAGCAGCATGTCGGCCCCCTTGCGGTCGACGACGCGGAACAGGTTGTCGCCGTACTCCGTCCACCGGTTCGTCAATTCGTAGGGTTCGCGGGGCAGCAGCGCCGGGAAGTGGACCTCCTGGCCTCCGATGGCCTCCATCTCCTCCCTGACGACGGCTTCCACCTTCTGCAACACCTTCAACCCCAGCGGGAGCCACGTGTAGACGCCGGGTGCGGCACGCCGGATGTAGCCGGCACGCACCAGCCAGCGATGGCTGGGTACCTCGGCGTCGGCGGGGTCGTCGCGCAGGGTCCGGACGAAGAGGGAGGACAGGTTAGAAATCACGGGAACACTCTAATGGGAGGTGGAGCTTGAGCGGGGATGCGAGGTCCAGGGATGAGCACTATCCCGGGTTCGATGCGCGACACGCCGATGTTGGGCGTCATTTTCGCAAACGACCCCGGAATAGTGCTCAGCGCCTACCTGCACCGAGCGGTCTGGAGGATCAGTAGTGGACGGTCGCCAGGGCACCGACCTCGACGAAGCCGAGGCGCTCATATGACCTGATGGCGGCCGTGTTGAAGTCGTTGACGTAGAGGCTGATCATCGGATAGTCCCGCATCGCCAGGCTCAGCATCCCGGAAAGGGCCGGGACGCTGATGCCCTCGCCCCGACGGTCCGGCGCGACCCACACCCCTTGCAGCTGCGCCTGCGAACCGAGCTTCGGGCCGAGGTCGGCCTTGAAGATCACCCGGGAATCCTCGACGATGCCGTAAGCCTCCCCCTTGCGGAGCCGCTCCAACACGAAACTCTCATAGCCGCGGCCGTATTTGAACGGCGAGCTTCCGATCTCGTCGGTGTACATGCTGACCGAGGCTTCCAGGTAACTCTGATAGTCGTCGGTCGTCAGCCGCCGGACCCGAGGGTCCGGCTCGGGGTCGGGTACCGACTCCAGCAGCATGAGGGGCTGGCGCCTGCGGACGTTGGACACACTTCCCCAGGAGCCGCGCCACCGCTCGGCCAGCCCGATGAAGAGCCCGAGCACGGAAACCGCCGGCCCGAGGATCGAGGTGCAGCGCCGGATCGGGCCCAATTCGGCCACGAATACCGGCAGCGCGTCCGGGTCGAAACCCGCGATGAAGAGAGTCCCACCGTCGAGCATGAGAGAGGCGATCTGGCCGTCGCGTTCGAAGGCGAACAGCTTGCCCAACCTGCGCCGGTCGACACCATAGGCATCGACCTTTGAGGCCAGGAACAGATTCTCGACGGGGCTCCGCGCCAGAAACCCCAGCACTGAGTCCCGATCTGCCGTGCCGAGGGCACGCAGTCGGGTGGTCATGAACGAACCTTAGGAGACGCTGACCTCCGGTTGGCCCACTTCGCCCATCTCGGCCGCAATCCTGCGGGCCTCGGTGATGAGAGTCTCGACGATCTCAGCTTCGGGAACCGTCTTGATCACCTCGCCCTTGACGAAGATCTGGCCCTTCCCGTTGCCGGAGGCCACGCCCAGGTCGGCCTCGCGGGCCTCGCCGGGGCCGTTGACGACGCAACCCATCACCGCGACGCGCAACGGCGCATCCATTCCCTCTAGGCCCTTGGTGACCTGCTCGGCAAGGGTGTACACGTCGACCTGGGCGCGCCCGCAAGAGGGACACGAAACGATGTCGAGCTTGCGGGGGCGCAGGTTCAGCGACTCGAGGATCTTCAGCCCAACCTTGACCTCTTCGGCCGGCGGCGCGGAAAGCGACACCCGGATCGTGTCGCCGATCCCCTCACTAAGCAGCGCACCGAACGCGACCGAGCTCTTGATCGTGCCCTGGAATGCAGGCCCTGCCTCCGTCACCCCCAGGTGCAACGGATAGTCGCACTTCTCACTGAGGAGTTCGTAGGCGCGCACCATCACGATCGGATCGTTGTGCTTGACCGAGATCTTGAAGTCGTAGAACCCGACGTCCTCGAACAGCGAAGCCTCCCAAAGGGCCGACTCGACGAGCGCCTCAGGGGTGGGGGCGCCGTACTTGGCCAGGAGCCGCTTGTCCAAGGAACCAGCGTTGACGCCGATCCTGAGGCTGACGCCCGCCTCGCTGGCCGCCTTCGCGATCTCGGCAACCTTGTCGTCAAACTGCTTAATATTGCCGGGGTTGACGCGGACCGCGGCGCAACCGGCGTCGATCGCCTTGAACACGTACTTCGGCTGGAAGTGGATGTCGGCGATCACCGGGATCTGCGACTTCATCGCAATGATCGGCAGCGCCTCGGCGTCGTCCTGGCTGGGAACCGCCACACGGACGATGTCGCAGCCGGTGGCGGTAAGCTCGGCGATCTGCTGCAGCGTCGCGTTGATGTCCGTGGTCTTGGTGGTGGTCATCGACTGCACGCTGATCGGTGCGTCGCCACCTACGAGCACCTTGCCCACCCTGATCTGTCGGGTCTCGCGACGCGGGGCGAGGGTCACTGGGGCGGGCGCAGGCATACCGAGGTTCACGGACATGCAGCCAAGATTAGTACCTCCGCCGCGTAGCGCCCGCCTCCGCCGGGCTCAGAACAACTGGATGGGGGCGATGATGTCGGCCAGGATCAGCACGACACCACCCAGGAGGAGGAACCCGCCCACGAGGTAGGTGATGGGCAGCCCCCTTGCGGTGTCGACGTGCCCCGGATCCGGCCTGCCGAAGAGCCTGGCCAGGTTGCGCTTGACCCATTCGTAGATCGCGCCCGCGATATGGCCACCGTCCAGCGGCAGCAACGGCACGAGGTTCAACAGCGCGACGAAGAGGTTGACCGAGCCGAGCAGCGACATCCAGGTCGCCACCTTGTCGCCAGCGCTGAGGGTGTCGCTCGTGCCGATCTCGCCTGCCACGCGGGAGGCGCCGACGATGGACATGGGTGAGTTGGCATCACGCGGCTGCCCCGTGACCAGGTCTGCGGCGACGTTGTAGATCCGTACCGGGAAGCTGGCCAGTGCGACCGCCGACTGCTGGGTCATCGTCCACATCTGTTCGAGCGTCGCGACAGGGCCACCGTGTACGACCTCGGTCGTCGGGGAGACCCCGAAGAACCCGGCCTCGACGTATCTGGTCGGGTCGAGTCGGTCGGGGACGTGGTTGAGGACGGTGTTGACGGTCGGCAGCGTCAGCTCCCGGCCTTCCCGTTCCACGACGACCGTGGCGTCCCCGTCCCTGTTGTCGCGGATCAGGTCGCCCATCTGGGTCCAGTCCGTCAAAATGACCCCGTTGAAGCTGACGAGCCGGTCGCCGACCTGGACACCGGCCTCACTGGCCGGCGTCAGCGGATCATCCGCTTTGCAGGTCTGGTCCTCACGGTCGGTCCGCACGACGCACTCCGAGACCTGGGCGACGGTGAGCGTCGACTGGTAGGTGCCGTGGAACACGTTGATGCCGAGGAAGATCAGGAAGGCGAGCAGGACGTTCATCATCGGGCCACCCAGCATGATGACGATCTTCTGCCAGGTCTTCTTCTGGTACATCAGGTGCCCGTCGTCGGCCGAGGTGATCTCCTCGTATTCGTAGGAGCGGGCCTGGTCCGCGAGGCGGGTGAGCCAGCCTGGCCGCGCGTTGTGCTTGGCCGGTGGATACATGCCGACGAGCCGGACATAGCCTCCGAGCGGAAACGCCTTGAAGCCGTACTCGGTGCCTCCCTTCGTCCGCGACCAGAGCGTCTTCCCGAAGCCGACGAAGTACTGGGTCACCTTTACACCGAACAGCTTGGCCGGCACCAGGTGACCGATTTCGTGCAGGGCAATGGAGGCCATGATGAGCGCGAAGAACAAGACGGCCAGCAGCACCGTGATCAGGATCGTCATCCACGTGCCTCCGTCAGCTCGGTCGCTCGCCCTCGGCCCCACCGGTCAGCGGCGAGCACGGCCTCGACACTCAGGTCGCGGTCGGGCACATGCCCGGCGGCGAGATGCTCTTCGAGGCACCTGGAGATGATCGCGGTGATGTCGAGGAACCCGATCCGTCCTTCGCAGAAGGCGTCGACGGCTGCCTCATTTGCGGCATTGAACACCGCGGGGGCGGTGCCACCGGCCTTGCCTGCCAGCCGGGCCAGTTCGATGGCGGGGAACGTGGCGTTGTCGACGGGAGCGAAGGTCCACGCGGTGGGCGCCGACCAGTCGCAGGGTAGGGCCGCATCTGCGAGCCGGTCCGGCCACGTCAGTGCAATGCCGATGGGTAGCCGCATGTCGGGCGGTGAGGCCTGCGCGATCGTCGACCCGTCCTGAAACTCCACCATGGAGTGCACGATCGACTGCGGGTGGACGGTGACGGTGATGTCGTCGAGGTCGACATCGTAGAGCAGGGCCGCTTCAAGGAGCTCAAGTCCCTTGTTCACCAGGGTGGATGAGTTGATCGTGATGACCCGTCCCATGGCCCAGGTCGGGTGCGCCATGGCGTCGTCGGGGGTCACGTCGGCAAGTTCGGCCCGGGTCCTTCCCCGGAACGGTCCCCCGCTGGCTGTCAGGATGAGGCGGCGCACCTCGTCTGCCTTGCCTGCCCGGAGCGCCTGTGCGAACGCGGAGTGTTCCGAGTCGACGGCGACGATCTGCCCGGGCGCGGCGGCACCGGTGACGAGCCGGCCGCCGATCACCAGGGACTCCTTGTTCGCCAGCGCGAGAGTGGTGCCCTTCTTGAGGGTGGCGAGCGTCGGCAGGAGCCCGGCTGCACCGGTGATGGCGTTGACGACGACGTCGCAGTCGAGTGCCGCCAACTCGGTCGCGGCGTCGGGGCCCAACAGCAGTCGGGGCATCGGGAACCCGCCGGTGCTCCAGCCGCGCGCATCCCCGGCGGCGTACAACAGCCGCTGCAGTTCGTTGGCCGCGCTCGGCCTGGCCAGGGCAACGACGTCGGGTGTGAACTCGACGATCTGGGTGGCCAACAGCTCCAGGTTCGAGCCGGACGCCGCGAGCGCCACCACGCGGAACTGGTCGCGTCTGGTGGAGATGACGTCGAGGGTCTGGGTCCCGATCGAACCGGTACTGCCGAGGAGAACGATGCTGCGCACGCACCGAGTCTAAGCCGTGCCACGGAACCGGGTCGTCACCACCGTCGCCCCGCAGTGCCGGACCTCAGCAGCTGCCCCGTTGGCGGGCCGCGGAAGCTTGTGCCCATGCCAGACCGTGGCAGGATCGATGCCATGGCTCTGGCAGCGACTCCCCCTCCCGGCACCACCGTCCCCCGCTCCATCTCCGAGTGGGCGCGCCGCCACGGCCGGGAGGTCGCGGAACTGGTCTGGCTGAGTGGGGTGGGCGCAGTCACGGCACGCCTCGTCGCCCCCGACTCCAAGGCCCTGTTCGCCAAATGGAGCCCGGTCGACCTGCTGCCTGAGGCCGAAAGGATGAGCTGGCTCTCCAGCAGGCATCCATGCCCCCGGCTGTTCGACTTCCAGGAGGAAGAGGACGGCTGGCTGATCGTCAGCGGGGCACTGCCCGGCGCATCGGCAGTGTCGCCCCGCTGGAAGACCGAGCCCGACCGGGCCGCCGCAGCCATTGGTGACGGGTTGGCGATGCTGCACGCCCTTGACCCGGCGATCTCGATGTTCGGCGAGGTCGACTGGGCCGACGGCCAGGACGACATCGACCAGTTGGTGATCGCGCACGGCGACGCCTGTGCGCCCAACACCATCATCGTGGATGACGGGAGCTTCGTCGGCCATGTTGATCTCGGGTCGCTCGGGGTAGCCGACCGCTGGGCCGACCTGGCCATCGCTTCCTGGTCGCTGGAATGGAACTTCGGCCCAGGGCACGAGGCCCCGTTCTGGGACGCCTACGGCATCTCGCCGGACCCGGACCGGATCGCGCAGTACCGTGCGCTGTGGGGCGACGATCCCACGGGCGCGGCCCGCCAGCCTGTCTGATCGGCCATGCCTGTCCGCGCACCTCGGCGACGAACTGGAAACAGCCGGTCACCCCGCATCGACCCCGTGCACCTCAGGTATCGTGAGCCTGCAACGCGACTGAGGCGCCGGGGGAACGATCATGAACAACTGTCTGCAATGCGGCACACCGACCGCGGGACAACTCTGCGAAAGGTGCGCCGTCTGGTTTGGCCCCACACAGTCTGTTCCAGCCCAAGGAGACCACGCCAGGCCAGGCTCTGAGCCGCATGGTCCCTCCTTCGTGCCTGCCGAGTTGCACCCGACACTGTCCGACCCGTACGCCGACCTTCCCCAACCTCCACCCGTGCCGCCGCAGGTGCCCCGACGCCGGGGAACCGTGGCGCTCGGAATCGGTCTCGGGACGCTCGTCGTCGGGGGCGTGGCTGGGCTGGCTCTGCTACTGGGCGGCGGCCAAGGCCCCGACGAGGCGGCCCCCGTCGCTACGGTGACGGTGCAGCCCGAACCCACGCCCACGCCGACCCCGACCCCGGAACCTTCCCCGGAGCCCACCCCAACCCCCACCCCGACTCCCACCCCTGTCCCCGTGACGGTGGTGACCGTGACCCAGCAGGCAGAGCAGTCGGCACCTCCGGCCGACGACGGACCAGTCCGCGCCGAGGCCCCGCCGCAGACCTTCGACCGGTTCTACCCGCTCGGGCGCGGAGATGCCGGCTACGTCGTCGAGGCCTTGCAGGCCCTGCTGAGCCGCAAGGGAGTGCGCACCTACATCGACGGTGATTTCGGCTCAGCCACAGAACGGTCGGTTCGCCAGTGGCAGGCGCAGGAGGGGTTGGCCGTGACCGGGGTCGTTGACGACACCACCTGGGATTCGCTCACCCCGAAGCTGCAGGTCGGCGCTTCCGGCGATGCGGTCACCGCACTTCAGAGACTGCTCGTCGCACGGGGCTACACGGTCGCCGTCGATGGCGACTTCGGCAACCAGACCAGGGATGCCGTGAAGAGTTTTCAAAGTGACCGCGGCCTGGTGGTGGACGGCGTTGTCGGCAGCCAGACCTGGCCAGCTTTGCTCGCCTGACATCGAGAAGGAAGGCGCCCCGACGTCCAAACGTCGGGGCGCCTTCTGAACCGTCGGTCAGACCAGGCCGAAGGCCTGGATGGCCTTCGCAACCTTCTCGAAGCCGGCAATGTTGGCGCCCATCACGTAGTCGCCCGGGCGACCGTAGCTGTCGGCCGTCGCGGCCACCTGCTCGTGGATGTTCTTCATGATGTCCGTGAGCCGGTCCTCGGTGTACTCGAAGCTCCACAGGTCGCGGCTGGCATTCTGCTGCATCTCGAGCGCCGACGTGGCTACACCACCGGCGTTGGCCGCCTTGCCAGGGGCGAACAGCACGCCCGCCTCCTGGAAAAGGTGCACGCCCTCGGGTGTGGTGGGCATGTTGGCGCCCTCCGCAACGACCTTGACGCCGTTCCTGATCAGGGTGGCCGCCTGATCGCCGTTCAGCTCGTTCTGCGTGGCACACGGGAGCGCAACGTCGACAGGCACATCCCAGATGGATCCGTTGGCGCCCAGCTTCGCGGAACTGCGTCGCTCGACATAGTCGGAGACGCGGCCACGCTCGATCTCCTTGATCTGCTTGAGCAGGTCGAGGTCGATGCCCGCCTCATCGACGACGAAACCGGACGAGTCGGAGAAACCCACCACCGTCGCGCCGAGCTGTGCGGCCTTCTCGGACGCGTAGATGGCCACATTGCCGGAACCCGACACCATGACGCGCTTGCCGTCGAGCGTCTCGCCACGGGTCTTGAGCATCTCCTCGGCGAAGACGACGGTGCCGTAGCCCGTGGCTTCGGTGCGCACCAGCGAGCCACCCCAGCCGATGCCCTTGCCGGTGAGGACACCGGACTCGTAGCGGTTGGTGATGCGCTTGTACTGGCCGAACATGAAGCCGATCTCCCGACCGCCGACTCCGATGTCACCAGCCGGTACATCCGTGTACTCGCCCAGGTGTCGGTAGAGCTCAGTCATGAAGGACTGGCAGAACCGCATGACCTCCGAGTCGGACTTGCCGCGCGGGTCGAAGTCGGAGCCGCCCTTGCCGCCGCCGATGGGCAGGCCGGTCAGGGAGTTCTTGAAGATCTGCTCGAACCCGAGGAACTTGATGACGCCCAGGTAGACGCTGGGGTGGAACCTCAGGCCGCCCTTGTAGGGGCCGAGCGCGGAGTTGAACTCGACACGGAAGCCGCGGTTGATGTGGACCTCGCCCTTGTCGTCCATCCACGGGACGCGGAAGATGATCTGCCGCTCGGGCTCGCAGATGCGCTCGAGCATCTTCATCTCAAGGTATTCGGGGTGACGGTCTATGACTGGGCCGAGGCTCTCGAGGACCTCACGGACGGCCTGGTGGAACTCGGCCTCTCCGGGGTTGCGCGCGATCACTGACTCGTAGACGCGCTCCAACTTCTGATCCATCTGTTCTCCTTCGGTGATGGTGCCAAACGCCGTGAGTCTATCCCCCAGGGCGCTGCGGGCGTGACGGCGACCGGTGGTTGATCACCACGGCCCGAGCCACGGCCTGCATGCCACACCAGGGGACGCCACGACCTACCTCCCAGCCACCGTGTGACCCGGGCACGCGGGACCTGATTCCCGCGCCTACGTGTCGACGCTGGCCGCCAACTGCCCGCAGGCGCCGTCAATGTCCTGGCCCCTGGTGTCGCGCAACGTCACCGGCACTCCCCGGCGTTCCAGCGTCTGGATGAACGTCACCTCGTCGGCCTTGCGCGACGCGGTCCATTTCGAGCCGGGCGTCGGGTTCAGCGGAATGAGGTTGACGTGTACCCAACCCCAGTCGCCACGCTTCTTCAGGACCTTGGCGAGTAGCTCGGCCCGCTCCACCTGATCGTTGATGTCTCGCATCATCGCGTATTCGATCGAGACCCTGCGTCTGGTCTTCTTGGCGTACTCCCAGGCCGCATCGACCACCTCGTCGACCTTCCACCGGTTGTTGATGGGGACGATCTCGTCGCGCAGTTCGTCGTCGGGGGCGTGCAGGGACACCGCCAGCGTCAGCGGTAGGTCCTCGTCCGTGAGCCGGTTGATCTGGGGCACGAGGCCGACGGTGGAGACGGTGATGTGGCGGGCACTCATGCCGAACCCGTTTGGGCTCGGTTCCACGAAGGTACGGATCGAGCCCATCACCGCGTTGTAGTTGGCCATCGGCTCGCCCATGCCCATGAAGACGATGTTGTTGAGTCTGCCGCTCGCACCGGGGACGACGCCAGCGGCGATCTGCTGGTCGGCCGCCAACACCTGGGCGGTGATCTCACCCTGCGAGAGGTTTCGTTTCAGGCCGCCCTGCCCGGTGGCGCAGAACGGGCATGCCATGCCGCAGCCGGCCTGTGATGAGATGCACAGCGTCGTGCGGTTGGGGTAGCGCATGAGGACGGATTCCAGGAGCGAGCCGTCGTGCAGCTTCCACAGGGTCTTGACCGTGCTGCCGTCATCGGTTGTGCGGTGGGTCACCTGCTCCAACAGGTTGGGGAACAGCTGCTCCCCCAGGTCCTCCCTGATTGCCGCCGGCAGGTCGGTGAAGTTGGCCGCGTTGACCTCGAGCCGGTCGAAGACGTGGCGCGAGATCTGGTCGGCACGAAACCTCGGAAGGCCGAGCTTCATTGCGGCCTCCACCCGCCCGGGCGTGTCCAGGTCGAGCCAGTGCTTCGGTGGCTTCCCACGGCGAGGGGCCTCGAAAACGAGCGGGAGTGCGGTGGGCATGCGATCAGTTCCTTGGTTTCCGCGGCGTCAACTGCCGATAGTCAGGTGGAAAATCATCCAGCCCACCGGTACCGCGATGAGGATGGAGTCGAGACGGTCCATCACTCCGCCATGACCGGGCAGGAAGTTGGACATGTCCTTCAATCCTACGTCGCGTTTGATCAACGATTCAACGAGGTCCCCGGTGGTTCCCGCCAGGCTGAGCAAGACACCCAACACCAGACCGATGACCCAATGAATCTGCAGCAGGTACACGGCCGCCAACACCCCGACAAGTGCCGCAAACGCGATGCCTCCCGCGAACCCCTCCCAGGTCTTGTTCGGGCTGATCGTCGGCGCCATCTTGTGTCGTCCGAGCAGGACCCCGACGGCGAAGGCACCGGTATCCGAGGCCACGACGCAGGCGATGATCGTCAGGATCCGTAGCGTCCCGTCGTCGGCGGCCATCAGCAGCGGGACGGAGGCGCCGAGCATCGGAAGATAAGCCACTATGAGCGCGCTGGCCGCCGCGTCGCCGACGAAACCTTCAGGGCCTCGTCGCAACCGCAGCGCGAACGCGGCGATCATCGTCAGGCACAGGCAGATCAGCACCATCGTGACGGGCTCAAGGGGGATTAGCCCCACGACGGCCGCATAGCTGCCCACTGAGCTGACGACGGTGCCGACGCAGACCGGCACCACCTCGGAGCGCATCCCCTTGCGAGTGAGGGCGTGGTGCAACTCGATCGTGCCGAACCCGAGGGCAGCCGCCATGAAGAGTGCGAAGAACCAGGGAAGCCACAGCAGACCGACGGTGACGGCCGCAAACAGGCCAAGTCCGACAGCGATCGCGACCGGCAGATCTCTGCCGGCCTTCTTCCGGCTAGGCCCCCCTGGCTCGACCATCAGACTTCAGCCAGTTCGGCTTCCTTGTTCTTGAGCACCTCGTCGACGGCCTCGACGTACTTCTTGGTGGTGCCGTCGAGCGCCTTCTCGGCCCGGCTGAGGTCGTCCTCGCTGATCTCGGCATCCTTCTGGAGCTTCTTCAGCTGGTCGATCGAGTGACGACGGACATTGCGCACCGCAACCCTGGCGTCCTCCGCCTTCGCCCTGGCCATCTTGATGTACTCCTTGCGACGCTCCTCGGTAAGCTGCGGCATCACGATCCGGACGGCATTGCCGTCGTTTCCTGGGTTGACGCCGAGATCGGCTTCACGGATGGCCTTCTCGATCGCGCTGATCGCGCTCCGGTCGAAGGGTGTGATCAGCAGCGAGCGCGGATCGGGCGAAGTGAATTGCGCCAGCTGCTGCAGCGGTGTCGGAGCACCGTAGTAGTCGGCTGTGAGTTTGCTGAACATCGCGGGATGGGCACGCCCGGTACGGATGGTGGCCAGATCCTCCCTGGCGTGGTCAACCGCGGACTGCATCCTGCTGGAGGCTTCCTTCTGGATTTCGGCGATCATGTTGGTTTCATACTCCTGTGAAGTGTGCCTGAACTGGTTATCGGGTTACGAAGGTGCCGATCGGTTCCCCGGCCACCGCGCGCGCGATGTTGCCGGGCTGCGACAGGTTGAAGAAGACGAGGTTGAGGTTGTTGTCACGCGCCAGGGCGATCGCCGTGGCGTCGGCCACCTTCAGATTCTGGGTGAGGAACTGGTCGTGGGTGAGCCGGTCGAACTTCTTCGCATCCGCGTGGGTGTTCGGGTCTTTGTCGTAGACCCCGTCGACACCCTGCTTACCCATCAACAGGACCTCGGCACCGATCTCGAGCGCCCGCTGAGCGGCGACGGTGTCCGTGGAGAAATAGGGCATGCCTGAGCCGGCGCCGAAGATCACCAACCGTCCCTTCTCCATGTGCCGTTCGGCACGACGCGGGATGTACGGTTCGGCCACCTGGGCCATGCTGATGGCCGACTGCACACGCGTCTCGATGCCCGCCTTCTCACAGAAATCCTGCAGCGCGATCGCGTTCATCACGGTGCCAAGCATGCCCATGTAGTCCGCTCGGTCGCGGGCCATGCCGGATTGCGAGAGTTCAGCCCCCCTGAAGTAGTTGCCGCCGCCGACCACCACCGCAACCTGCGTGCCGCTGCGCACGAGGTCAGCGATCTGTCCGGCGATGTTCGAGACGATCAGCGGGTCTACCCCTAGCCGGCCTCCGCCGAACTCCTCACCGGAAAGTTTCAACAACACTCGCTGATATGCCACCAGACCTCCTGGGCTGACTGTGGGTGAACGGCACGTGCGCCACGACCCGAGGGGTCGCGGCGCACGTAACTCTACTTCAAACGGCGCAGTCGCGCTCAGGCGCCGATGGCGAACCGCACGAAGCGGACGATCTCGGTGTCGCCGTCCTTGAGGGCTGCCCCAACAGACTTCTTGTCCTCCCAGACCGCCGCCTGATCGACCAACACGACGTCCTTGTAGAAGCCACCGACGCGGCCCTCGACGATGCGCGCAAGGGCTGCCTCCGGCTTGCCTTCCTCCTTCGCGGTGGCTTCGGCGATGCGGCGCTCGTTCTCGACCAGGTCGGCCGGAACATCGTCACGGTTGACCCACTGTGGGGACATCGAGGCGATCTGCAGCGCGACGTGGTGGGCCAGTTCCTCGCTGCCCTTGTACTCGACCAGGACGCCGACCTGCGGGGGCAGATCTGCGGCGCGGCGGTGCAGGTACAGGTGGGTGTCACCGTCGAAGTTCGCGACGGCGACCACGGAGATGTTCTCACCGATCTTGGCGCCCAGTTCCTGCACCGCGTCGCCCACGCGGGCGCCGGAGGAGAGGGAGGCATCGTTCGTGGCGGTGACGTCGGTCGCCCCCGAGGCGAGGACCGCGGTCAGGATCTCTTCGGCCAGGCCGACGAACTCGGCGTTCTTGGCGACGAAGTCGGTCTCCGCGGCGAACTGGACGAGTGCCCCGTCGCGGCCCGCGACGATTCCGTTGGTGGCCTCGCGGTCCGCGCGCTTGGCGGCCTTGGCCAGGCCGGAGATGCGGAGGCCCTCGATGGCCTTCTCGAAGTCGCCCTCGGCCTCGACGAGGGCCTTCTTGGCGTCCATCATGCCCGCGCCGGTGGCGTCGCGGAGCTTCTTCACGTCAGCGGCAGTGATTGCCATTTTGCTCGATTCTCTATCTCTCGTGGGTTCTCAGTTGGCTTCGGTGGGCTCGGCGACCGCTGCTGCCTCAGTAGCCTCGAGCGCGTCTGCGGCCTCGGCCACCTGAACGGCGGGAGTCTCGGCCGATTCGACGGCGGGGGTCTCGGCTGCGGCCTCTGCCAGCTGCTCGGCCTGAGCGTCGGTGGCCTCGGTCACGATCTCGGCGCCAAGCAGTTCACGCTCCCAATCGGGCATGGGCTCGGACTCGGTCTGCTCGCCGGTGCGGCCGGATGAGCGATCGATGAGCCCCTCAGCGATCGCGTCGGCGATGATGCGCGTCAGCAGTGCGACGGAGCGGATGGCGTCGTCGTTGCCCGGCACGGCGAAGTCGACCTCATCGGGGTCGCAGTTGGTGTCGAGGATCGCGACGATCGGGATGTTCAGCTTGCGCGCCTCATCGACGGCGAGGTGCTCCTTCTTCGTGTCGACGATCCACACGGCCTGGGGCACCTTGGCCATGTCACGGATGCCGCCGAGGGTCTTTTCGAGCTTGTTCTTCTCGCGCTCGAGCTGCAGCAGTTCCTTCTTGGTGAGGCCGCTGCCGGGGACGTCTGCGAAGTCCATGGCCTCAAGTTCCTTGAGCCGCTGGATGCGCTTGGTGACGGTGTGGAAGTTGGTGAGCATGCCGCCCAGCCAGCGCTGGTTCACGTAGGGCATACCGACGCGGGTCGCCTGCTCTGCGACGGCCTCCTGGGCCTGCTTCTTCGTGCCAACGAACAGGACCTGACCGCCGCGCGCGACGGTCGACTTGACGAAGTTGTACGCCTTGTCGATGTAGCGCAGCGAAAGCTGCAGGTCGATGATGTAGATGCCGTTGCGCTCGGTGAAGATGAACCGCTTCATCTTGGGGTTCCAACGACGGGTCTGGTGCCCGAAGTGGACGCCTGCCTCGAGCAGCTGACGAGTGGTGACGACGGCCATGGCCGTTCCTTTCGCGGCGGGACGCCCCGCCTGGATCGCGTGGGCCGGGGCCCACTTGTGGTTTGTTCAGGCCCTGGGGAGGGCCTTTGCCTGATGTGCCCGGCAACCGCACCCGCGCTGAGCGGGACCACGCGGAGGCCGACGGTAGGACCGTGGCAGCACATGCGAAATCAACCCATGAAGGTTGCCCGTCCATGCTAGCGCGTGGCGTCGAGCCGCCACAAACCGGCGAAGCAGCGTTTTCCACAGGCTGCAGATGAGATGCAACATTTGGTGGCCACTGTCGGATAGATAGGGCATGCGAGTTTCACTGCTGTTGGTCATTCTGTCGCTCTGGCTCTGCGCCGCCCCGCGCGCCACCGCCGACGACTTCGTGCTGGAGCCGCCTGTCGAGGGACGCTTGGTGCGCGGTTTCGAACACGTTGCCCGCTACGCATCCGGGCATCGGGGCGTCGATCTGAGGGCGGCTGTCGGCGACCACATTCGTGCGCCCGCACCCGGCGTCGTCCACTTCGCCGGACGGGTCGCAGGCGTCGGTACTGTCAGCATCGATCATGGCAACGGCTGGCGAACCACGTATCAACCGGTGACGGCACAGGTGCGGCAGGGGCAGGTGGTCGCCGTCGGCGAGGTGCTCGGCACCCTGGCTGCCGGGCACTGCTCGGCATCGGCGTGCCTTCACTGGGGCCTGACCGATGGCACCGACTACGCCGACCCGATGTCCTTCCTGGCAATCCGGGCGGTGCGCCTGGTGCCGGACGGCACCCAACCGCAATCCGCCCCCGACCTGACGGCGGCGTCCGTGCCTGGGCGGGCCACGGGTCTGCCTGTCGAAGGCCGACACACTTCACCGTTCGGGATGCGGCGCCATCCGATCACCGGAGTCTGGAAGTTGCACGACGGTACCGACCTCGCCGCAGCATGCGGAACCCCGGTCGTCGCCCCGATCAGCGGTGTCGTGACCCGCGCCTATCACCATGCGGCCTACGGCTGGCGGGTCTTCCTGGACCACGGGGGCGGACTGGTTACCGCCTACAACCACCTTCCCTCGACCGAAGTCAGGGTGGGGCAGTCAATCGCGGGCGGCCAACTGCTCGGGCATGTCGGCACCACCGGGCTGTCGACGGGGTGTCACCTTCACTGGATGGCCTGGCGCGACGGGCGGCTCATCGACCCCTTGTCACTGGCCGGGTGAATGCTCAGGCGCGTGGATGGGCCTGGCGATAGGCGGCTCGGAGCCGTTCCGGGGTCACATGCGTGTAGATCTGGGTGGTGGCCACGGACGCATGGCCCAGCATCTCCTGCACGCTCCGCAGATCCGCCCCGCCCTCGATCAGGTGCGTGGCCATGGCATGCCGGAGCCCGTGTGGCCCGATTTCTGCACCGGGCCCGGCGGCCAGGGTTGCTGCATGCACCACCCGACGGGCAACCCTCGGGTCGAGCTTCCCGCCCCGCGCCCCGAGGAACACAGTGTCAGGGCTCGTCGCCCGCGCGACCTCCGGGCGACGACGCAGCCATTGCCCAACTGCCCGCAGGGCCGGGTTTCCGATCGGCACGGTGCGTTCCTTTCCGCCCTTGCCCAGCACGCGCACCGCCCCCCGATCATGGTCGATGTCGACGATCCGAAGCGAGCACAGCTCAGAGACCCGAAGCCCACTCGAGTAGGCCACCTCAAGCAGCGCCAGGTCACGAACCGCGAGCGCGTCGCCGTCCTCGACGGCCCGGGCCTCCGCAGAGGCGAGCGCTTCCTCGACGGCAGACCCAGACAGCACCTTCGGCAACTGCTTGGGGCGTTTCGGCGCCTTGAGCCGGACCGAAGGGTCCTCAGCGATGAGCCCTTCAGCTTGTGCCCAGGCCAGGAATCCCTTGACGCTGGCCACCCTTCTCTGAACAGTCGCGGCAGCCGCACCCTGTTCAGCCAGGTCGGCCAGCCAGGCCCTGAGCACCGACAAGTCGATCCCGTCCACCCTGACGCCCGAGCGCCTCGCCAGTTCGCGCAGGTCGCTCCGGTAGGCGCGTACAGTGTGTTCGGAAAGCCCGCGTTCGGCAGAGAGATGCCCGGCGTAGTCGGCGATGAGGCAACTCCATCCCCGATCTGGTTCCATGCCCTCCATTGTCGGCCACGACCGCGCCGCAGGCGGGCGGGACACACTGTGCGGCATACTTGATAGGTCCACAGCCGACTCATCTGGAGGTTCACCATGACCGAAGCCGACCTGACCAAAGGTGGCAAGGTCCTGCCCATCACCCGCTGGGGCACGCCAGTCATGCACGCCGTGACGCGCCCAGTCACTGACTTCGGGAACGAACTCCACACCCTGGTGCGTGACATGTTCGCGACGATGGCCGCGGCAGACGGCGTCGGCTTGGCAGCCACGCAGGTCGGGGTCGACCTTGCGGTGTTCATCTACGAGTGCCCAGACGCCGACGACGTGATCCACCGCGGCGTGGTGTGCAACCCCACCGTCACACTGCCGGAAGGCAAGGACCGGAATCTGGAGGCTGCCGAAGAGGGGTGCCTCTCGTACCCGGGCGGCTACCAGAGCCTCGCCCGACCAGATCACGCCGTCTGCGTCGGCCAGGATGCCTTCGGAAATGAGATCAGGGTGGAAGGCACCGGCATGCTCGCCCGCTGTCTCCAGCATGAGACCGACCACCTCAACGGCATGGTGTTCGGCGACCGGCTCTCCGGGCGGTCCCGCAGGCAGTTGGCCAAGAAGGTCGACGAGCTCTCCTACCGCTACCCGGGAGACTGGCCGGTCTCCCCCAAGGCCAGCTTCGCCACCATCGGCTGACAAATCCCCTCTTGACAGGGCTGTTTCCCCCGCGTTAACTCGGAAGCCCCACAAAGTTGAGCATCCCTGAATAGGCTCCGGAGTACCTTCCCAAGCCAAAAGCAGAGGACCAGCATGAGACTATCCCGACCAACCGCGATAACGGCTGCGGCCGCCCTCGTGGCGGGCCTTATCGCCCTCCCCATGAGCGCCAGCGCAGCACCCGCAACGCTGATGTTCAGCTCATACCTCGAGGGCAGCAGCAACAACAAGGCAATCGAGCTCTTCAACCCAACGGCGCAGCCGGTCAACTTGAGCGGATACACCATCCGGTTGTTCGCCAACGGTGGTACCACCGCCAACAACACCTGGACCGGGCCAGACGTCGAACTCCCCGCCGGGGGGCACTACGTGCTCGTCAACAGCCAGGCGTCCGACGCGCTCAAGGCCAAGTCGGACACCACCAGCGCCGTGACCAACTTCAACGGCGATGACGCCCTGCAGTTGTTCTCAGGCGACGAGGTGGTCGACTCCTTCGGGCAGACGGGGACCGATCCCGGTACGGCCTGGACGGGCGGTGGGGTGACCACGCTGGACGCGACCCTGCTGCGCGACGGTTGCGTCACAGACACCGACCCCGTCGACGCCTTCGACCCGTCGGCGCAGTGGCTGGGGAACCCCATCGACAGCTTCGACCTGCTGCGGACCTTCACGTGTGACGACGCTACCCCTACCCCTACCCCCACCCCGACGCCCACCGCCACGCAGACCGTCGACCCCGGCCCCACGCTGAAGATCGGTGAGGTTCAGGGCACCACCGACGTCTCGCCCCGCAACGGCCAGGTCGTTACGGTTGAGGGCACGGTCAGCGGTAACTTCCAGACCGGCGGCTTCAACGGCTATTTCATCCAGGACGCCGGAGACGGTAACCCCGCTACCAGCGACGGCATCTTCGTCTACTCGCAATCGCCCGGCAACGTCCAGGTCGGCTCATCGCTCAAGGTCACGGGCCGGGTGAGCGAGTACTTCGGCCTGACCCAGATCACACCCACCTCGGTCGAGCCTCTGGAAACAGGTTCGGCCGTGGCACCCACAGAGGTGACGCTGCCGCTGGACGACCACGAACGCTACGAGTCGATGCTGCTGACCTTCCCACAACAGTTGACCATCATCGAGTACTTCGAATTCGACAGGTACGGCACCATCACAGTCGGCACGGCACGGCAGGACACCCCAACGGCCGTCGTCGCGCCCGGCACCGCGGCGCAGTCGGTCCTCGAGGCGAACCTCCGGGACCGCATCATCCTGGACGACGGCCTCACGACGCAGAACCCGTCGCCCGCACGGCACCCGAACGGCCAGCCCTTCACCCAGGACAACTTCTTCCGGGGCGGGGACCTGCTGACCGACATCACCGGCGTGCTCGTCTACAACTTCGACGAGTGGAAGATCGAACCGACCGACGGGGCCGAATACACCGCGGTCAACCCCAGGCCCGGCGTTCCCGAGGTGGGCGGCGACGTCACCGTCGCATCCATGAACGTACTCAACTACTTCACCACGCTCCGCTCTGACGACCCGAACGCACGCGGCGCGGACAACGCCGAGGAGTTCGAACGGCAGCAGTTGAAGATCGTCTCCGCACTCGAAGAGATGGACGCCGACGTCGTCGGCCTGATGGAGATCGAGAACAACGGCACGGCCGTTGAGAACCTCGTGAACGCGCTGAACTCCAGGGTCGGCGCAGGAACCTACGCGGCGGTCAACACCGGCGTCCTGGGCACCGACGCGATCATCCAGGCCTTCATCTACAAGCCGGCAACGGTTTCGCTGACCGGCAAGTGGGCCGCCTACGACTACCAGGACGGCAGGACCAGACCGACGCTCGTGCAGACGTTCACCGAGAAGGCCTCCGGAGAGGCATTCAACGTTGCCGTCAACCACCTGAAGTCCAAGGGGTCCGCTTGTGTCGGGGACCCGGACCTCGGCGACGGCCAGGGGAACTGCAACCAGACGCGCCTGAGCACCGTGGAGATCATGACGGACTGGCTGGACGGGGACCCGACTTCGCAGGGGGCCGACCGCACCCTGGTCATCGGCGACCTGAACTCGTACGACCATGAAGATCCCATCAGTGCTTTCGTGGACGCGGGCTACACCGATCTTGAGAAGGAGTTCAACGGTGAGCACGCCTACTCCTACGTCTTCGACGGCATGGTCGGCTACCTCGACTACGCGCTTTCGAACGACCCGCTGACCGAGGCTGTCACCGGTGCCTCTGCCTGGCACATCAATGCCGACGAGTCTGACCTGTTCGACTACGACACGTCCTTCAAGAAGCCCTCGGAGCAGGCTCTCTGGGCTCCTGACCCGTACCGGTCCTCCGACCATGACCCGGTGCTTGTGGGGTTGCAGTTGAAGGCGGTCACCCCGACGCCGACGCCTACCCCGACGCCAAGCCCAACGGTGACCCCGACGCCTACGCCTACCCCGACGGCCACCCCGACGGCGACTCCGACGCCAACGGTGACCCCGACGCCAACGCCGACAGCGACCCCGTCGAAGCCCGGCAGCGTGTACACGACGCCCGGCTATCACACCTCGTCTGGTCGGCGCTGGTTCACCAGTTGCGAAGACTACTCGGTCACGCAACGCTGCTGGACCTCCATCTGGGGGACCCAGGTTCGACAGGTGGACGGCAAGTTCACCAAGACGACCGGGTGGATGTTCAACAGCCTCACCTACCTCTCCACTAAGAGGGCGGTCTGGGTCGGCAACCCGCTGGCAACCCCGGGCAGACACGACATTGCGGGTCGCACCTGGTTCACCGAGTGTGATACGCCGAGGACGGGCCGGAACGGTTGCCGCTCCTATCTGCTCACGTCCGTGATCGTGGAGACCGTGCGAGCGGGGAAGGTCGGCTACAGCTGGCAGAACCAATTGGTGCTGAACAACATCGTGTTGTTCTCCTGAGCCCGACCTGAACCGGTAGGACCACCGGTCGCCGGTTGAGCCGGGCCGTGAGGGACGAGCGGGCCCGTGGGCGCTACCACCTTGCGCACGGTGCAGGGTCCTGACCCCACTTCTTGAGAGGGTCTGTGGGAATGGTCGCGTTGGTTTCGTCACGGTCCCCGGCGCTTCGC
>NZ_FQZG01000097.1 GCF_900141915.1 Tessaracoccus bendigoensis DSM 12906 | reverse complement strand
TCGCTGATGGCCGAGGCTGCAACCCATGCCGGCCGCGACCCGGACCGGGTAAGCTTCGTCGCCGCACTGCGGATCACCCGCCAGACCCTCGCCCACCCGGGTGCCTTTCCCCCCTGACCAGCACGGCCGCGACAGCCCCGGCTGGCTCGACTTCCTACGCCGCCTGCTCCGCAGGCTCAACCCAGAGCGGCGGCGACGCGCAGCACCGCACGTCGTGAAGAGGAAGTACACCAAATGGCACGTCAAACGCGCCGCCCACGCCACCTGGCCCCAGCCCGGCGACACCACAACCATCCACGTCCAACGCTGTTAACTGAACGGTATTGCAGTTAGCCGGACATCGACCAGCGACTTCTGGCCCACCCTACGATTCAACGCCGCGCGAGGGGCGCGTTACAGCGAAGCGATATCTTCCCCGGTCTGGGTCATGTGGGCACGCATCGCGTTCTTCGCCCCGGTGGAGTCACGCGCCGCGATGCGGCCAAGGATCGCCCAGTGGTGCCCTTGCGCCCGTTCACGAACCTCCGGGATCGCGGCCGTCGACCTCCTGGAGGTCTCAACTGCTTCGGCCAAGGGTTGCATGATCGCGGCAAGAAACGGGTTTCCCGAGGCTTCGAGGATCAACTCGTGGAATGCAATATCCATCGCAGCCACCTCTTCGACGTCCCCGCGGACCGCGGCCTCGTCGTATCTTTCGAGGACCGTGCGCATCCGAAGAGCGTCATCCTCGGTGCGGTTACCGGCGGCAAGCCCGGCGGCACCGACCTCCAGCATCCGCCTCACTTCGATGAGTTGTAAGCCGAGGTCACGCTCCGGGGTGGTTCTGGCCAGCACGCTGATCAGCGTCGGCAGGTCACGCCACTGGGCCTGCGGCGCGACGAAGGTCCCCCGTCCATGCACTACGTGGAGCACGCCTCGGTCGCTTAGAGACCGGACAGCCTCACGCATCGTCGGGCGGCTGACATCCAGCAGAGCGGCGAGGTCCGATTCGGGAGGCAGTGCCTCACCTGCCTTGAAATCGCCGTCGACGACGCGGTCGAGGATGCCCTGGATGGCCTCATCCACCAGCCCACGACGACTCATCCCACTACCACGTCATTCCACACGATGCGGAGCCTACGCCAACCGCCTGCGCATTCAGGCACGCCGCGGCCCTACGCAGACACGCCAACAGCCAGAGTCTACCTGCGACCGGAAGACGCCCTGGGATTCGAGGGCTCTCGCACGCGAGGAGGCAAGTGGCTGCTCGCAGCCCAGTCTGTCCAACTGGACATAGCCACAACCTAGGCGAGCAGTGAGGCAAGATATTTCCCATAACCTGACTTGGCCAACGCGTCTGCCCTCTCGGCCAAGCCTTCGTCGGAGAGCAGGCCCACCCGCCACGCAGCCTCCTCGGGGCAGCCGACTTGTAGGCCCTGCCTGGCCTGGATGGTACGCACGAAATTACTCGCATCGTTGAGCGAGTCGAATGTCCCGGTGTCGAGCCAAGCCGTTCCGCGCGGAAGGACCGCGACGCGAAGCTTGCGCTTTTCCAGGTAGACACGGTTGACATCCGTAATCTCATACTCTCCCCGTGCCGAGGGAGCGATACTGGCCGCAATGTCACACACCTGCTTATCGTAGAAATAGAGACCAGGCACCGCCAAATGCGACTTTGGATTGACTGGTTTCTCCTCGATAGACAGCGCGAACCCTTGCGCATCGAGCTCGACGACGCCATAGGCGCTAGGGTCGGCAACCTGATAGCCGAAGATGACGGCGCCATCAGGGTTCGAATATTGACTCAATTGAGTCCCAAGCCCTTGCCCATGAAAGATGTTGTCACCCAGGACGAGGCAGCAGGAATCATCCCCAACAAAGCCTGCCCCGATCGTGAAAGCCTGCGCCAGGCCATTGGGTTCCGGCTGCACCGCGTAGTTGATTGAGATCCCGAACTGGGACCCGTCACCGAGGAGGCGATGGAAGGCGTCCTGCTCATGGGGTGTATTGATCACCAGGACTTCTGCAATCCCAGCGAAAATCAGAGTCGAGAGCGGATAGTAGATCATCGGTTTGTCGTAGACGGGGACCAGCTGCTTGCTGTTGCCGAGGGTGATCGGGTGGAGTCGTGTGCCGGACCCGCCGGCCAGGATGATGCCGCGCATGCCAGATTTTCTCACACCTGGACGCGCCTGGGACCAGGGTCTAGAATCCCGTCATGTCGAAGCTACTTGTCACAGGGGGTGCCGGGTTCATCGGCAGCAATTTCGTCCGGCATGTCCTCGCGAACTCAGACCACGCCGTGACCGTCTTGGACGCACTCACCTACGCTGGCCACCTCTCTTCACTTGCGGACCTCCCCTCATCCAGATTCCGATTCGTTGAAGGCTCCGTCTGCGACGCGGCTCTCGTCGATGACCTGGTCGCCGCCCACGACGTCACGGTTCATTTCGCTGCGGAATCACACAACGACAACTCCCTTCGCGACCCTTCACCCTTCATCCAGACGAACCTGGTCGGGACTTTCGAGTTGCTGGAGGCGGCCCGTCGACATGATAGCCGCTACCACCATGTCTCGACCGACGAGGTCTATGGCGACCTCGCGTTGAATGACCCTTCACGGTTCACTGAGCAGACCCCCTACAATCCGTCGAGCCCCTACTCAGCATCCAAGGCTGGGTCCGACCTCATGGTGCGGGCGTGGGTGAGAAGCTTCGGCGTCCGGGCCACCATCAGCAACTGCTCAAACAACTACGGCCCTTACCAGCACGTCGAGAAGTTCATCCCTCGCCAGATCACCAATATCATCGACGGGGTCCGCCCGCGGCTCTACGGCGCCGGACTGAACGTACGCGACTGGATCCATGTCGACGACCACAACGCAGCCGTCCTAGGAATCATCGACCGAGGCCGAATCGGCGAAACCTACCTGATTGGTGCGGATGGCGAGCACAACAACAAGACGGTTATTGAGGAGATCCTCCGTATTATGGGCCAACCGGCTGACGCCTACGATCACGTTGACGACCGCCCAGGCCACGACCTGCGCTACGCGATCGATGCCACAAAGCTTCGGGAGGAGTTGGGCTGGCGGCCGCGTTACTCCGACTTCGAGTCGGGCTTGGCGATGACCATCAACTGGTATCGCGAGAACGAGGGATGGTGGCGCCCGATGAAGGCCTCCACCGAGCAGGCGTACGCAAAGATGGGGCACTGATGCCACGGACCCTGGCAGTCCATCAAACCAGAATCCCCGGGCTGCTGGTCGTGGACCTCCCAGTACTCGGTGACGCTCGCGGGTGGTTCAAGGAGAACTGGCACCGTGAGAAGATGATCCAACTCGGATTGCCGGACTTCACTCCGGTGCAGAACAACATCTCCTTCAACGCATCTGCGGGAAGCACCCGCGGGATGCATGCCGAGCCATGGGACAAGCTCGTCTCGCTGGCGAGTGGCCGCATCTTCGGCGCGTGGGTCGACCTACGGCAAGGACCCGGCTTCGGCTCTTCATTCGCTCTTGAGCTCGACACCGATCAGGCGGTCTTCGTACCTCGCGGGGTGGCAAATGGGTATCAGGCACTGGCCCCCGACACCGTCTACTCATACCTGGTCAACGAGCACTGGACGCCTGAGGCGCGCGATTCCTACACATATCTGAACCTCGCAGATCCGACCATAGCGATTCCTTGGCCGATCTCCCTGCTCCAAGCCGAGGTCTCCGACGCCGACCGTGAGCATCCGAGCCTCTGCGATGTCACTCCCATGGCGCCACGCTCAATCGTCGTAGTCGGGGCGAACGGCCAACTCGGCCGTGCGCTGATGGCGATGCTGCCCGACGCCGTCGGCCTGACGCGTCCGGATTTCGACCTTTCTGACGCGGAGACTCTCGACACAGTGCGATGGGGAGACGTCGGCCTCATCGTCAACGCGGCAGCCTATACCGCGGTCGACACAGCCGAGACGGAGGAAGGTCGTCGAATCTGCTGGGCGACGAACGTGTCCGGGCTGCGTGCTCTCGTCGAGCGCGCCCGTGCCCACCGGATCCCCTTTGTCCACATCTCTTCCGACTACGTGTTCGACGGCACCACCGAGGTTCACTCAGAGGAAGAGCCCATCAGCCCGCTAGGCGTGTATGGGCAGACAAAGGCTGCGGGCGAGGCTCTGGTGTCGACGCTGCCGCAACATTGGATAGTGCGTACCAGCTGGCTAATAGGCGACGGCTCCAACTTCATCCGCACGATGGCTCGTCTGGCTGACACCGGCGTCTCGCCACAGGTGGTCAACGACCAGTTCGGTCGCCTCACCTTCGCGGAAGATCTGGCTTCCGGAGTCATGCACTTGGCAACCCATGCTCCCCCTGGCACCTACCATCTGAGCAATGCTGGCCCCGTCCGAAGCTGGGCGCAGATCGCGTCGTTGGTGTTCCAGTTCCGAGGTCGGCCCGCCAGCGACGTGCTGCCCATCACGACCGCCGAGTTCACTGCGGGAAGTAGGGCCGCCCCTCGTCCGCGGTACAGCACCCTGAGCCTTGCAAAGACAATCACGAGCGGCTTCTCACCGCCATGCGCCGACGAGCGACTCGCGGAGTACCTGTCCACCATCCCTCTGCCTGGCAGGAACGACGCCGCTCAGTCGGGCTGAACCCCGATCATCGGTGCGTTGTCGTAATCTTTGACAATGACGCGCGCGGGATTGCCTGCCACAAGACATCGGTCGGGCACATCCTTTGACAGCACCGAACCGGCGGAGATCGTCACCCCATCCCCGATGTTGACGGATCCTGTGATCACGGCGGCGGGACCGATCCAGACATTGTCACCGATTGTCGGCAGCCCGCGGTCGCCGCCTGCCACCCGCTGGCCGATCGTCACGTTCTGGTGGATTACACAGTTGCGCCCCACGATGACCGGTCCGATGAGCACCCCATGTCTGTGCATCAGCAGCAGCCCGGGCCCAATGTCTGCCTGAGGTGAGATGTCAACGTGGTCGAGATGAGTCACGAACCGATTGATGACACGATGCGCAAAGGTAAGCACTAGCCCTGCGGCTGGCCTGTGCTCTCGGAGCAGGCGAGCATACCTGCCGAGTCGGTAGACGACCACACAATGGAATTCTGAGTTGAACAGCAAGTAGTTCAGGCGCGCTCTGAACGGTGGATTCGGAGCCAGCATGGCTGCCATACCACGAGCCTTATCGCTCGCGATGACCCCCCTGCTCTTGCCCACGTCGACGACCCTCAGCCCTGCTTACGTCCGAGGTACCCCAAAATGCGTTCCACCCCGTCCAGGTTCTCGGGGACCGTCTCAGTATCTTCGACGGTGATCCCGAAAGCATCCTCCAGGAACTCAATCAACTCGAGAATCCCAGTGGAATCGATCACCCCCGCCTCGAGCAGCGACTCATCGTCGGAGGGCATCCGGTCGCTGTCCCCGAGCAGTAGGTTGTCGAGTACGAAGCGGCGTATCCGCTCACGTTCGAAGGCCTCATCGTTCCCCATGAGCAGAGACAGTACTAGGTAACCGGTGTCGGGGGGCGAGATCTTCGAGACCAGATTCCAGGAGCTTCCCGTAGGGCCCGGCGAACCAATGCCTGGATAGCACCGCATCGCAAGAGTCACCACCTGGGGACTCATCAGTTGTCTACTCTAAACCCATGATCACTGAAGCTGGCACGACGAGGCACTGAGGGTGTGCGGAATCTGCGGTACCTATTCCGACGGGCACCAGCCCGGGACCAGACGTGTCACCGCAATGATGTATGCGCTCCGACATCGCGGGCCCGATGGCAGCGGCTACTTCATCGATGACCAGGTTACGCTGGGGCACACCCGCCTCTCGATCGTCGACACCGCAAACGGCACACAGCCGATGTGCAACGAAGACGAATGCGTATGGGTGACCTTCAACGGTGAGATCTTCAATCACATCGAGCTACGGGATCAGCTCACCGACCGCGGGCACTCGTTCCGGACAAGGTGCGATACCGAAGTGATCGTGCACGCCTGGGAGGAATGGGGAACCGGTGCCTTCGAGCGGTTCAACGGACAGTGGGCGCTTGCCATCTGGGATCGTCGAACCCGTGAGTTGACGCTGAGCCGGGACAGGTACGGCGTTCGCCCTCTTTACTACACGTGGGTGAACAGGGAGTTGCGGTTTGCCTCCGAGATGAAGGCACTGTTCGCCGTCGGCGGCCAGCGGCCGGAGTTGGACCCTGTCGGTTTGGACCAGACCTTCACGCTCTGGTCGCCCGTCGCGCCCCGGACCCCCTTCCTGGGCATCAGCCAGGTACCTCCGGGCAGCTACCTCAAGATCCACCACGGACACTCCACAATGGGATCCTATTGGTTTCCCGACTTCCCCGAAGCCGGTTCGGTGCCCGCCCGCCCCATTGAGGAGACCGCGGGTGAGCTCCGGGAACGCCTGATCGACGCGGTCCGGCTCCGTTTCGAACGAAGTGACGTACCGGTGGGAGCCTACCTGTCCGGTGGCTTGGATTCCTCCGTCACCGCTTCCCTGATCGCGTCATTCACCGACTGCGAAGTCGACACGTTCTCGTTGCGGTTCCGCTCGGCCGAACACGACGAGGGCAAGTTTCAGCGTCTCCTCACCCAACATCTCGGCAGCACGCACCATGAGGTCGTCGTCTCGGAACGCGACATCGCAGACGTGTTCCCCGAGGTCGTCTGGCACGCCGAGCATCCGCTTCTACGCACAGCGCCTGCCCCGATGTTTCTCCTCTCCCGGCTCGTGCGCGACGCCGGGTACAAAGTGGTCGTCACCGGTGAAGGCGCCGACGAGGTGCTCGCAGGATACGACATCTTTCTGGAGGCAAAGGTACGACAGGCGTGGGCGAACGACCCCGACCCTCGCGCACGAGAGCGTGCCGTCAGCCAGCTGTATCCTTGGATGGACCGCTCCCCCGCGAAGGCTCCAGCATTCGCGGCAGCGTTCTTCGGCCGCAACCTGGATCTCTCCGATCCTGCGATGTCACATCGGCCACGGTGGGACTCAACTGCGGCGCTCAAGTCGATGCTGACAGACCACCTGCGGGTCGCATCGACCGCTGCGGACGACATAGTTGCCACCATGCCTCCTGGCAATGAACGGTGGGACATGCTTGGCCGGGCGCAGTGGCTAGAGATGACGACACTGCTACCTGGCTACATACTCGCTTCGCAGGGCGATCGGATGCTGATGGCGAACTCGGTCGAGGGACGCTTCCCGTTCCTCGATGTCGAGGTCGGCCGGTTCGCAAACTCACTTGCGCCCGAGCAGAAGATTCTTGGACTGGATGAGAAGCACATTCTGAAACGCGCCTTCGCTGACATGGTGCCGCAGGAGATCCTCAAGCGCCCAAAGCAGCCGTACCGTGCGCCCGACGCAGCGAGCTTCTTCGAGGATGGCCAACCCGAGTGGGTTGCAGAAGTCTCCAGCCCCGATGCCGTCTCACGTGCAGGGGTTTTCCGGCCTGACCTGGTTGCCAACCTCGTGGCGAAGGCTGAGCGGAGGCGGGGGCTTGGGCTGAGCAACACCGACAACATGCGGTTGGTGTCGGTCCTCTCCACTCAGTTGCTGCTGCAGCGCGCTGAGAGCGCGGTCGAGGCCGCATCACAACCCCTTCCAGAGTCGAAGGTTCTCGATTTTCGTACTAGGAGCAAACCATGACCAGATTTGGACCAGCCAGCCTCAAGATCGACGAAGCCGCCGAAACCAGGCGGATAGCGGAGGGCATCCGCACCTATCTCGGCCACGCCCGTCGCAAGGGCACCATCGTCGCGGTATCCGGCGGCATAGACTCCAGCGTGGTAGCTGCACTCTGCGTCCGCGCCCTCGGTCCCGATCGGGTCTTTGCCCTGCAACTTCCTGAGTCAGAGTCTTCCGACGAGACACTTCCGATCAGCTCCGAACTCATCGCTTCACTCGGCGTGCAGTCGGCCCATGAGGACATCTCACGGATGCTGGATGCGTTCGGGTGTTACCGTCGACGAGATGACGCGATCCGTGGTGTGTTCCCTGACTATGGGCCGGGCTACCGTTCAAAGATCGTGCTTCCCAGCGTCGTTGACTCAGACCGCTACCGGATCTACTCCATCGTTATCGAGTCCCCCGATGGCGTGCAGGAGACCCGCCGACTGACCACAGAGGCATATCTCGACATTGTGGCTGCCACAAACTTCAAGCAGCGTACGCGAAAGACCCTCGAGTACTACCACGCAGACAGACTGAACTACGCGGTTGCCGGTACACCGAATCGACTCGAATACGATCAGGGCTTCTTCGTTAAGCTCGGCGACGGCGCCGCTGACCTCAAACCGATCGCCCACCTCTACAAGTCGCAGGTATATGCCATGGCCGAGTATCTCGAGGTCCCAGAATCGATCCGGACCCGCCCCCCGACAACCGATACCTATTCGATGCCGCAGTCTCAGGAGGAGTTCTACTTCAGCCTGCCCTACGACCGGATGGATTTATGTCTCTTCGGTCTCAACAACTCGGTTCCTATCGATGAGATCGCCTCCGCCACATCGCTAACTGTGGAGCAGGTTGGTCGCGTGATCCGAGATATCGAGCAGAAGCGCCGGACCACCGCCTACCTCCATCAGCGTCCGGCACTACTCGGAACAGTCACCGAGGTCTGAATCGATTCGGCGATCGCGGTCGCGATCACGAGTTGCTCACAGACCTTGGTGCCTACGTGGATCGCTCCGATGGCGTGGGTCTCGGCCTCGGCCGAGACAATCCCACCGAGCCTGATGCCGATGGCGGTACCGTTCTTGCTGACGATGATGTCGCGCCAGGGAAGGTGTGCAATGGGTAGCCGAAGAGCTTTCCACACCGCTTCCTTGACTGCGAAACACTCGGCCAGACAGAGCCGTCGGTCCTCGGCCTGGGCCAACTCAGCCGGATCGAACCAACGTCTGGCTACAGCGCCCCCATGCCCTGTCACGACTCGCTGAAATCGGACTGGATCAACGATGTCCACGCCGATCCCACGAAGCGACACCTAGCTGACCTGCGCCGCGACCACACGAATGAGCTCGGTTGCGGCAACCCTCGATCCCAGGTCGTTCAGGTGACCTGGGTCGGAGGCAAGACCACCATGCAGCACATAGTAGTTTCTCCCGTTCAGCGTCCGGAGCGTCGGGCCATCTTCCAAGGTTGACTCGATCGCCGCGATATCGAAGAGCCTTCCCGTGTCCCCGTAGCGCTGGCGGACGAGTTGGTTGTACTGCTCACGGGCCACGTTGTCGGCTGGCCCCATCTGATCGTCGCGCCCGATCCAGGACTTAACGACCTGTTTCCAACTCCAGTCGGTTGACAGCGGGACCGTGGTGTAGATGAAGCGCACTTTCGGATGGTCTGCCTCGAGGCGTTCCATCAGCGCCGAATATGCGTCGAAGACCCGCTGGACATCGGTTCCAGCTGTGACGTCCACGTAGCAGAGTTTGAGTATCGCCACGTCAACTTCCATGCCCAACGGACCGTCGATGATCGAAGCAAAGTCGTCGAACTTCCCGAACGGATCGCCGTTGACCCCAACGTGTGCGTGTGCCAGGAAGCCACCCTCATCGGGGACCACATCGCGGGTCTCAACGACGGTAAGCGCTTGCGACTGCCCAGAGAAGAGCGACTCGGCGCCCGCGATCACGTTCGAGCCGACAGATTGGTGTCCGAAGAACACCCTCGCGGTGACGAACGATGCGATGTCATCTGGATTGGGCGACTTCGCCGCAACCGATGCCGGCACCTCGGGTTCCTTTCCCGTCAAAGCCCACGCCACTCCCGCTGTCAGTGCCAGAACGACTCCGGCAACGACCAGTACGACCGGCCTGCGCATCATCATGCCCTCCCAAGGTCATCCATCCGCTGCTAGAGCTATACAAAGGTCGCGGACTGCTGATTTGGAGACTTTACCGTTGCTGTTCAGCGGAATCAATGACACGAAGTGGACGACGCTCGGAACCATGTGCTTCGCTAGCTGCCCACGGCAGTGCGCGAGGACCTGTTCTTGCGTCAGGGACGACCCCTCCCGTTTGACGGCCACCATCTCAACCCGTTCTCCGGCGGCGTCATCCGGAACGCCCACCACCGCCACCGCGACGAGTTCCGTTAGCTGGCTGGCAACAGCCTCAACATCCTGACTGGCGATCCTCAGCCCCCAGGACTTGATGAAGTCCTCTCTACGGTCAACGACATAGATGTAGCCCTCACTGTCCACGGTCGCCATGTCGCCAGTGTGCAGTTCCCCGCCCGGCATCCTCCTGGCGGTCTCGGCCTCGTCGTCCAGGTAGCCGGGTGAAATATTGCGCCCCCGTGCCAGTATCTCGCCCACTTCCCCCGGCGTCACGTCCCTGCCACCCTCACCGGCTACTCGCAGAGTCACTCCGGGGATACCACGACCGATCGATCCGAGCTTCCGATCCAGGTCCTCCGGCGGCAGGTGGGATAGTCGGGCCGTGGCTTCCGTCTGACCGTACATCACGAACACGCGCGCCTGTGGTTGCGCATGGATCAGTTCACGCAGCATGGCAGGTGCCAACTTACCGCCGGCCTGCTGGATCAGTCGGAGATCGGGCAAGCGCTGCGTGCCGAAGGAACTGTTGCGCAGTAGGATCGCGAAGGTGGATGGCACACCCGCGAATCCGGTACACCGCTGCGCAGACATCCGTTCCACGATCTGCTGGGGAAAGACCGCGTTGGGCTGCAGTACGAGCGTTGCACCGACCTTCAGGTGGGTGTGCAGGAGCGATGCACCAAACACGTAGCTGAAGGGGAGGACCACAAGCACACGCTCCCAACGGTCCAACGGCAGATATCCGAGTATCGATTCAGTGTTCGCCTGCAGATTGTCGTGGGTCTGGCGGACCACGCGGGGGCGGCCTGTCGTTCCCGAGGTGAAGGCAAGAACCGCATCCTGTCCCGTTGCCACCTCTGCGAACTCCGGTTCCTCATCTGCGATCGAGCTGTCTGCGGTCATGGGTAACCAGCTCGTGACCCTGTCCCTCAACTGGCGGCACTCGGACCCTCCGAGGAAGGTCGCTGCGGCTCCGACCCATTCCGCTCGGGCAACCACCTCATCGGGGGGTAGCGTGCTGGCCATGGGAACAGCGACCATACCAGCCGCGAGGATCGCCAGGTATGAGGAGACCCAACCCGACCCGTTGCTCCCGACGAGAGCCACACGATCACCAGGAGCCAATCCGCGGGCCCGGAGAAGGTTGGCCCGTCGTGCCACGTCGCCGCGAAGCCAAGCGTATGTGTAGCTGCGATCCACATCGACGATCGCGGTGGCGTCGGCCTCAGCCTGGCCGATGAGGTGCTCAGCGGTGTTCACGGGACCAGCCTAGCTAGAGGCTGGTGCCAAACGCGGTCATCGGCAAGGTTGTGCCGGATGGGATGAGTAGCGCCACTATATCTGGCTTCGTTCAGGGAGAACCGCGATGCAGCCAACCGACCTCGTCGTCACCGCCGGGCTGGCTTCGGCACTACGAGGGCCGAGCTACTCTCCCTGAGCCGCACAAGACAGAGCCGTTTACTTCAGCCTCCATCTGAGGCAGTATGGCCAACACATCGGTGTTGGTCGGCAACAACACCGCTCAAGAATCGGTCCGGGGGGGTCGCACATGACACACCGTTATCGCTCCACGGTTCTACCCAGCCTTCTGGCTCTTGGAATCGTCTTGTCCGGAGTCACGCTCGGCGCGGCCTCCGCGCAGGCTACCGGTTGTAGCCGCAGCATTTTGACGATCGTCGCACACCAGGATGACGACCTACTCTTCATGAACCCCGACATCGAGAACGAACTTACCGGTGGGGCGTGCGCCACGACGGTATTCGTGACCGCCGGCGACGCAGGGGCTGGCGCCACCTACTGGGAGGAGAGGGAGCAGGGACCTCAAAGCGCCTACGCCACCATGCTCGGCCTGTCCCCGTCGATTATCTGGGACACGCAGCCCACCACCTTCTCTGGCCACAGTATGAAGGTCACAATCAGCCCAGAAGGAGGCATGGTTCGGCTTATCAACATGCGGCTACCAGACGGCACACTCTCGGGCAACGGCACCCCAGCGACCGGCCACCAATCTTTAAGGCTTCTCCGCGATGGGAGCATATCGAGCGTCACGGCCGTGGATGGCTCAACCACCTATACCTCACAGCAACTCATCGACACGCTAAGGTCGATCATAGCCGACACAGACCCAGACACCGTCAGGGTGCAGGATGCCCGCCCCGGACAAAGCGATCACCCCGACCATCTGGCTGCTGGGCAATATGCGCTGGAGGCATTGGCCGGATTCACCGGGACCGTCCAGGCGTACCGCGGCTACAACGTAGTTCAGAACGCAGCCAATGTCGCAGGTACCGAGTTGACCCGAAAGACAGCAACACTTCTGGCCTATGCAGAGCACGATCCGTACCTCTGCGCTTCACTCACCGACTGCCCCGCTGGTACCGAGGCGTTGTGGAACGAGCGACAGTACCCAGCACCGCTCGCATACCCGATTGTGCCCGAACCCGGACCAGCGCCCTACAACGGCCCCAACTCCGCCCGCAACGCCGCAGTCCTGGCCTCCTCCCAAGCACCCGGACAAGAAGCCACCAAAGCCATCGACTCGATCATCTCCGGCTGGCCCGCCAACGGCACCGCCGAATGGAGCACCAACTCCCAACGCACCGGAGCATGGCTCCAACTCCACTGGGACACCCCCCAAACCATCGACCGCGTCTACCTCTACGACCGACCCAACAACGCCGACCACATCACCGGCGCCACCCTGACCTTCTCCGACAACACCACCATCCCCGTCCCAGCCCTGAACAACGACGGTTCCGCAAC
>NZ_FQZG01000153.1 GCF_900141915.1 Tessaracoccus bendigoensis DSM 12906 | reverse complement strand
CCCTCCGAAGATGGAAGTTCTCACGCTCCCCATCTGGAAGACCTCGACGTGTCCGACGCTACCTTCACGTGCCCTGATCTGACTAGTTTCTGCCGGCTCGACGGCCTTGGGTTGGAGGTCACCGGGCAGCGCATCGAGCCCGATCGTGCGATCCTGGGCTGCCGCCCGGTCGAGGCCGATGACTGGTGCCGAGACTGTGGCGGCCAGGGCTTCATCCGTGGCTCGGTGGTGCGACGCTTGTCGCATGTCCCGCTGGGGTGGCGCCCGACCGTGCTGCAGGTGCGGCTCCGGCGCTATCGGTGCATCGAGTGCGGGCGGGTGTGGTGCCAAGACACCAGCGCCGCAGCCGAGCCGCGTTCGAAGCTGTCGCGCGCGGCGCTGCGTTGGGGACTGGAAGGACTTGTGGTCCAACACCTGAGCATGTCCAGGATCGCGGCCGGTCTCGACGTCGCGTGGAACACCGCCAACGACGCCGTGCTGGCAGAAGGACAGCGCGTCCTCATCAGCGACCCGGCCCGGTTCGACGGGGTCAAGGTGATCGGGGTCGATGAGCACTGCTGGCGCCATACCCGCCGTGGTGAGAAGTACGTGACCGTGATCATCGACCTCACCCCGACCAGGGACGGCACCGGCTCGGCACGTTTGTTGGACATGCTCGAGGGCCGCTCGAAACAGGTGTTCAAGAGCTGGCTCGCCGCCCGCCCCCACGGTTGGCGCGACGGGATCGAGGTGGTCGCGATGGACGGCTTCACCGGATACAAGACCGCGGCGGTCGAGGAACTCCACCACGCGACCGCCGTGATGGACCCGTTCCACGTCGTCCGGCTTGCCGGCGAAGCGCTCACGCGCTGCCGACAGCGCGTCCAGCAAGACACCTGCGGGCATCGGGGCCGCGCCGGGGATCTGCTCTACCGCGCCCGCCGCACCCTGCTCACCGGTGTCGACCTCCTCACCGACAAGCAGGTCGCCCGTCTGGAGGGGCTGTTCGCCAACGAGCAGCACGCCGAAGTCCACGCGACCTGGAGCATCTACCAGCGCCTCGTCGTGGCGTACCGGCAACCCGACAAGAAGCTGGGACGGTTCCTGCTCGACGGTGTGATCGACGCGATCAGCAGCGGCGTCCCGAAGGAACTCGTCGAGCTCATCAGCCTGGGCCGGACCCTCCACCGACGTGCGGCCGACGTACTCGCGTTCTTCGACCGACCCGGCACCAGCAACGGCCCTACCGAAGCGATCAAATGCCGATGTCGGCATTTGATGGCTTATGCCGACGTGTGGATTATGCCGACCGTGACCACGTCTGCCCTTGTCGGAACTGGTTGGGTCGGGGGGTTGTCGGCATAATCGCG
>NZ_FQZG01000046.1 GCF_900141915.1 Tessaracoccus bendigoensis DSM 12906 | reverse complement strand
TCCGTAGAGTTCCCGGGACACGAGGCGTTTCATGGCTCGGATGGCATCGGTTTTTGATAGGCCTTCAGTGGTGCGTCGTTGTAGGTAGGAGATGGCGGGCTCGTAGTTTCTGAGTCTGCCGAGACAAACCATGTGGACGACCTTGTTGATTTGCCGGTTCCCACCACGGTGGAGCCGCATCCGATTCGTCTTGCCTGACGAGGCAGGGATCGGGGCGATACCCGCCATGCGGGCGAACTTCGCATCAGTAGGGATACGGTCAGGATCTTGACCATAGGCGATCAACAGCTGCGCCGCGGTGATGATACCGACCTGGGGACGAGCCAGCAGCCGAGGCAGGATCGGAGTCAAGACCTTCGACAGCCCAGCCTCAAGATCAACGATTTGCTGGTCGAGGTCCCGGATCCGGATCGCGATGCAACGTAGCGCTGGTTTCGACACGCCTCGCTCGTTCCTCGCAAGGCGGCTCAACCAGCGCGGGGGGCCTTGCTCGTTCCTCACGAGGCGGCTCAACCGACCCAACCACACAAAAAACCGGCCCCCGACGTTTCCGTCGAGGGCCGATCTTCTCACCAGAGGGTCACCGCTTGAACATCACGATGTTGTTGAAGACCCACTTATTGGTCTGGCTGAACGTGTAACCGCCACCAGCCTTCGCCTTGGCCTCATAGACCGTGGTCCAGGCAAAGCTACGGCACGCATTCGGACCACTCAGCGCCGTATCACACTCGGTACGCCACCTGCGACCATCAGTCGCCGTCCACGACCCCGTGTGACCCAGCGGGTTACTGGCCCACTGAGCCCTGGTCATGTAAGGCAGGTACGTCATGTTGTTGAACGCCCAACCCCGCTTGATCGAGAAGTTGCCGCTCTTATCCCTGACCACAATGCTCGCCCAGATCTCAGTGCGGCAACGCTCAGTCTGCGAATACTTCTCACAGGTCGTGAACCACTGACGCCCATTGATCGTGTGCGCCCCCGGCAGCGAGTACGGAGCCGTCGGGACAAACCCCGCAGGCGTAGTCGGAGTAGCCGTCGGCGTCGGCGTCGGCGTCGGCGTCGGCGTCGGCGACACCTTCGGCGTCACCGTGAACTTGAAGCTCACATCCGCGGCGTTGTCGGCCGAGTCGGTGACCGTGACGGTGACGTTGCTGACACCGGCCGTGGTCGGGCTGCCCGAGATCAGGCCGGTTCCGGCGTTGATCGTGAGGCCGGCGGGAAGGCCGGCGGCCTCGTAGGCGAGGGGCGTGGACTCGTCCTCGGCCTCAACCTGCAGGGACACCTGGTCCCCCACGACGGCGGTCTGGTCAGCGATCTCCTGGACCACCGGGGCGGTGGTATCGGTCTCAGCGTCACCACACGTCACTCGGGCACTGCCCCAGTCGGCGTGGTCGTTGCCGTTGCCGTCGGAGGTCGGGTCGGCGATCAGGGTCAGTTCCTGCACCCCGGTGATGTCCAACTCGATCTCGTAGGGATCGCTGGCACCGGTGAGGGTCGGGGTCTCCTTCAGGACGGTGCCGTCGCCGTCCACCTTGAAGATGACCGTGCCGCGGGTCTGGTTGTCGTTGATGCCGACGGTCGCCTTGAACACGGTGCACTTGCCTTCGAGATCAAACGTGACGCTGCCGGCAGCGTGCATGCCGATGCCCTTGTCGTGCGTGACCCCGCCGATGCTGAGCGAGCCACCGTCACCGGCACCCTGCTCCCCGTTCGACATATCCCACTCAATGGGGCCCCAACCGTTGGTCGGGGTGCCGACAATCCGGTCCTGCATGTCGGAGAGGTAGACCTCGCCTTCGGGCAGTGGCTGGGTGACGGTGATCGCCGAGGTGCGGGTGACGGTTGCCACCTGGCCTCCAGCGGTGCCGCTGCCGGTGAAGGTGATGCTGGAGCTTTCACCATCCGCCGGAACGGAGATGTTCCACACCTGGGTCGAGGTCGCGCCCTCGGCCAGCGTGGTTGCGCCGGCGGTGGTGACGGTGGAGGTCCAGCCGGTGGGCAGGGTGAGGGCGTGCTGCACACCGGTCAGTGCACCGCTCAGAGCCTGCACGGTCGTGGTGAGGGCGAACGAGCCGCCCGCCTGAACCGAGCCGGTGCTGATGGTGCCGTCGATGCATGCCGATGCGCTCTCGCCGAGGTCTTCGACGCGGAGGCTGTCGATCGTCATGTTGTGCTGCGTGTTCGCGCCGGCGAGCTTGTCGATGGCGATGAACGGGACCCCACACGAGGCGTCGAACTCGGCGCTGAAGTTGGTGGTGTTCAACTGCTGCGCGAGGGTCTGCGAGACCTGGTTGATCGTCTGAACCCCCGTGGAGGACACGACGTCACCGCCCAGGCGGACGCGGTACTGGTCGGCGTAGGTGGTCTGGTAGTCGAACGACACCTTGTACTTGTGACCGGCCTTGAACGGGATGGCACCGGGGGAGGTCTTGAGGATCTCGCCGGAGTTCTCGTTGTTTGCCATCAGCGACCATTCGCCCGTGAGGACGTTGTCGTTGAGCTTGCCACCCTCGACGACGGCGTTGCTGGAGTTGATGCCCCACCAACCCTTCTGCGAGTACGGCTCGTGGCGCAGGGCCAGCTGGGTGCGGGCGTCGCCGCCCGCGTTGGTGGATCCGGTGGCAAACGGGAAGTAGCCCGTGTCGATGTTCTCGAAGTCTTCGAAGAAGATCGTGCCGGCCGTCGACGCGGTGTCGGTCGGCGGGGTGTATTCCACGATGCGCAGGTCGTCGATCGAGACCTTTGCGTCGCCTGCACCGGCGCTGAACTTGAGGTTCACGGTGCCGCCGGTGGTGGTGAAGGTGACTCGCAACCGCTGGAAGTTGGTGTCCACCTTCTCATCGGAGGCGGTGGCGTTCAGCACGGTGGAGGACGAGATGGTGTTCTTCACCGAGCCGGCGGCCGATTCCAGGTTGTAAGCGGCGTTCGTGACGCCGGTGCCGGTGGCCTCCGCCGTCAGGGAGCGCGAGCTTCCGGGTTCAATCTCGACCCAGGCCCACGCGGAGTAGGTGCCGGCGGGCAGGGTCAGGTCCTGGGCGAGGCTGGCCGCGCCCGAGCCGATCTCGGCCTGGTAGTTGGCCCGGTCGGTCTTGACGACCGAGACGTTGCCGGTCGTCTGGTAGGCCCTGAGCCCACCGGAGAAGAAGCCGGGATCGTTGATCAGGCTACCCTGGCCCCAATTCGGTGCCTTGACCTCGGGAACCTCATCCGTCGGGTACAGCACGTAGGCGGTGTTCGCGTCTGCCGTGATGGTGACCTTGCCGTCGATGGGCGTGACGGTGCCGATCTCGACCCGTCCGGTGTCGGTCAGCTTGAACAGCTCGAGGCTGGTCTGCGCCTTCCACGAGTCCGTCAGCGTCCAGGTGGACTGGCCACCGGCCTGGTTGAAGTGGTAGAGGCGGTCCGTGCCACCGTCGCTCCAGGGCAGGAGGTACTTGCCCTGGTCGTAGACCGTGGCGCCGTCGTAGACGAAGGTGCGGTTGGTCGGAACCACGCTGCCACCGATCGAGTCGAGCGGCGAGGTCGCGACCGTGCCGTTCTCGAAGGTGATCTCGTTGGCTTCCCACTTGACGATGTCGGACTGCTGCAGGAACTTCGTCGGCAGGTTGCGCTGCCACACGTTGTTGATGAACGCGTTGTAGTCGTTGTGGCCCGTCCAGCCCTCGAAGTCGACGAGGTTGGTGTTACCGAGGATCGGCTGCGGGTTCCACGTGTCGCGCTCGGAGTTGAGCACGAAACGCATCAGCTGCGAGTTGAGGCCCTTGTTGGTGGAGCCGCCGTAGCTCTCCTCCTGGGACCAGTGGGACCAGGTCGTCTGCGTCAGGAAGCGGTCGGACCATTCGGTCGACAGCGTCCAGCCCTGCTCGGCCAGCTCGCCGGCCATGCGCTCGCTCTCCCAGCCCTGCGGGTAGTACACGTCCATGTACAGCCAGCGCAGGTTCTCCGGCGCCTCGTCCATGAAGTCCTGGAAGCGCTCAAGGACGTTGCCGGTGGCGAGGTCCTTGGGGCCGTTGATGTAGTAGGACTGGTTCATCCAGCCCCAGGCCGCCGACGGCGGCATGGTGAGTAGGTCCTCCGAGAAGGCGTTCGCCTCGGAGTAGGACTCGGTCGAGTTGACGTGGACACCGAAGGTGGTGTTCCAGTTCTCGCCCTCATCGGCCAGGGTCTCCAGATCCTCGAAGCCGCCGGCACGGATGTTGTAGTTGTCGGCGTAATCGGGGTGCGCGGAGTCGTGCCCCTCGGCCTGGTAGCCCTTGAGCATCGCCTTCTGGCCGAGGTTGTCGGTGGCCAGCGAGATGCGCTTGCTGTCGTCAAGGGTGCGCAGGAACGGGTGGGTGGCCTGCGAGACGATGTTGAACGGGATGCGGGCGATGACCTGGTTCGGCACCTCATCGGCGCCGGTGACCACCGGCTTGATGTCGCGGGTCGCGATCGCGCCGTCCTGCCAGTCGACCTTCGAGTCGGCGTTACGGTCGCCGGTCAGCTTGACGGTGATGTACGGGTCGTTCTCCCGGCCAATGATCGAACCCTCGGTGGTCTCGACGGCCTGAGCCAGCCACACCCAGGTACCCGGTGAGACGGTGCCCTTCTTGTAGGTGCCGGCATCGGTGATCTGGCGCAGGTAGCGGCTGTTGCCGCTCTACACCCGGCCGGGGCTGGTGGTGCCGGTGGCCCGGTTGTCCTCGGTGCCGTTCGAGTCGAACGCCGCCGCGAGCGTGGAGTTGTTCGCCACGACCATGTAAGACATCGTCGCGCTGCCCGCCGCGGTGTTCGCGACATTCTCGAACCAGTCGGCCGTAGAGGCGCGGTTGACGTTGACGTTGCCGGCGGTGAGCTGCGAGGCGGCGTCATCGGAGGTGACCGAGACCAGGTCATGGTTCGGGATCCGCAGGCGGTTGACCGCGTTACCGTCGTCCTTGATGTTGGTGAAGGTCAGCGTGAAGGCGCCGTCCTCGAGCGAGGCAACCGCGTCGAAGGAGACCCCTGGCAGGTTCGGGAACGTCAGCGGGTAGGTGACCGACTTGCTGCCGTCGGCGACGACCGGGTCGCCCACGGTGACGGGCTGCTCAACCTCGTTGATCAGGACGCTGGTGAGGGCGTCGCCGAGGCGACCGGCGAGCTGCTTGTCACCGAGGCGGTAGTCGACGACCTGCGGGAAGTCGGGGTGCAGGCGCACCTTGAGGTCGCCGTCAGTCAGTTCGATCGCACCATCGGGGATGACGATCTCGGGCCCGGGTGCCGCGGTCTGCGTCGCCGTCGGGGTCGGGGTCGGGGCGGTGCCCGTCGCGCTTTCGGCGTTGAACTCGGCCAGGGAGGCGACGGTCTCGGCTCGCGAGGTCGTGTCCCCGGTGACGTGTCCGCCCCAGCTCGACTTGTAGATCACCTTGGCGCAGGTGGCCGCGACGGGGGTGTCGAGGGTGATCACCTGATCCTTGGCGTTGTCGGCGACCAGCCCGGAGAAGGCGCCCTCGGCGACCTTGGTGTAGGTGGCGGTGGTGCAGTCGCCGTTGGCGGTCTGCAGCTCGTATTCGTTTGCCCGGCCGGAGCCGTTGGACGACTGCCGCGGCGTCAGCGTCACGCGGCCGAACTGGACGGCCTGGTCGGCGAGCTTGATGGTGATGTGGTGCGGCGGCTGAACCACGTCCGGCTGCCACTCGGTGTGCCAGAACGTGTCCGTGTTGCCGTCCAGTGCCAGCTCCCCGGCGCCGTTGACGCCCTCGTTGACGGAGACGCTGTTCACCTCGACGAGGCTCATCCCCGACTGTGGAATGGCCGTGTATGTGTAGTCCGCCCTCGCCATGGACTGCGGGAAGATGAGTCCTCCCGCGACGAGGGCGCCGGCGGCTACGCCGGCTAGGGCTTTTCGCCCTGTGGATCGTGACATCCAAATCCCCTTCGATTCTGCCAGGCTCCTCAACGAGTCCAGCGGGTCTTTCCACCCTAAGGTCGCACAAGTTGCGGGAGCGCGCACGCATCCGGGATCGCTCGCCCAACCTGAGCACTACTTCTGATTCCCATGCGCTCGGCGGGAAGACGCGCGACGCTACGATGCTGTGCATCCCAGGAAAGGACCCGTGATGGAGATCACACGCAACGCTCTGGCCCGGATGGTCGACCACACGCTACTCAAGACCGACGCAACCCACGCCCAGATCTCGGCGCTCATCGGGGAGGCCAGGGAATTGGGTACCTGGTCGGTGTGCGTCTCCCCCTCGATGCTCCCCATCACCGACGACCTCGGCGAGGTGCGCGTCGCCACCGTCTGCGGTTTCCCCTCCGGGAACCACACGGCGGAGGTGAAGGCATTCGAGGCGGCCGAGTCGTCCAGGCTCGGCGCCGATGAGGTCGACATGGTGATCAACATCGGGCTGCTCAAGGAGGGCCGGGCCGACCTCGTCGAGTCGGAGATCCGCACCGTGCGCGAGGCGACGACGGGGCTGCTGAAGGTGATCATCGAGTCGGCGGCCCTCACCGACGATGAGATCGTGGCCGCCTGCCGGGCGTCGGAGGCGGCCGGTGCCGATTTCGTCAAGACCTCGACGGGTTTCCATCCGGCAGGTGGGGCCTCGGTGCACGCGGTCGAGGTGATGGCTCGAACCGTCGGTGACCGCCTCGGCATCAAGGCCAGCGGAGGCATCAGGGATTACGCCACCGCCAACGCGATGGTCGAGGCAGGCGCCACGCGACTGGGGCTCTCGGGCACCGCCGCCGTCCTGGCCGGGGCCGAAGGAGACGACACCGTCGACGACGGCGACTACTGATCGGCGAACTGCGTGCGGTACAGCTCGGCGTAGTGGCCGCCGAGCGCCAGCAGCGACTCATGCGTACCTGATTCGACCACCCGACCCTCATCGACCACCAGGATCTGGTCTGCGCCGCGGATCGTCGAGAGGCGGTGCGCGATCACGATGGAGGTGCGCCCCTCGCGCGCCGCGTCGAGCGCCCGTTGCACGGCTGCCTCCGACTCGGAATCCAGGTGGGCCGTCGCCTCGTCGAGCACCAGGATCGGCGGTGCCTTCAACAGCAACCGGGCGATCGCGAACCGTTGCCGCTCCCCGCCGCTGAGCCGGTAGCCGCGCTCCCCCACCACCGTGGCCAAACCGTCGGGGAGTCGCTCGACGAGTTCGGCGACCTGCGCCGCCCGGAGCGCCGCCCACAGCTCGTCGTCGGAAGCCCCAGGCCGGGTGTAGGCCAGGTTGGCGCGGATGGTGTCGTGGAACAGGTGCGCGTCCTGGGTCACGTAGCCGACCTCGGCGTGCAGCGAGGCCAGCGTGAGGCCGCGCACATCGACACCCGCCACCTCAACCGAACCGGAGTCGACGTCGTAGAGTCGCGCGATCAGGTGCGTGATGGTGGTCTTCCCCGCCCCTGATGGGCCGACCAGCGCCACCGTCTGCCCGGGAACCGCCTCAAAAGAGACCCCCCGGAGCACCTCGGCCGACGCCGACTCGTGGGCCGCGGCAAGGGGCTCAAGCGACGCCAACGAGATCTTCTGCGCGCTCGGGTAGGTGAACCTCACGTCCCGGAAGGTGACGCTCGGCGGGCCTTTGACCACACGCGCGTCCGGCGCGTCGGTGATCAGCGGCTCAAGGTCGATCACCTCGAACACCCGCTCGAAGCTGACCAGCGCCGTCATGATGTCGACACGCAGGTTGCTCAGCTGCATCAGGGGGCCGTACAGCCTGGCCAGCAAGGCGACCAGCGCGGTGAGCGTCCCGACGGTCAGTTGCCCGGACAGTGCCGCGACCCCGCCGAAGCCGTAGAAGAGGGCGGTGGCAAGGGCTCCGACAAGGGTCAACGCGGTCATGAACACCCGCGACGTCATGGCTATCCGCACGCCGGATTCGGCCACGTCCCCGGCCTGCCGGGCGAAGGAGGCGTTCTCCGTGGCCGGGTCGCCGAACAGCTTGACGAGGAGGGCCCCTGAGACGGAGAACCGCTCCGTCATCGTCGCCGACATCTCCGCCTGCTGTTGCATCCGGTCGCGTGACAGGTCGGCCAGCTTGCGTCCCACCATGGACGCGGGCCACATGAAGATCGGCAGCAACACCAGCGCGGCCAGCGTCAGTTGCCAGGAGAGCGCGATCATCGAGCCCAGGACGATCACGAGCGTGACCCCGTTGGACACCAGGGTCGACAGCGTCGAGGTGAACGCCTGCTGCGCCCCGTTGACGTCGGATTGCAGCCGCGAGACGAGCTTTCCGGTGTGGCTGCGGCTGAAGAACGCGATCGGCATGGCCATCACGTGGTCGAAGATCTGGGTGCGCATCGACAGGATCAGCCCCTCGCCGATCCGGGCGGAGCACCATCGCTCCACGAGGCCCACCGCCGCAGAGCCAAGCGCCATCCCCGCCACCGCGAGCGACAAGGTGACCACCAGGCGCGAATCGCCGCCCAGCACGCCGTCGTCGATGATGCGTTGGAACAGCAGCAGCGGCACGACCGAGAGGGCGGACCCGATGACCGTGGAGATCAGGAAGACCAGGATCATGCCCATGAACGGACGGCCATAGGCCAACACCCTCCGGGCGGTGCCGCGGTCGAGCTTGTAGCTCCTGATGGCCGGGTCGGTCGCGAGTCGGCCGACCATCCGGCCTCCGCCCACGCCACGCCCCACGCTCATCTACGCTCCCTCCGTGCCCACGACCCTATCGCCAAACCCAAGGACCACTCTGTGCCATTAGGCTGACCGTCATGCTGCTCAGTGATCGCGACATCCTCGCCGAGGTGGACGAGGGTGGAATACAACTTGCCCCCTGGGAACCCGCCATGGTTCAGCCGTCCAGCATCGACGTGCGGTTGGACAAGTTCTTCCGCGTCTTCGAGAACCACCGGTATCCGTCGATCGACCCGTCAATGGAGCAGCCCGAGCTGACCCGCCTGATCGAGGTGACCGACGACGAACCCTTCGTGTTGCACCCGGGCGAGTTCGTGCTCGGAGCGACGTACGAGCAGGTTTCCCTCGGTCCCGCCGTCGCGGCCCGTTTGGAGGGAAAGTCGTCGCTGGGACGGCTCGGCCTGCTGACGCACTCGACGGCCGGGTTCATCGACCCAGGTTTCACGGGGCACGTCACGTTGGAGCTGTCCAATATGGCGACGCTGCCGGTGAAGCTGTGGCCTGGCATGAAGATCGGCCAGTTGTGTTTCTTCCGGCTGAGTTCACCGGCCGAGCACCCGTACGGGTCGAAGGAGTATGGGTCGCGCTACCAGGGTCAGAGGGGCCCGACCCCGTCGCGGTCGCACCTGAACTTCCATCGCACCAGGATCTGATCGCGACGGTTGAGCCGGGGTCGGTTGAGCCGGGCCGTGAGAAGCGAGCGGCCCGTGACGAAACCATCGTGACCCAATTCGGGGACAGGCCCCAAGATGCTGTGGCCGGCACCCCGCACCGTGCGCCAGGGGGTTTCGTCACGCCTGCTCGTAGAACTCGCCGGGCGGCTCAACCAGCGCTCGGGTTTCGTCACGCCTGCTCGTAGAACTCGCCGGGCGGCTCAACCAGCGGCCGGCGTCGGCTCAGCCGACGCTCGGGCCCGGCTCAACCGATGCCCGGCGCGGCTCAACCAGTGGCGGGGGGCGCCGCAGCACCGTGAACCACCGGTTGCCGTAGGAGACCTGCTGCCCCTCCCTCACCCGCACCTGCGTCGACGGCGGGCAAGGTTCGAGCTCGCCCCCGGTGACCACCAACGCGGTGCCGTTGGTCGATCCCCGGTCGATCACGAAGACCCCCCTCGGGTCGGTGCCGATCAGGACGTGAGTTCGCGAAATCATCCGACCGTCACCCGAAGCGGGCACCAGATGGACTTCTTCAGGGTCATCGGCCGTCTTGCGGGGATTGCGGCCCAGCAGAACCGTCACGGTCAACTCGACCTCTCGGCCATCGTCGAGCCGCACATACCAGCCCTCCGCACCGTCGCTACGGCCCTCGGCCCTCGGCAGGTTCGCGATCCGGGTGCCCTCATCGTCATCAACCTCTCCGAAGTCGCGGGGCCTGACCTTGACCTTGCGCGACGGCTCGACCACCGATGAGGCCGAAGGGATCGGGATCCAGTTCTGCTTGGGGGGCAAGGGCAGAGGAAACTGCGTCTGGGCGGAAAGTTGGGTCGACGGGGGCGCGCTCGGCATCGCGGGGGAAGAGGCCTGGGGCGGCACCGGGTCCGACGCAGCCGGCCCGCCCCACGGAGCCTGAGGCTGCCAAGGCTGCGACTGCGGCTGCTGAGCCGGAGGCTGCTGGGCCTGAGATTGAGGCCAATGCTGCGTCGAGGCGGGTGCCACCGGTTCGGTGGGGACCCCCGGAAGCCAGTCAGGTGCTGCAGGCGGCTCGACCGACTGTGCCTCGGGCGCCCAGGATGACGAGGTGCCCGGCTGGGGGCTGAACGAGCTCGCCAGGTGCGGGGGCAGGCCGACGGTGCTGACCGTCGGGGTCTTGCGTGGCTGCGCCACGGGCCTTGCCTCGACGTGCTTCGGCTCGACCACCACCGCGCCCGCCACCATGTCATGCCAGCCCTGACGACGTTCGTGGACCACCAGGAAGATCAGCAGCGCGATCCCGCCGACCACGGTGCCCATCAGCGCCGCGAACACCACCTGCCGCAGGAAGAAGCGCCACCATCCGACAGGTTCGCCGTCCTTCAATGAGACGAGCCTGAGCCCGGTGGCCCGCGCACCCAGCCCGGCACCCCGGGTCGCGTAGGCCCACCACTGGTAGAGGCAGTAGCCCGCACCCAGCACGGAGGCACCGATGACGATCACGAGTTGGATCGCCGGCGAAACGGTCATCCGCAAGCCGAAGAACAGCAACGCGTAGATCAACCCGATCGGTGCAATGTCGATGACGGCGGCGAAGAACCGCCTGCCGAGACCGGCAACGGCCACACCACGAGGAATCAATCGGCTCACGTCCGGCCCTCCTTGTCTGAATGGGCTACGCCGAAAGCGTAGCGTCCCGGGAACCTGGGCAGTCTCATCGGATCCTGCGGAACGACTTGACCGAAAGGTGCGAAAGCAGCCACCGCACGCCGCCCACCGACCTGCGCATCCCCCGGCGGACCACCGAGGTGGACGACCAGTACTCACTTGCACGCTCCTCGCTGGGTTCACCCGGCGCGAACACCAGCCAGTCTGCTTCCTTTGCGAGGCCGACCGGATCGCTGTGTTCGCGCAGGTCGGGGAAGTCTTCCTTGAACGCCTCCGCCTGTTCGGTGCGGGTCGCCGACACCGAAGGCGACCTTCCGACGTCGCGTGCCCGGTCGACCAGTTCCGACCAGGCCCCCGCCACCCGGTTCGCGATGACGGCATCGCCGCGACGGCGGGCGCGACGGCGCAGCTTCAACCCGAGCACCAGCACGACGGGGGCGACCACCGTCAGTAGCGGGATCCCGGTGAGGAGCGCGACGGCGCCCACCCTGGCCCAGTCGATCCGGTTCTCGTCTTCGGGGGATTTGCCCGGGTCGATCGGCACCTGGTCGTCCGGCTGCGGCACCTCGGGGCGCAGCGGGGGCGGGGGCGGGTTCTCGACGAAAGGTTGCTGCTCCGGTGGCTTGTGGGGCGGCTCCTCGGGCAACTTGCGGTCCTCGGGAGGTGTCGGGTCGAACGTCACCCACCCCAGGTCGCGCAGGTACAGCTCGGGCCAGGCGCCCACCTGGCTTCCGTTGACCGTGGCGGTGTTTCCGGCCCTGTAGCCGTAGATCACCCGGGCAGGGATGCCCAGCTCCCGGGCCATCAGCGCCATCGCGGTGGCGTACTGCTCATGGTCACCGACCATGTTGGGCGATTCGAACAAGGTGATCAGCCGCCGCTCCGAGTGCCCAGGCAGCGACTCGGCCTCGTCGCTCTGACCGTGGCTGAAGTATCCCTCCCGGAGGGCCGCCTCCAACTCCAACGCCGCTGCCCCAGCGGTTACGCCCTCGCCGACGATGGTCCTGGCACGGCTGAGCACGATCTCCGGCACGTTCTCGCTGTCGGGGAGCGGATATTCGCCGGCCGCCGCAGCCGCGATCCTGGAATCGTCGGGGCGCCCCGGCACCCTTGCCTGCAGCGTGTAGCTGTCTCCGGATTTGAGGCCCGCGGTGACGAGCCCGGTCCCGGAACTGCGGTTGTAATAGAAGCTTTCGGTTAGCGGGATCCGACGCTCGCCCTCGAACGAGACGCCGGTGGTGCGCCCCATGGTCGGTGTCCAGACCGAGTCGTACTCGTCGAGTTGAACCGTCAGGCTGCGGGGCGTGCCCTCGCCTTCGTCGGCGATCCACTGGCCGACCCGCGTGAACGTGGTCGCCTCGACGGCGGAGTCGTCCAGTGATGACACGCTGTAACTCAGCCCGTCGTACTTGTCGAGGGTGGCGACCCGGACGATCTCCCCTTCCAACGCGCCGGTCACCCTCAGCACGGTGACGTCTTTCCGCTCCGCGATGTTGGCCCGATAGCCCTGGAGGGGCGACGCGAACTGGCTCATGTCGATCGGCGGCTGGATCTCCGCGCGGACGTTCACGCGGTCGGCCCCGCCCGCGATCAGGGGCGCGAGGACTACCGTCAGAAGACCGGCGACGGCGACGGTCGCCACCCCCAGCAGGACACGCAGCGGACGGATCCGTCCGGTGCCGCCGGCGAGGGCACCGCGGGCGACCCCACGACGGTAGGTCGTCCAGAGCAGCACCACCAGGAAGAAGATCCCCCCGACCAGCACGGGCCGAAACACAGTCTGAGACCCGACGAGGACACCGATCAGATAGCCGAAAGCAGGCGGCACCCAGGCCAGCATCGGGGCCCGTGAACGCAGCGCGACCAGGACCCCCGCCAGCCCGGAGACCAGCGCGACCAGGCCAGGCACCGTCAGCAGGTTGAACGTCTCCCCGATCGGAGGGGTAAGTGTCAGCATGTCGCGCCAGGCCGTCACCGGTCCGGTCAGGAGGCCGAACAGGGTCCGACCCGTCGGGACAAGCCCCCCGATCGTCGAGCTCGGCATCGTGAAGAACCCGCCGAACACGAACCAGGCGAGCACCGCGGCCCCGGAGGTGGCGAGCACGTTGAGCCCACGCAGCGTCGAAAGCACCCCGATTCCCATGCCGACGGCGCCGAACCCCAGCGCCGTGACGAAGAGCCACCCGGTGCCGAAGACGGGGTAGAAGGAGAATGCGACCAGCAGGAGGAGCAGGAGCAACGCCGACGCGTCGATCGCCAACCAGCGCAATTTCCCCCGCAGAGGCGCGGTGGCGAAGGTGCCGGAGTCGACGACGCCGGTTGCGCGTCTGGCGGTTCTCATTCCATCGCCTTCCGCATGGCCCTTGCGAGGTCCTCGAGACGTCCTACCTGAACCGCGGTGATGTTGCCTGCCGTCCTGACCCGGAGCTCCTCGTGCGTGGCGACCCGGATGCCGATCACCCGGGCGTCGACATCGAACCGTGAACAGGCCCTCCTGACGTCGGTCAGGGTGGTCGACGACCCGGTCACCAGGATGACGATCGACGACGCGGGGGCGCGCTGGATGGTCGAGTGGACCAGGTCGGCGATCCCTCCCCTGCTGGTCTGCTCGACGACCGACAACTCGTCGAGGGTGCGCGTCGGCGTCACGGAAACCAGCGTCTCGCGGCTGGTCAACAGAGCCAGCGGCGACTCGGCGTAGAGGGCCTGCAGCGCGACCGAGGCCGCGATGCACACCCCCAACTCGAACTCCTCTTCGTCCAGGTACGCGGTGCGCCCGGTGTCCAGCGACACCGCGACCCGCGACATGCGCGATTCCTCGAACTGGCGCACCATCAGCCGACCGGTGCGGGCGGTGGAACGCCAGTGCACGTGCCTGCGGTCATCTCCTGCCACGTACGGGCGGAGCGCGTGGAAGTTCATGTCCGACGACGAAAGGTGCGGGCTGGCGTGCCCTTCGAGGTCGTGGACGAAACCGGTCTGCCTGCCAGGCAACGGCACCGTGCGGGGATGGACGTAGAGTTCCAACTCCCCGGTCCAGTGAGTCTCCCGGCCGGTAAGCGAGAACGGGTCGCCCTGCACCGAGCGGGCAGGGCCGACCACGATCAGGCCCCGCCGCCCCGTCGGGAGCCGAAACTCATCGGCGGTGGTCGCCCCCGGGAGTAGTGCCGGCAGGGAGAAGCTCGCACTGGCCGGGCCGATCGGCAGGTCGAGCCTCGATCCCCAGTGACGGCGGGTCGAAGCGTTGCGCACGTGCAGCAGGCCGGAGGCGCGCTCACCTACGACGACCGAGCGTCCCGTGAGTTGGATCCAGACCTCCAGCCTCGGCTTCCCGACCGTGAACAGCAGCGAGATCGCGAGCGTGACGATCGCCAGCACGCCCACCACCGTGAACTCGAGCCAACCGAACACGAGCCCGACGACGAGGCTCAGGGCACCACCGAGCAGCGTGAACCAGCCGGCAGTGCGGATCCCCGTCGCCTCACGCAGTCGCCGATACGCGTTGCTGAGCCCCTGGGTCGTCGGTGGGTCGACGGCCTCCGGGGCTTCCCATCGCGGCTCGGTGGTCAGCGTCATCAAGCGGGCTGGCGTTCGGTCGGCGGCGGCACAGACCCGATCACCTCGGCCATCACGTCGACGGCCTGGACGCCGTTGAACTCGGCTTCCGGATCGAGGATCAGGCGGTGTGCCAGGCACGGGATCGCAAGCATCTTGATGTCGTCGGGCACCACGAAATGCCGCCCCAGCGAGGCGGCCCACACCCGGGACGAACGCACGAGCGCGAGTGCACCGCGGATCGACACCCCGAGGCGCACGTCTTCGAGCGTCCGGGTGGCCGCCGTGAGCCGCGCGATGTAGTCGAACACCGACGACTCGATGTGTACCGAGGCCGCGAGTTGGCTCATCTCAGCGGCCTGCGCCGCGGAGATGACGGCGGGCAGCGCGGTGGACCGGGGGCGGCTGCCGCCGGTGGCCAGGATCCGCATGGTCGCCTCATGGTCGGGGTAGCCGAGGGTGGTCTTCATCAGGAACCGGTCGAGCTGGGCCTCGGGCAGCCGGTAGGTGCCTGCCTGTTCGATGGGGTTCTGGGTCGCGATGACCATGAACGGCTGGCCCACCGGGTAGGACTGACCGTCGACCGTGACCCGGGACTCCTCCATCACCTCGAGCAGGGCCGATTGCGTCTTCGGCGATGCGCGGTTGATCTCGTCGGCCAGGACGATCGCGGCGAAGATCGGCCCTTGGTGGAACTCGAACTCGCCCGACTTCTGGTCGAAGATCGTCACGCCGGTCACGTCGGACGGGAGGAGGTCGGGCGTGAACTGGATCCGCGAGTTGGTGCCCTGCACCGACTGGGCCAATGCACGGGCCAGGGTCGTCTTGCCGGTTCCCGGGTAGTCCTCGAGCAGCAGGTGCCCCTCCGCCAGAAGGCAGGTCACCGCCAGGCGGATCGCCTCGGGCTTGCCCATGATGACTCGTTCGACGTTGCCGACGATGTTGGCGAAGTTCTCCCCGAACCAGCGCGCTTGTTCCGGATTCATAGGTGTTCTTCAGCTCCTTCTGTCTTTGCCTAGTTGAGTTCCCAGGTGAGTGTCTGCTGGTTGATCGTGCAGGTGACCGTGGCTTCTGTCGCCGTCGCTGTGGTCGGTCCCTCCGGCGGTGGGTCCGGGATGGGGATGTCGTTGAACGTGCGCCGATAGGTCAGGACCCCGTCCGAGCCCACGATGTCGGATACCGTCGTCTGGCCCTCGCCGCCTCGCGCCACGACGGTGCAGCTTCCGCTCTGCACGTACGGGAACGTGAAACCGACCGTCCCGCTGCTGTCCAGCGTGGGCAACGACACCGCGGAGGGGTTCTCGCTGTAGCGGCCGCTCGCAGAGCCTGCCGCCCAGTGGACCGTGGTGCTCTGCCCCGCCGCGACGACGACGGGCTCGGTCGAGAGTCCGCAGCGTCGTCCCGTGCAGAACCGGTAGTTGGCAAACCCCCAGCCCTGCGTGGCCTCCAACGACTCGTCGAAGTCGACCTGGACGCGGTCGGGGAGGATCAGCCTCCGCGCGACGACCTGCGGTGCGGGCGGGGCTTCCGAGCGTGGCACCGCCCCGGGGATCCGCGAGGTCGCAGAAACCCGGCCCTCCAGTTCGATCCTGATCCGCAGAGTGTAGGAAACGCCGTTGGTGAGGCCGGAGATCTGCTTGCCGTCGAACGTGGACCAGTTGTCGCCATCCAGCGAGTACTGGTAGGTCACGGGCGCCTCGGCGGGCAGGTTGGTGGCGATGTTCACACCGACCGCGGCGTTCCTGGCGAACCAGCTGGCTTCGGTGATCTCAGGCGGCGGGTAGGCGATCTGGTAGGCCCCGGTGGAGCCGACCTGTCCACGCACCGGTCCCCGATTGACGGCCTCGATCGTGAACATGGTCGGTTCGAGACCCATGCCGGTGACGTTGACCGAGTACGCGGCGCTGCCGTCGGCCTGCACAGTTCTCGGGGTGACGTCGCCCCTGCCGGACTTCGTGTGCGGGATCACGATCCACTGCTTGACGGCGTCGCCGCGGGCGTCCACCCCCGAGGCGCTGAACGTGACGTTGAAGGCTCCACCGACATCTCCCACCGGCTTGGCCACCGGTGCGGCGTCACCCGTCGGCACGCCGGAGGGGTATTCGGGTGCCGAGGCCGGGGAGGTGGCGGTGAGCCCGCTCTGGTTCCTCGCGGTGACGGTGAACGAGTACGTCGTGCCGTTGGTGAGCCTCGTCCAGGTGTGGGTGCGCTTGTCGGCGCCGACGGTCACCGTGGCGGTCGCTCCGCCGGAGAGGGTCACGTCGTAGCCGACGATCGGGCTGCCGCCGTTCGGGGAGGAGTAGGGGTCATGGGTCCAGGTGGCGGTGAGCTGACCATCCGCGTAGGCGACGGTCGGCTGGCTCGGCGGGTTCGGACGCGCATCCGGCGTCTGCGGCGCAGACAACCCGGAGGGCTGCGAAGAGCCGACCTCGTTGGTCTCGACCACCGAGATCCGCCACGGCACACCGTTCTTCAGGCCGGTGACGGTGCAGGTGTTCGCTGCGCAGGTCCCCTTGTGCTCAGGTTGGCCGCTCGACGTCGCAGTCGCGACCGCTCCGGTGATCCGGGCGCCACCGTCGCCGGTCGAACGGTACTGCACCGTGACCTGACCATCGCGGATCTCAGGGTCGAGCGAATACGGGACAGACGGGGTGCCCGGCACGTCGCGCACCTGCGCAAAGATGGCGCCGGTCACGTGACGGTTCGGGTCGCCAGTGGCGTCGTTGACGAAATAGCTGGCGGTGAAGGGGCCGTGCCAACCCTTCTCGAGGGTGACCTCCACCTCGCCGGTGGCTGCGTTGACGATCCTGACGGATCCGCCTGGGCTGGTGGCCCGGACGTTGAGGAGGGTGATGGTCTCATCCCCCAGCAGGTGCGACTTGTCGTTCGCCGTCACCGAGAGGCGGTAGCTCTGCCCGGCGACGGCGCTCTCGATGCGATCCTCCTTCGCCGTGATGGTCGGCCGGGTCGACGACGTGACCTCGACCCGGACCGAGAAGTTCACCTCAGCGCCTTCCGCGTCCATGACGACGCCGCTGACGGTCTTGTAGCTGCCCGGTTTGGCGTTGACCGTTGCGCTGGCGGTCAGCACCTCCCGGTCTGAATGCCACCTGATCGACGCGTCGCCTCCTGTCTCCTGCAGCCCGCCCTTGATGATCATGGAGTTCTCATCGCCGTCCGGGTCCCTGAAGAGGCTGAGCAGGTTGAGCGAGCGTTCCGCCTCACCGGCGCCGACCTCAAGGCGTGGGTTGCTGACGGTCGCCACGGGTGGCTGGTTCAGTTCCTCGCCCGGCTTGATGTTCGAAGAGCCGCTGATCGAAGCGGCGGGCAGCACGTCCAACGGGATGCTGATCACCGCCGACCGACCCGTCTTGTCGCTCGGGCTGGAAACCTTGTCCTGCACCTCGAACACCAATGCGGCGGGGCCGGAGAACCTGGCGTCGGCCACGTAGTTGATCGCGTCTTCCCCCTGCGGCCCGGCATCGGCCCCGCTGGTGGCCCAGATCTGATCCGCCCCGGACAATCGGACGGTGCGCCCGGCGGTGCCTCGGACGTAGCGGTTCACCTCGATCTTCATGGGCTGACCGGCTGTCGGTTTCAATTCGAGACCGGGTTCGATGAGGGCAGGGACGACGTTGCTGGTGCCCGGCACCACCACGAGCCCGTTCGAACGTGCACCGTCACCGTCGACCAGCACGTAGCGGATCTGCTGCAGTTCGGCTCGGACCGGGACCGTCAGGAGCCTTCCGGTCTCGTCGACCCGCGCGCCGTCACCATCGCTGCCCTGGTCTCCGACCTCGATCCGGAGGTCTTCGTTCAATCCGTCCGGGTCGAAGTCGTTGGCGAGTGGATCGACCTCCACGAAGGTCTGGTCGACGATCCCTGAGAGGGGGACGCTGTCGTCGCGGGCCACGGGAGGGAGGTTTTCGGCGTCCTCCTCCACATCGACTATGAGCTCTCCGTAGGCCGTCTCGCCGCGACCGTCCCTGATCGCGTACGTGCCGACGTAGGTTCCGACCTTCGCGGGGGCAGTCATCACGATCTCGTGGTCGACCACCTCCGCCTCGATACCTTCGTCCATCTCGATGGGGGTGTCGGCGTCGTAGCCGATGGAGTCGCCGTCGGCATCGAAGTCGTTGCGGAGCGCCGGCAGCCGCACCGGCCGGCCGGGCCGCACGGTGATCTGGTCACGCTGCGCGACGGGCTTGGTGTTGGAGCCGCTGGTCGGGGCGACGCCGACGCGCACCTCGCCGATTCCGGTGGCCCCGAAGGCGTCCACCACCTGGTATGTGAAGGTGTCGGTGCCCCCGCTCTCCCCGTCGAATGCCTCGTAGGTGAGGTACTGCTCACCCACCGACGTGACCCGCCCGAGCTGCGGCCCGCTGGCCAGCCCGACCAGCCTCACCGCGTCGCCATTGGGATCGATACCGCTCAGCGGGATCGGGATCCGGGTCTCGGTTCCCACCAGCACCCGGTCGACCACCGGCTCAGGGGCCGGGGCGGTGTTCGGCACATCCTCGGCGATGACGTCGACCTCGATCAGGCCGGGCGCGGAACCACCCCGCGAGTCGACCACGGTGTAGCCGATGCGCTTGACGCCCGGGGCGGTGCCCGGGGGCACACTGATCCGGACCAGGTCGCCGTCGACCCAGCCCCGGTCCCCGAAGGTGTTGTCGTCGAGCTGCCCGAGAGAAAGGTCGAGCCCGACCGGTGAGGTGTCGTTCAGGACGGGGTTGATGCTCGCGGTGGTACCCGCCCTGACCCGCACGTGGTCTTCGACGGTGGCGGGGGTGCCCGACCCGATGTCGGTCGGCACGACCGTGATCTTGCCTTCAACGGGATGCACACCGTTGGAGATCCAGTAGGTGATCTGGACGGGCTGCGTCAGGTCCTGCTTCGCGCTGATCGTCATCCGGTGCCTACGCTCCATGACCACCTGGAGCGATTCGGGGGCCACGAAGGTCTGTACGACCAGCACCTCGCCGTTCGGATCGGTGTCGTTCAGCAGCGGATCGAGGACGACGGTGCCTCCCAGCGGCAGCAGCGCCACGTCGCTCGCCGCCACCGGGGGGCCGGTGACCCGCTCGCCGTGCACGTCGATGCGCACGACGCCGGTGGCTGTCTTGCCGCTCTGAACGTCGTATGGCACGTAGTAGGTTCCGGGTCGCTGTGCCGTGAAGGTGATCGTCTCCTCACGGAGGTCGGCGACGACGCTGCATTCCTCGCAGCCTTCCGCCTGCTCGGCGACCCGCGTCAGCGTCGGCTTGTACACCTGGTCGTTGGCGAGCGGCTCGACCTTCACCGGGGAGCCGACCTTCGTGGTGGCGTAGTCGCCGTAGGCGATCGGGGCGACCGGGTCCTCGCCGACGTTGAGCAGCAGTTCACCGGTGGTCTCGGCCAGGCCGTCCGAGACTGTGAGGTTGATCTTCTTCCGCCCCGAGGCGAGCCCGACATCCGTGAACTGGATGGTGCCGTCGGGGCTGAACGTGAGGATGTCCTCGGAATCCTGCTCCAGCCAGGCGTTCGTCAGGATCAGCGGGTCGCCTTCAGGATCACGCCAGTCGAGCAGCACCCTCTTGGTCAACTCGGTACGCGACCTGACCTCGACCGGTTTGTGGCCACCGGGCTTCTCCGACAAGCGCGGCGGCGTGTTCGCCACCGTCATGTCGGCAGGCGACACGTTGACCACGACCGTGGCGGTGTCGGTTCCGCCCGGTCGGCCGTCGTCGACGCGGTACTCGAAGGTCAGTGGCCCCGGTGCGACGTTAGCTGCGATCGAAATCTGCAGGCCCGCACCGTTTCGGATCGGTTCGAGTGTCGCTCCGTTCAGCTTCGACGACGTGGAGATGGTCAGCACGTCGCCGTCGGGGTCGGAGTCATTGTCGAGGACGTTCAGGACGGTGGATCGTCCGGCACGGGCGCCGAGCGTGTCGTCGTTGGCTGTCGGGGCCCGGTTATCCGGGCTACGTTCGGGCTGCTGAGCGACCTCGCTGCCGCTGGTGTTGTTCGGATCGTCGTCCTCGGCGGGCTTGACGCCGTCCCAGTCCTCGGGATGGATCACGAACATGTCCTTGTCGACCATCCAGACGGTGCCGTTGGCCCGGTCATTGAGGGTGACGACGCCCCGGTTGGCCTGGAACGAGAACGAGCCGTCCTCGGACGTGATCGATTCGATGGTCTCGCGTTGCGCTTCCTGCCCGACGCACCTGCGCACGAAGACGCCGTCGGTCCCGGAGACCCCCGCGCCGTAGACGCACCTGCCCACCTGGATGGGCGCGACGGGCGAAAGGTCGATGCGTGACGAGATGGATTCCTGCCCGTCCTTGGTGACGGCGTTGAGCCCTGCACTGTTGGCGTAGATGGCGAGGATGCCGTCTTCACCGCCCAGCGCATCGGGGGCCGGTGCCATCAACCGGGCGGTGTTGGCGTCGGAGACCGGCAGCGCCTGGCCAGTGCCCTCCACCCAGATCCGTCTGGATGACCGGTCCAGGACGACAGCCTTTTCACCGACGGCCGACATGCTGACGACGGCGTCGTCCTCCAACTCGAAGGGTAGCGCCACCGTGGTGATCCCCTCGGGCGTGCTGCGCACCAGCCGGGATTCAGCGACATCGAGGCCGATCACGTCGCCGTCGGTGGTGAGGGTCGCGGTGCCACCGTCGCCGACCTCGAGTTCGGGCTTGTTCTGCTCGAAGTCCATCGCCAACATGTCCGTGACCGAACCTGACCATGCCGCGCCCGCTTCCGGCCCGACCACCAGGAGGCGGTCGCGAACGAGTTGGACGGTGGAGTTGGAGGGCAGTTGCGTGATGGACCCGGAGATGTTTCGGGCAGCGTCGAACGGCACCAGCGATCCCGATCGAGGCAGGTGGATCAGCACCTCGTCCTCGTTCTGCAGCACCTCGGCATCCTCATCGCCCAACGGGCTGGCGTTCGACAACTGCTTGATCTGGGAGTTGAGCGTGCCGACGAGTTCCGAATCGCCCTTGACGACGTAGACATTGCCGTCGTCAAGAACCACGTCGGCTTCGACGAGCCCTGGGCTGACGAACGCTGCGACGCCGAGCGCGACCGCCAGCACCGCGACCAGCAGCCCCTGCCAGGATCGGCGAACGAAACGGCCGATCAGCCGCAGTGGACGCGCGGTGTGCCTCTCAACCGTCAAGACCATCCCCTAAATCGTTGGCGCTCAGCCGCGTGGCGGCTCGATGCGCAGCGATACCCCGTCACCAAGGTCGAGCACAGTGCCCAACTCGACCTGGACGGAGGCGCCGTCATGCAGGATGAAGGGCTGTTCGCCGGGCGGCAGCACCGTGGTGCCGTTGGTTGAGTGGAGGTCTGTGATGTGTACGTTCCAGTCGCGGGTGGTGACGAGCAGATGGTTGCGTGAGATGTCGCTGCCCGGGCTCGGCACGCGCAGCAGGAACGCGCCGGCCGGCCCGCTGCCCCCGTCGGGAGCCCTCCCGATCACGATGCCTGCGACGACGTCGAAGAACTCGCCCTTGTTGGTGTGGACGCCGGCGAGCAGCGGCCGCCTGATCAATCTCGGGTTCGTGGAGTCGACCGGCGCCTTGCAGATCCGGCAGCTGCGGGCCCCCGGCGGGTTCGCGTGCCCGTTGCTGCACGGCACGGCGAGCACCTGGGGATCGAGGGCTTGTTCGGCTTGCTGGGCCGGCTTATGGGTGGCCGCCAGGCCGGTGGAGAAGATGGTGCCGCCCTCGTCGTCCACTTCGCCCAGCGTCGGCGGAACCACCACCGGCGCGGGGCGAGGCGCTTCGACCGCCGGCTCTGGGGCGGGGGCGATCATTGCCCCCGGATCGGTGGAGTCGTCCGGGCCGGAGCCGTCACGCAGCTCCGGGAACCCGTCCTCCTCTACGATCGTGGACGCGATCGGCTCCGGGACGGCCGCCACGTCGTCCGGGCCGGAATCGGACGAAGTGGGATCGGGCGCCTGGTCGTCGAGGGCGTTTGGCACCTCTGCCACCGGCTCCTCCGCGATCGCACCTGGTACCGACTCTTCGGCGAAAGGATCGGGGACCGGCTCTTCCACGACAGCATCAGGCACCTCAACCGCGACAGCCTCGGGGACCACCTCAAGGTTGGCCGGGCGCTCGTCTTCGGGGTCGATCGCTGGCCCGGCGACCGGTTCGGGCCCCGCGGCAGGAACCGCGCTGTCCGACAACACACCGAACTGCTCGTGGCTAGGGAACCTGATCAACGCATCGGGATCAGTCGTAAGTTGGATGGCCGATACGCTGGCCGCTCCGACCACCAGCGGCAGCCGCAACACCTCGTCGTCGTCGACCCGCTCAAGGTCGATGCGCAGGTTCCGGACGGCACCGAGATTCGCCTCGTTCCACGTGAGCGTCCCCTCGCCCTCAAGCGCGACGGACCCGTCCTCGGTGTCGATCACGCGGACCCGTCCCCTTGTCAGCGCGTGCAGGCCACGGTTGTCCCAGAAGAACGCGCCGAAGTCCGGCATCGAATCGAGGCCGACCTCCCCGGCGAGCTTGAGCAGGCCGTCCACCGATTCCGCGGTCACGATGTCAGACCACAGCTCGTTGACCAGCCCGGACGCCCGGGCTGGGGCAGGCAACATGACGACGAGCATCGTCGGACCGGCCAGCACCAGCCAATTTCCAGGCGTGTAGCTGACACGCCAAGCCGCAACGGGTTGCGTCATCTGGTCCTCCTGCTGGTGGGTGTTACATAGCAGCCTACGAGGTGGCGGGGGCCAATTCCTATTCTTCGACGGCGCCGATCGACGCCGCCATTCTCCTGACCGCCTCTTCGATGATGTCGTGCGATGTGGCCAGATTCACCCTCACGAACGACGCCGTCTCGGGCGCGAACTCCGCCCCGAAGTTGAACCTGACCCTCCCGATCCGGTGGAAGTGCTGCCCCGGGTTCGCGAGCCCGAGAGGCGCGCAGTCGACCCAGGCCAGGTAGGTGCCCTCGGACGGGGTGTGCTCCAGTTGCGGCAACGTGGCCCTGAGTCGCTCGGCGAAGAACTCCTTGTTGCCCGTGATCTCGGCCGAGGCCTCCGCCAACCACTCCCGCCCATCGGTCAGCGCCGCCGAATGCGCGAGGACGCCGAAATAGCTGGCGCCGTCGGAGACCATCGGCCGAAGCCGGTTCCTGATCCCGGAATCGCCGATGACCAGGCCCGCCTTGAGGGCCGCGAGGTTGAACGACTTCGAAGCCGAGATGACGATCACGGCGTTCGAAGCGCCGTCGACGTCCAGGTAGGGCACGTGCCGGGCCCCGGCAAGTGGCGCGTGGATCTCATCTGAGATGACCGCCACCTGGTACGCATCGGCGAGCCTTGCGACCGTCTCAAGCTCCTGCCGGGTGTGGATGGTGCCGTCGGGGTTGTGCGGCGAGCACAGCAGATAGGCGGCCGGTCGCTGCGTCCTGAACGCCTCCTCAAGCCCTTCGAGGTCGAGTCGTCCTGCCACCATCGGGACCTCGACCAGCCGTCGGTCGTGGCTGATTCCCCGGAACGGCGGATAGATCGGAGGGTTGATCACGACGGCGTCGCCGGGGGAACTGACGGCCTCAAGGGCGTCCCTCATCCCCGTCACCACGTCGGTGACGAGGGTCGCGTCTGCGGGATCCAGATCCCACCCCCACTGCCAGTTCGCGTAGTCGGCCATCGCCTCCTGATAGATGGGCAACTCCGGATAGCCGGTGTCGCCCATTCTCAACGCCCTTTCGAGGCGTTCCCGGATCGGTGGCGCGATGTGCGCGTCCATCTCCGCCACGAACATCGGCAGGACGTCCGGCTCAAAGCGGCGCCACTTGATGCTGGTGCGTTCTCGAAGTTCGGTAAGGGGGACGTTGAAGATGGGCATGTTCCTCATCTTGGCACCTCCGATTCCCCTCCGCCCAACCGCGGACGATCCTCCGCCCGACCTCGGAAAATCGACCACTGACCGATTCTCATCCGTCTGGTCGCGAGAATGGGCCACCACCCTGCGCGACGGCGTCAGCGGCCCATCCGCGTAATCAGCTTGTGGAGGAACACCAGGTACTCATCCACGCGGTCCGGGCCGATGGCCCGGTCGGTGATCACCGCGGCCACGTCGTGCTCGAACCAGAGTTGCGCGAACTCCGGGACGAACGGTTCGCCCATGAGCTTCCAAACCGCAGGCGTCAGCACCGCCCTGGCACTTTCGGGTGAACGCGACGTGACCCGCCAGCGGGAGTCGAAGTCGGGGTCTCCGACCTCAATGTCGCCGCTGCCTACGAGTTCGGTGAGCATCGCGTCGTCGAGGGTGACCTTGACCGGGTTGAGGTCGAGCCCCGGCCTCCTGATGCAGAGCACCTGCCTGATCCTCGACTGCTCCCCCGTGCCGGTGATCGTCCGCCAACCGAAACAGGGCAACTCGCCGAAGCGCCCGACGAAGGCGTCGATGTGGCGCCCGGTGGGAAGCGGCCCGCGGTTCATCCGCTCGGCCACCTCCCGGCCGCTCGGGTAATGCATCCAGCCGCGGCGGGTGGCCCACGCACCCCATTCGTTTCCGATGCCGGACACCGGGGGGAGTGCCACGGTGGGAGGGAACTGCGGGTGGCGGGTCGGAGTGGGCCACGGGGGCGGTGCAGGCGCCTTCGGTGTGCGGAGCGCGTCGAGGACGCGGGTCGGCATGGTGTCGACGAGCCGTCGCAGGAGTTGGAGGTAGCGCTCGACGGCGGTCGCGGACACCCCGCCGCGGGCGCTGAGGAGCACCGCGTCCCGTTCGAGCCAGATCTGGGAGAAGTCGGGCGTGATGTCGATCAGCACGGCCTGCATCGGGCGGCTGACCAGGTCGCGGGCGAACGTCGGGTTGCGTGCGCTCACCTTCCACGACAGGTCGAACACAGGGTCGATGGGCACGGCTGGGACTTCTCCGTCGAAGCCCGACTCCATCATCGTGAGCCCGGGAAAGGTGATTCCGGGCAGGCGGACCCCGACGACGTAGAGCGGCCCGTCCGGATCGGAGCCGGCTGCGGCCTGGAACCCGAACACGGGCAACCCGCCGAGCATTCCGGCCCAACCGTCGAACAGCTGGCGGTCCCCACCGTCGAACATCTCACCGCCGCGGAACATGCCGCGCATCGCTGGCCACATCGGGTAGAACTCCATGCCGCGCTCCCGCACCCAGCCCTCGATCTCACCGCTTGTCACCGTGCCGCCACCTCCTCATCGAACCTCCATCGTGCCAGCCGCATCCGGCGGGAGCCACCTGACCCCGGTCGCTGTTTCGCCGACGGCGTCACCTTATGGTTTGAGTAGACGGCGACCCTCGTCGCATAATGGTTGCGCACCGCAAGGCGAGGATGGGGCCATCACCCCGGAGTTGCCGGAAGAACGGCGAGTCCAGCTCGCCAATTAGACCCGGCGGCGGTGACGCAAGAGTGGGGTGCCAAGGCGCCCAAGGAGGGTGGTACCGCGGGCCCAGGCCCGTCCCTTCAGTAGTGATGCTGATGGAAGGGAAACCCGCACATGACCACCTCACCCGGCTACCAGGCCGTGCCTGCCCAGGTCGATTTTCCGGCGCTTGAGCGGGGCATCCTCGCGTTGTGGGCCGAACGCGACACCTTCTCAGAGTCGCTGCGCCAGACGGCAGGTGGGAAGCCGTGGACCTTCTACGAGGGCCCCCCGACGGCCAACGGGATGCCCGGCACCCACCACATCGAGGCCCGGGTCTTCAAGGACCTGTTCCCCCGGTACAAGACGATGAACGGGTTCCACGTCGAGCGCAAAGCCGGCTGGGACTGCCACGGCCTGCCCGTCGAGCTCGCGGTCGAGAAGGAACTCGGCTTCTCCGGCAAGGCGGACATCGAGGCATACGGCGTCGAGGCGTTCAACGCGAAGTGCCGCGAGTCGGTGCTGCGTCACGTTGACGCCTTCTCCGAGCTGACCGAACGCATGGGGTACTGGGTCAACCTGCAGGACGCCTACGTCACCATGAAGCCCGAGTACGTCGAGTCGCTGTGGTGGGCACTCAAGCAGATCCACGACAAGGGGCTGCTTGAAGAGGACTACCGGGTCGCCCCATACTGCCCGCGCTGCGGCACCGCGCTGTCCGACCACGAACTCGCGCAGGGCTACGAGGACGTGACAGACCCGTCGATCTATGTCCGGTTCCCGCTGACCTCCGGCCCCCTGGCCGGCGACGTCGACCTGTTGGTGTGGACGACGACGCCATGGACCCTCGTGTCGAACACCGCCGTCGCGGTACACCCCGAGGTGACGTACCGCGTCGCCACGCATCCCGGGCAGAAGTCGCTGCTGATCGCCGAACCGCTCGCCGAGAAGGTACTCGGCGATGAGTGGACGCTGACCGACACCTTCCTCGGCGCCGACCTGGAGCGCTGGAACTACCAGCGACCGCTGGAACTCGTCGAGTTCCCCTCCCCCGCACACTTCGTGGTGCTCGCCGACTACGTCACGACGGAGGACGGCTCGGGCCTCGTGCATCAGGCACCGGCCTTCGGCGAGGACGACATGGCGGTGTGCCGCAGGTACGACCTGCCCTTCGTCAACCCCGTCCGCAAGGACGGCACGTTCGAAGAAGGCCTCGACCTGATCGGCGGCCAGTTCTTCAAGGTGGCCGACGTCGCCCTGGTCGCCGACCTCACCGAGCGGGGCCTGCTGTTCCGCAGACTCGACTACACGCACTCCTACCCGCACTGCTGGCGGTGCCACACCCCGTTGCTGTACTACGCGATGCCTTCCTGGTACATCCGCACGACCAAGATCAAGGACCGGCTGCTCGCGGAGAACGAGGCCACATCGTGGTACCCGGAGTCGATCAAACACGGCCGCTACGGCGACTGGCTCAACAACAACATCGACTGGGCGCTCTCCCGTACCCGCTACTGGGGAACGCCGTTGCCGATCTGGCGCTGCGAGGATGACCACCAGGTCGCCGTCGGGTCGCGGGCCGAACTCTCCGATTTGACGGGTACCGACCAGAGCGCGTTGGACCCGCACCGGCCCTACGTCGACGCCGTCACATTCCCCTGCCCGACCTGCGGCAAGGAGTCGCACCGGGTGCCTGAGGTCATCGACGCGTGGTTCGACTCCGGTTCGATGCCGTTTGCGCAGTGGGGCTACCCGCATGCGCCGGGGTCGGCCGAGCAGTTCTCCGAGCGTTACCCGGCCGACTTCATCTGCGAGGCGATCGACCAGACCCGTGGCTGGTTCTATTCCCTGATGGCGGTCGGCACGTTGGTGTTCGACCAGTCCAGCTACCGCAACGTGGTGTGCCTCGGGCACATCCTCGCCGACGACGGCCGCAAGATGAGCAAGCATCTGGGCAACGTGCTTGAACCGATCCCGCTGATGGACCGGCACGGCGCCGACGCGGTGCGCTGGTTCATGGCATGCTCCGGATCACCCTGGTCGGCCAGAAGGGTCGGGCACCAGGCGATCGGCGAGACCGTCAGGAAGGTGCTGCTCACCTACTGGAACACGGTCGCGTTCCAGTCGCTGTATGCGCGTGCTGCCGGCTGGAACCCCGGCGGTGAGGCGCCAGCGGTGGCGCAGCGCCACGTGCTCGACCGCTGGCTGACCACGGCCACTCAGCAGCTGATCGAGGAGACCTCAGAAGCACTCGACAACTTCGACACCCAGCGCTACGGCGCCGCCCTGGCAGACTTCATCGACGACCTGTCCAACTGGTACGTGCGTCGCTCGCGCCGTCGCTTCTGGGCCGGCGACGAGGGCGCGTTGTGGACTCTCCACGAGACGCTCGACATCCTGACGCGGCTGCTTGCCCCGATCATGCCGTTCGTCACCGAGCGCGTCTGGCAGGACATGTTCCACGCCGCCGACCCCGAAGGCCCGAGCTCGGTGCATCTCGCCTCCTGGCCGAAGGTCGACGAGACGCGGATGTTCCCCCTCCTCACCGAGGCAATGGGGCTGACCAGACGCACGGTCGAGCTGGGCAGGGCGGCGCGTTCCGAATCGAGGGTGAAGGTGCGGCAGGCGCTGCGCCGGATGCTGGTGCCGTCGGCGATCTTCGAGAAACTCTCACCCGAGCTTCAGGAGGAGATCAAGGCCGAGCTGAACGTCGAGTCGATCGAGTCGTTCGCCTCCGCAGGCGACCTCGTCGACCACACCGCGAAAGGCAATTTCCGCAGCCTCGGCAAGCGGTACGCGCAGCGCACACCGCTGGTGGCCAAGGCCATCGCGGAGTTGGACGCCGATTGGCTTGCGAGCCAACTGAGCGAGATGGGCAAGGCGATCATGGATTTCGAAGGCGAACAGGTTGAACTGACCGCCGACGACGTGATCGTCACCGAACGGCCCAGGGAGGGCTGGTCGGTCGTCAACGAGCAGGGAGAGACCGTGGCCCTCGACCTGGAACTGACCCCCGAGTTGATCCAGTCGGGTCAGGCCCGCGAGGTGATCCGCTTCGTGCAGGAGGCGCGAAAGCGTGCCGGGCTGGATGTGTCGGACCGGATCCGGATTGCGCTGGAGGCCGGACCCGAGCTGGCCGCCGCGATCGCCGTCCACCGGGATCTGATCGCCTCAGAGGTGCTCGCGGTCGAGTTGACGCAGGACGAGGTCGACGCGCCCACCGATGAGGACCCCGAACTCGATCTCAGGTTGCGGCTCCAGAAGGCCTGACGGGTCTAAGCTACCCGTGTGAGCGACGAAAAGCGGCCTGACGAGGACCAGCCTGGAGCTTCGGCACGCCCTGAACGGCGCAGGAACCGGCGGCTCCTGTTCTCCGTGCTCGGCGTTGTCATCGCATTGGTGTTGGCCGCCGTCGGGGTGGTCGGCTACTACGCCAAGTCCGCCGTCGACGCCATGGACAACATCAGGCGCGAACCCAGCATCATGCCGACGGGAAGGCGCCCCACGCCGGTCCAACCGAGCGAGGCCAAGGCCGCGCCGCTGAACTTCGTGCTGATGGGCTCTGACCATCGCGGCACCGAGCGTGGCCGCTCGGACGTGCTGCAGCTGCTGCACATCTCGGGTGACCGCAAGCAGGTGTTCCTGATGAGCATCCCGCGGGACAGCTGGGTACCGATCCCCGGCCACAGCGACGCAAAAATCAACGCGGCCTACTCGTGGGGCGGGGCCGCGCTGGCCGTGGAAACCCTGGAATCACTGCTCGATGTCCCGATGGACCACACCGCGATCATCGACTTCGAGGGCTTCGTCAACGTCATCGACGCCCTTGGCGGGGTCACGGTGAACAACCGCGAGGCGTCGACGGCAGGAGACCTCCAGTTCCCGAAGGGAGAGATCACTCTCGACGGTAACGAGGCCCTGATCTATGTGCGGCAGCGCAAGAACCTCTCAGACGGCGACTTCGGCCGGGCGACCAGGCAGCGCGACGTGATCAAGGCCGTCGTCGAAAAGCTGACGTCGACCGGCGTGTTGACCGATCCAGCCCGGTTCCGGGAGGCCGTCACCACGCTCGGCAGCAACTTCACCGTCGATGAGGCACTGACGAACCAGGCGATCCTCGACCTGGGCTGGTCGATGCGGGACGTGCGCGGTGCGGACATCCATTCGTTCCAGATCCCGACCTCGGGGTTCGGCACCTCGGCCGACGGCCAGTCGATCGTCCTCCTCGACAAGGCAGCCCTGGCGGACCTGCAGACGGCGCTGCGCACCGACACCATGCTGGGCTTCTACGAGTCACACCGCTGACCGCGGTCAGGCCAGGCCAGGCACCTGAGCGTCCCTGTGGTAGACGCCGGCCTGGCGCAGGCAGGATTCGAGGACGCGCATCACCTCAAGGGTGTCCGCCAGCGGCATCGTCGGCGACTCGGTAGCCCCCTCCGAGATGCGCTTGCTGGCCTCGGCGAACTCGTGGCTGTAGCCGCGGCCTGACGGTGCCGCCTCGATGACCCTCGGCAACACCCCTGCACGGTGGATGGAGATCACCGAGGGGTGATGGAACCGGGGCTCGATCTCGATCCAGCCCTTGGTGCCGATGACCACCATCCGCCCCGGGCCCGGGCCGTCAAAACCGCAGGCCAGCGACGACATCCCGTGCCCGACATGCGCCAACGTGATCGAGGCGGCCTTATCCACCCCGGTCGGATAGAGCCGCGCCATGCAGTCAACGGACTTCACGTCGCCCAGGAACATCTGTGCGAGATTGACCAGGTAGACGCCGAGGTCGAGGATCGCCCCGCCGCCCAACTCCTTGTTGAAGAGCCGATGCCGTTCCGAGTACTCCCGGTAGGCGTACAGGTCGCCCTGGACCGCGATGGCGTCCCCGATCCTTCCCCAGGCCACCACCTCACGGGCCGCGGCGATGGCGGGCACGAACCTGGTCCACATCGCCTCCATGGCGAAGAGCCCGGCCGCCCGCGCCGCCTGCACAACTTCCCGGGCCCCGGCCAACGTCGTCGCGAATGACTTCTCCACCAACACCGCCTTTCCGTTGGCGATTGCGGCAAGCGCGATGTCCCGGTGCTGGGCGTGTGGGGTGGCGATGTAGACGGCATCGATGTCGGGAGAGGCCAGCATCGAGTGGTAGTCACCGAAGGCGCGCGGCACGGCATACTGCGCAGCAAAGGTCTCGGCCTTCTCCTCGCTTCGCGACGCGATCGCGACCAGTTCTGCCCCTGGCACGAACTGGAAGTCACCGGCGACCAGGCCCGCGACCGACCCGGCACCGACTATGCCCCAGCGAACACCATTCATTCCCCGAGCCTAGCCGCCATGAGTGGTTCCCGAGGCACACAGGGCCCAAAAACAGGACCTTGGATGGCGTGGCCCGGCCCTGATCCCCCGGTCAGGACCTTGGCCGCACGTGCCACGCAGCAATCCGCCCTATGGCACGGTTCTGCCGGGGCCCGGAGACCCCGGTAGAACACGCGTTGTTCCCCCGAGAAACAGTCTCCCGCCGAATCGGCCGATGCCTTGGCTGAAGCCGGGATCTGTCACGAATCTGTCACGAATCTGTCGACTCCGCCCTCCCATCTGATTCGATGCGGCGTCACGGCCACGGTGCGGAGGCCAGGAAGGTGGCCAACTCTTCTGCCTTGATCCGGTAGCAGTGCTCGGGGCCCGGGTAGGCCCTTTTCCGCACGTCTGCGGCGTAGTCGCGCAGGGCGTCGACGGTCTGTTTGCCGAGTTCGGCGTAGCGCTTCACGAATCTGGCTGAGCCGCCCGAGGACAGGCCGAGCAGGTCGTGGAACACGAGCACCTGCCCGTCGACCGCGCCCCCGGCGCCGATCCCGACCACCACCGCCCCCATCTGGGGCATAACCGCTTCGGACAGCGCGGCGGGGATGGCCTCGAAGACGATTGAGAAGCAACCAGCAGCCTGGAGTGCGAGCGCCTCGTCGGCGACCCGCCTCGCTCCGGCGGCCGTTGTGCCCTGAGCCCTGAACCCGCCCAGCTCAGCAGCGCTCTGCGGTGTCAGGCCGACGTGCCCCATCACGGGGATGCCCGCACCAATGACCGCGCGGGCCCGCGACACCGAGGTCGGCCCGCCGCCTTCGAGTTTGACGGCGTCGCAACCGGCCTCGTCGACGAAGCGTCGGGCGGTGGCCACCGCCAACTGGTCGCTCTCCTCGTAGGACCCGTATGGCAGGTCGCCGATGAGCATCGGCCCCTGGAGACCGCGACGCACCGCCGCGGTGAGCATCAGCATCTCGTCGACGGTGACCTGATTGGTGTCGGGGTGGCCGAGTACGGTCATCGCCGCCGAGTCGCCGACCAGGACGACGTCGACGCCGGCCTTCTCCGCTGCGAGCGCACCGGGGTAGTCGTAGGCGGTGACCATCACGATCGGTCTACCAGCGTGCTTCATGTCGGCCAGGACTGACGGCGTCACCCGCGGGCCTGGCGAGGTGGCCTTGGTCTGGCCTGGGCGAGATGACATCGCGGTCAGCGTTCCGTCAGGAGGGTGGCGACCTCGGCGTCGACCTCGATGATGGCGTTGCTGTCCGGCCGCACGTGGACGACCACCGGCCTGTAGTCGGCCATGTCGGTGCGGTCATACTGACCGTAGGAGATGACGATGATCGTGTCGCCGCGGTGCACCAGGCGGGCCGCGGCGCCGTTGACCTTCATCTGCCCGGAGCCCCGTTCGCCCGCGATGGTGTAGGTCTCGAACCGGGCACCGTTGTCGACGTTGACCACGGCGACCTGCTCGTGCTCGAAGATGTCGGCGGCCTCGAGGAGATCGGGGTCGACGGTGATGGAGCCGACGTAGTGCAGGTCGGCATCGGTGACGGTCGCGCGGTGTATCTTGGACTTGAGCATGGTGCGATACATCAGAGGGCCTCCTGGGTGGGGATCGGGTCGATCGGCTGATTGTCGATAAGTCGAACTTGGTCGACGGTCGCGGCGACGACCGCAAGTGCGGGTCGGGTGAGGTCATCGGCGGGGGCGAAGGTCTCCGGGTCGACGATGGCGAAGTACTCGGCTTCGACGTCGCGTTCACGCATCGCCGCGAGCCCGGCGGCTTCGGCGGCACGGGGGTCGGCGCCCTCGGTCGCCGCGGAGGCGGCCGCGTCAAGGCCCGCCTTCAACGCGAGGGCCCTCGGCCGGTCCTCCGGGGCGAGTCGGACGTTCCGGCTGGACATCGCCAGGCCATCCGGCTCCCGCACCGTCGGACACACCGAGATCTCGACCGGCAGCGCGAGGTCGGCGACGAGTCGCCTGACTACCGCCACCTGTTGGGCGTCCTTCTGCCCGAAATAGGCCACGTCCGGGGCGACGGCGATCAGCAGCTTGGCAACCACGGTGGCGACGCCGTCGAAGTGGGCCTTGCCGCGGTGGGCACCCTCGAGGGGCTCGCTCACGCCGCTGACGCTCACGGTCGTCGCGAAGCCGGTTGGGTAGATCTCTTCGGCAGGTGGCGCAAAGAACACGTCGGCGCCGGCGCCTTCGGCGAGGGCTGCGTCGCGGGGCTCGTCGCTGGGGTACGCGGCCAGGTCTGCGGGGTCGTTGAACTGCGTGGGGTTGACGAACACCGACACCACCAGCACATCGCACTCGTCCCGGGCGGTCCTGATCAGTGACAGGTGGCCTTCGTGGAGGGCGCCCATGGTGGGCACCAGGCCGACCGTGTCGGCGTCCTCAAGCGCGTCGCCCAACTCTTCCAAGGTGCGTACGATCCTCATGAGCTCCTACCTTTTTCACTCAGTCGCCCGGTGGCGGCCACCAGCGCGTCGAACAGTTCCAGGTCGTCCGGGCACTCCTGCGCGACGGAGAGCCGCTGGGCGGCGACCGTGGCGCGGTCGCCCCGCGCGATGGGCCCCGTCAGCGCCGTCGCTGCCCCGTGCTGTGCCCAGTTCTCGACGGTCGCACGGACCAGGGGCACCAACCGTTCGCGCGGCATGCCCGCCGAGGCTGCGAGTCGTTCGGCCAGGTCCTCCAGGGTAAGAAGGAAGTTCGAGGCGACCGACGCTGCCGCGTGGTAGGCGGGGCGGGCCGCATCGTCGATCTCCACCGGCGACATGCCAAGTGAGAGAGCCAGATCCGTCGCCGTCTCCAGGGCTTCGCTGGTCGTGCCTGCGATGGCCGCGGTGACGCCGTCGAAGACCGGTGTTCCTTTGTCTGGAACGGTCATCAGGGGGTGCATCCCGAACGCATCGTGCGGGGCGAGTGGCGCTAGAGTCGTCGCTCCGGAGCAGTGCCCCACGAGGAGCCCGTTACGAGTGGTTACGTTGGCAGCCGCGGCGGCGATCTGCGAGTCGGGGACGCAGAGCAGCACGACGTCGGCCTGTTCCGGGTCCGCTCCGCGGCCAAACGGCCCTTGGACGTCCCATCCGTGGGCGCGGAGGAGGACGCAGAGAGCCTTGCCCAGTCGGCCGTTGCCGACGACGGCGATGCATCGGCTCTGGCGTCGTTCGGGCATTCGGGCTCCTGGGGAGGAAGGGTCAAGCAACGATAGACGACGTGTCTTGGGTGCCCAGAATCCTGCCCGGTGGGTGGGCGCCTCTGGGCTCAGCGTCGACGGCGGGTTGGCGGGTCACCTGCGATCTGCGGTCGTCACCAGGGTCAGGTCGTCGACACCAGGGTTAGGTCGCGACACCAACGTTCCGCCGCCGACACCAGCGGAAATGCTCGTCACCAGCGGTATACGGCAGGTGTCCAGCGATACTGCTGGTATCGGCCACAAACCGCTGGTGTCCGCAACGATCACCA
>NZ_FQZG01000118.1 GCF_900141915.1 Tessaracoccus bendigoensis DSM 12906 | reverse complement strand
CCTGCTCGAGGCGGCGCGCACCACGCCGACCGCACTCTGGAACGATTCGTCCGATCTTTCAGAGCTGAAGCAGTCGATCGCCTTCGGCGGGGTCGGTGCAACCTGCAACCCTGTGATCGCCTACTCGACGATCAAGAAGCACCTCGACGTGTGGCGCCCCCGCATCGAGGCCATCGCCGCCGCGAACCCGACCTGGGGCGAGTCCCAGATCGGCTGGCAGGCCGTGCGTGACATGTCGGTCGAGGCCGCGGCGCTGCTGAAGCCGATCTTCGATGAGCACAACGGACGAAACGGCCGTCTCTCCGTGCAGACCGATCCCCGCTTCCACCGCGACGCGAAGGCGCTGGCCGACCAGGCCGTCGAGTTCCATGGCCTCGCCGACAACATCGTCGTCAAGATCCCGGCCACCAAGGTCGGCATCGAAGCCATCGAGGACGCCACCTACCGCGGCGTGAGCATTAACGTGACGGTGTCGTTCTCCGTCCCGCAGGCCGTCCAGGCCGGCGAGGCGATCGAGCGCGGCCTCGTCCGCCGTGAGGCCGAGGGCCACGACGTCTCCCGGATGGGCCCGGTCGTCACCCTCATGGTCGGTCGGATCGACGACTGGCTCAAGCACGTGGTGGCTCGCGACAAGCTGTTCGTCGACCCGTCGGCACTGGAATGGGCAGGCGTCGCGGCGATCAAGCGCGCCTACGAGGTCTTCCAGGCCCGTGGTCTCCGTTCCCGCGTGCTTTCGGCCGCCTTCCGCAACGTCCTGCAGTGGTCGGAACTCATCGGCGGCGACCTGGTCGTGTCGCCCCCGTTCAAGTGGCAGGAGATCATCAACGCGTCCGGCTACGACGTGGTGGAGAAGATCAACGAGCCTGTCCACGAGCACTACCTGGAAGAGCTCAACCGGATCCCCGACTTCCGTAAGCTCTACGAGGTCGACGGCATGACCATCGAGGAGTTCGAGGACTTCGGCCCGACCCGCAAGACCTTGCGCCAGTTCCTGGAGGCAGACGCCGATCTCGACGCCCTGGTTCGCGACATCCTGATCCCCGCGCCGTAGTCCCCCCGACCCGGATCCAGGAGGCCCCCGACCGTCTGGTCGGGGGCCTCCTTGCGTCCCGGTCGGCGTGACCAGGCAGCACCCGCGATCCGACCACCCACGCCGTCTCTCTCCCTTCACCCTCACTTCCCTCCTCCCCGACCCTCACTCCCCTCCTCCCCCGGCCCTCCCGCTCCCCGGAAAATCGACCACTGGCCGATTCTCATCCGTCCCGACACGAGAATCGCCCACCGCCCGGCCCATGCGGCGTTCATCCACGACACCAACCCAACGCCTCTCCCTGGAGAATCGACCACTGGCCGATTCTCATCCGGCCCGACACGAGAATCGCCCACCGCCCCCCCCCGATCCGACGGTGTTCGCCCACAGCACACGCGGCCCATTTGCGCCACACACGCCCCACCGTCTATTGTTAACACATACCTCATACGAGGTTGCCGGGCACCAGCCCGGGCACATGGCCGTGCGAACGCACGGCCAACCGGTCGCTTTGCGCGTTCGCACACGCAACAGATAAGGACCGACGACATGACACAGCTCATGACCCCCAACATCGCGCTCAGCGAATCCGCCCGCACCGCGGCCGACGACAACAACCGCTTCACCCTCACGATCGTGCTCGCCACACTCGCGATCGTCGCGGTCGCCATCGGCCTGGGCGCCACCGGCAACCCCTTCGCCTTCGCCGTCGCCGCAGGCCTTCTCGTGACCGTCTTCTGGGCGGGCGCCAGCTGGGCAGCTTCAAAGTTCCTCGGATGATCAGCGCCCCGCCTGGGGTGACCAGGCAGGACCCCCACACTGAGCAGGGTCGGTAGGGATCTTCAAGATCCCCGCCGGCCCTTCTCAACATCCAGGCCCCAGCGCGCGTGCCCCTTCGAACATCGACGTCGATCCGAGAGACTACACAGCCAGAGCCCCCGGGACGAGAGCCCCGCATCAGGGACGCCTGCTCGACCCACTAGACGAGATCCGCAGCGAGATGTTCCCAAATGCTCTTCCATTTTCTCAAATGTCCTGACAAACTAGAGTGGTGAACGATCATCAGTCCCACCTCTATCCTGGCCGCGTCTTCATCGAGGCCGCCCTGGAGGCAGCCGACATCAAGGCGCACATGTCGAAGCAGATCCGGTTGCGCTACCTTCAGCGGGCAGCAATGGCGGGCGTGCTGATCGGCATCTTCTACTGCGCCTACTTCGCACTTTCCGCCTCCTTCGCCGCCATCCCCATCGGTGGCACCGACCTCGGAGTCGTGGGTCGACTCCTCGGCGCATTCGTCTTCGGATGGGCTCTCGTATTCATCTACTTCACCAAGTCCGAGCTCCTGACGTCGAACATGATGCTCAGCTCGATCGCGGTCTACCACCGTCGGTTGACCGCAGGAAGGGCATTGGGGCTGCTGGGGCTCTGCTATCTCGGCAACTTCTTGGGTGGCCTGATGCTCGCGATCCCGCTGCGATTCTCCACTCTGATCGGCGGCGAGACAGGCCACAAGATGGTGGCCGCGGTCGAAACGAAACTCGGCTACCTCGAGAGCTTCTCAGGGGCTGGCGACCTGTTCGTCCGGGCCATCCTCTGCAACCTGCTGATTAATGTGGCGATGCTGATGGTCTACAACGGTTACCTCACTGACGTCTTCACGATGGCTCTGGCCATGGTCCTCTCCGTCTTCCTCTTCGTCTTCTTGGGGCTTGAGCACTCGGTCGCCAACACCGTGTTGTTCACTCTGGTCGGCCTCACGCATGGCATTGAGCTGCTCCCAGCGGTCGGCAACATCGCCATAGCGCTCGTCGGCAACTTCGTCGGCGGCGGGTTGCTGATCGGCGTCTACTACGCCTTCCTCAACGACCGGCGTTCGAACATCTAACGGCCCGCCACTGCCCCGGGGTTCTGCCCCCAGGGCAGTGGTCTTTCCCGGGGGCAGTGGCGGATACTCGTCACCAGACGGAGCACAATCGACCACTGGCCGATTTTCGGCAGTCCAGCCACGGCGCTGACAAAGGCCGAGGCGAGCAGGCAGTGGCGGATACTCGTCACCAGACGGAGCACAATCGACCACTGGCCGATTTTCGGCGGTCCAGCCACCCGGTTCCGACGGCGTTCACTGACGGCACACGCCTGGCCGTCGCAGTACCTCACTGTCAAGTCCCCGCGTAATGGTAGGCCGTTTGGCCGACACGCGCCCGCCACTTAGAATAGGTGCATACCTCAACCGAGGTTCCTGGGTGGAAACCCAGGCACACATGGTCGTGCGAACGCACGGCCACCCGGTCACTCAATGCGTTCGCACACGCACAGAAGAGAGACCTACCACATGACAACGCTCATGACCCACACCTTCGCGCTCAGCGAAACCGGCCGCACCTCCGCCGCCGACGACATCCGCTCAACCCGCAAGATCCTGCTGGTGACCCTCGTGGCCATCGTGATCGGCGCCGGCCTGGTCGCCATCGGCAACATCGCAGCCTTCGCCATCGGCGTCAGCGTCCTTGCTGCCGCCCTTTGGGTAGTGGTCAGCTGGGCCGCATCGAACCTCCTCGGATGACCAGCACCCGGCCTTGGCCTGCCAGGCAGGACCAAGACGCTGAGAAGGGTCGGTAGGGATTGAAACAATCCCCACCAACCCTTCTCTGATTCCAACTCAAACTCAGCTGAGCGTCTCCTTGAAGTGCTCCTCGAGCTCCTCAAGGGTGTGCCCCTTCGTCTCAGGCACGAACTTGTAGATGAAGCCGAGAGCCAGCACGCCCAGCCCGGCGAAGACGAAGAACGTCCCGAATCCGAGCGCGGACTGCATGATCGGGAAGAACAGCGACACGAGCATGTTGGTCGTCCACAGCATGAACACCGAAACCCCGATCATGGCGCCACGTGACTTCAGCGGGAAGATCTCGGAAACCATCAGCCACACCAGCGGCCCCTGTGTGGCCTGCATGATGAACACGAAGGTGACGATGGTAACCAGAAGCAGCCAAGGCCTTGCCGGGTTGCCCAGGTCCAACTGAGTCCCAAGGATTCCCATGAGCAGGTGCGCCGTGCTGGTTCCGATGAACCCGACCAGAAGAATCGTCCGGCGCTTGAACCGGTCGATGATCCACTTGAGCGCGATGAGGATAGCCGACACCGAGGCCAGCCCGTTGAAGACGTTGACGATCAGCGCGACCTCGTGGGTGAAGCCGGCGTCCTGCAGAACCAGTTCTCCGTAGTACATCATCGAGTTGATGCCCGTCAACTGCTGGGAGATCGACAAGCCGATCCCGATGAAGAGGAGCCGCCGCATCCACTTTGTCGCCATCACCTCGCGCAGGGTCCCCTCCTGCTCCATCTTCGCCTCTTCCGCGAGGGCTCGGACCTCCGACATCTCGGCGACGGCCCGCTCCTCGCTACGCACCTGCCGCAGGACGTCGAGCGCCTCCGACTCGCGGCCCTTCAACACCAGCCACCGGGGGCTCTCGGGCATCCGGAGCATGCCGAAGAACAGGGCGATCGACGGCAGCACCGCCACGGTCATCATGTAGCGCCAGGTGTGGGCATCAGCATGGAAGATGTTTCCGATGATTGCGTTGATGGCAAATGCCGACGATGCACCAATCACGATCATCAACTAGTTGCGGCTCACGAGCGACCCACGACGCTCGAACGGGGCCACCTCTCCCAGATACACGGGAACTGTGACTGATGCGCCACCGACCGCAAGGCCAAGGAGGAATCGGAACACCAGAAGTGCGGCGTAGTTCGGCGCCAGCACACAACCTGTGGCCGCGACGAAGAACACGACGGCCAACGCGATGATGAGCTTGCGGCGCCCGTACCGGTCGGACAGCTTCCCGCCCACCGCGGCACCGATGGCAGCCCCCGCCAGCAGCGTTGAGGTGATCAGACCCACCTGGGCGGCGGTGAGCTCCGCCGCTCCCCCGGTCAGTGCCGGATCGACCATCATGAAACTGAGGGCGCCGTTGAGAACGCCGGTGTCGTAGCCGAAGAGCAGACCGCCAAACGTGGCCACGACGGTGACCAGACCGAGTCGTCTGTTGTACTTGCCGTCCCCGAGTGGGGGCAGCCCCTGGTGGTCCTGCGCCCAGGGTTGAGAGCTGTGAGTCATGTTCTTTTTCCTATCCGGCCCGATGTACCTAGAGCAGCAGATCCAGCGCAAGCATTGGCGCGGCGTCGAGCCTCAAGAGATGTGGTGCGCCGTCAGTGGCGCCTCTATGCGTAGACTTTAACCGCTCTAGCCACACATGTCAATACATTTATGTGTCATGTCCTCACATCTAGCGGTCGCGGTTGCTCGCCGTGGCGATGGGGCAACCTAGTCGATCACCGCTCGCTTTTCGGGCGGTGTGCGCGGCGCGGCGGTGGCATCGCAACACCTGCCCCGAGGGCAGACACACCCCGGACAACCATCAATTTTGTGCAAACAAGAAAATGGATGGGTATTGTATGCTTGCCTCCAGAAGTCTGGTTTGGCAACCGTTGACGGGGGTCCACGGCGCACAAAGTAGGAGGTCCAGATGGACGAGACATACTCGCCTGAGATCATGATCGACCGTGCCTCGAACACCCCGTTGTACGAGCAGATTGCCCAGCCCATAGAGGCCGCGATCCTGTCCGGGGAACTGCCTGCCGGGGCGATGATCGAGGACGAGGTGTCCATGGCTCGTCGCCTTGATGTGGCACGTCCGACGGCTCGTCGCGCGCTCCAGGAACTGGCGAACAAGGGCCTCCTGACCCGTCGGCGTGGGGTCGGCACCAGGGTCACTCCCCCGCACGTGCACCGTCCGATGAAGCTCTCGTCCCTGAATGAGGATCTGGCGGAGGCTGGCTTCACCCCGACCACCAAAGTGTTGAGCTACGAGGTGCGCGAGGCCTCGGAGACGGAGGCTGAACGCCTCGGGATCGCAACAGGGACCGGCGTCCTGGACATCAGGCGGCTTCGGTACGCCGACGACCATCCCATCGCATTGCTGACCAACCTGATCCCCCTCGACATCGCCCCCACGTGGCAGGAGCTCGGCGATTCGGGTCTCTACCAGGCCTTTCACAAGAGGGGGGTCGACATCGCCTCGGCCACGCAGGAGATCGGCGCCCGGGGTGCGACGCCGGAAGAGGCCTCCACCCTTGGAGAACAGCCGGGGGCGCCGCTCCTGACCATGCACAGGGTTGGGCGGACGGCAGACGGTCGGGCGGTCGAGCTCGGGGAACATGTCTACCGCCCGTCGCTGTACTCGTTCCACTTCTCGCTGTTCACGTCCTGACGGGCCCGTTCTACGCTGAGTGGGTCGCCCGGCGCGCTCTGCGAGCAGGCGTGGGCGTTGTCACCCCGCACACGGTGCAGGCACCCGACCACAGTCGCCAGACAAGGTCCACGATGGTTT
>NZ_FQZG01000098.1 GCF_900141915.1 Tessaracoccus bendigoensis DSM 12906 | reverse complement strand
TCCCGGACGCGTCCGCCGTCCGTCACGCTCCCCGAAAATCGGCCAGTGGTCGATTCTGATCCGTCTGACGACGAGGATCGCCCATCCGTGGTCCGTACGTGTCGATGGCCAGCCTCGACGGCGGCAATCACGTCAGGTTTCAAAGGCCCGCCCCCGGGTAGCCCAGCTGACGCCAGGCCTCGTAGACGGCGATCGCGGCCGCGCTTGCGAGGTTGAGTGAGCGCATACCGGGCCGCATGGGGATCCGCACCTTCTCCGCGATGCGCGGGTCGGCAAGTACGTTCGGGGTGAGCCCGGTCGGTTCAGGGCCGAACAACAAGACGTCGCCGGGCCGGTAGGCAATATCGGTGTGAGGGGTGAGGCCGTGGGAGGTGAATGCGAACACGCGGGCTGGCATGACTGAGGCGAAGGCGTCGTCCAGGCAGTCGTGGACGAAGGTGGTGGCCTGGTCGCGGTAGTCGACACCTGCGCGGCGCAGCTTGGCGTCGTCCATGTCGAAGCCGAGTGGGCCGGCCAGGTGCAGTTCTGCTCCTGTCACGGCGGACAGCCGCATCGTCGCGCCGGTGTTGTTCGGGATCCGTGGCGAATGGAACAGGATGCGCAGCGGCTGGGGTTCGACGTTCATGTCCCTCAGAGTGCCCGCTTCGTGGCCCGTTCGCGAACAGAGGTCGGGTTGAATCGGCATGGTCTGGTCCGGTGAGCTGGTTGAGCAGGATCTACTGCTCATCGACAAGACGCTGGCATCGTCAGCAGACAACACCGAGGTCGCTTCAATGACTTGCAAATCCTGCTCAAAACCCTGCCCAGCCGACGGCGTGCCGACGGCGTCGAGCTTCGTCAGGGGTTCGTCGTCGCGGGCGATTCACCAGATCGTTGGGCCATCTCGTCCACGATCCAGCGCGCCGTCTCACGATTACACGCACCGGGCTCGCTGAAGCTCACCGCGAAAATGCCGGTGATCTCGGACAAACGCGGCACCCCCCTGAGGCTGAGGATCGACTCAGCCTCAGCCGCATACTCGTCCCTCGGCGCACCTCCCGCGATGAGTCCCACCGGATCGGCCTCGGCCAGGATCTCGATCATTTCCGCGAGCGTGACTGTCATGGGGTCAAGGCTAGTGCCCAATTGCAGAGCTGGAGAGTGCGGGTGTAGGCGCGAGGGGTGGGAGTGCGGTGAAGGGTCCCTGGCGTCCCTGGGGGCCGTGGTCGCGTTGGGCCTTGAGCACTAATCCGGGTTCGATGCGGATTTGAACGTGACAACAGGCCTCTACGGCCATCGAGGCCGGGATAGTGCTCAACGTCAAACCCGCACCGACCGGTGTGGGTCGGGCGGTCAGCGCGACGACTGGCCCGTCGATGGCCGTGTCAGGGGATGGACGTGGTCGCCAGCGTTGTGCGGTGGATACCAGCGGTATTCCTGGCTACCTGCGGTATTTGGCTGGTATCGAGGGTTTTCGCGGGTGTCGGGGGGATTTGGCTGGTATCGAGGGGATATCGCTGGTATCGAGGGCTTTCGCTGGTGTCGGGGGAATATCGCTGGTGACGAGGGGAACTCACTGGTGACGAGGGGGCTTCCCTTGTGACGCGGATCTTCCGACCGGGACGACCTGCGAAGGGAGGCTGATCAGTGGTTTGTCAGCGGCCGCGCCGTTCCAACCGTCGCCACGGCCACTCGCCAGCAATCCAGTCCACCAACGCGTCCGCCAAAGGCGTGTCCAAATCGGCGTGGCTGGCCCGCACCCATGACTGGACCTCGACGTCGAACTCTTCAGACGGCGATGGGTAAAGATAGACGCAGCCGATGACGTCACCATCGACGGGCGACAAGACGGTGAAGGTGAACCCCTTGCCTGCCACGAAGTCGGCGACGTGGCGGGTCAGGTCAGCGAGATTTCGCTCGGGCGTCATCCCCTCAGACGGGGGCCAGTTGCCGTCTGGGTAGCCGGGTGTCGAGCGGATGTGCTCGATGCTGGAACCCCAGGCTGCGAGGTCGGCCTCGTTGTGTTGCGGCCCGAGCGGCTCGAGGATGAAGCGCGACGTGACTAGCCTGGTCGGGGCCGTGAAGCCCGCAGGTACGAATGTGTCTGTTGGCATGACCCGACCCTACACAGGCCCGTGAGCTTCAAGACGGGCGCGAACGGCTCCTTGGCCGTGGTGAGCTCCGCAGCATTTCTTGGCTCCAGCCGGTCGGGGTACAACTCTCGATGTCGCCTGCGGGTAGGGCGGGCGGGTGGCCGACTCGCAGCCCAGTTCGAGAAGGTGCTCGCCGCCAAGTGCGATGTCCCCCCCGTGGAGGGGCGGGCGTGGCTCGTGGGAGAATCCAGCATGCAAATCGCGCGACGAGGGGTCCTCGGGCTCGGCCTGGTCGGGCTGGCGGGCTGCGCCGTCGCGCCAGGACAGCCGACTGGTACGGCGCTGCTCACGCCGTCGGCCGTTCCGAGTCGGTCACCATCGCCGACCATCCGGCCGCCCAGCCCCACCCCGACGGGTCCGGCACCGCTGCCTAGCCGGGACGAAATCGTGGCTGGCTACGGCGCCCGCACCCCAGAGCAGTGGGGGATGGAGGTCGACGGCGTGGTGCTGCGCAGCGAGGCCCAATCGGCCGTGGTGACGTTCGATGCCTGCGGCGGACGCCACGGATCGGGCTACGACGAGGCGCTCATCGCGGTGCTCCGACGGCTCCAGGTGCCGGCGACGCTGTTTCTCAACCTGCGGTGGATCGAAGCGAACCCGGGCATCGCACGCGAACTGGCCGCCGACCCGCTGTTCGAGCTCGCCAACCACGGCGCCGAGCACAAGCCGCTTTCGGTCAGCGGCGCCGAGGCATACGGGATTGCGGGCACGGCGTCGGCGGGGGAGGTGTTCGACGAGGTGCTGGGCGGTCGCGCCGGGGTGGCGGAACTGACGGGCGCGCCGCCGTTGTGGTTCAGGTCGGGGACGGCGCACGTTGACGACGTGGCGGTGGAGATCGTCGCTGAGCTGGGGCAGCGGGTGGTGAACTTCGACATCAACGCGGATGCAGGCGCCACCTTCTCGCCTGGCCAGGTGCGCGAGGCGATGCAAGGGGCGCGGGCGGGGTCGATCTGTATCGGGCACTTCAACCGGCCGGGCTCCGGCACGGCAGACGGCATGGCGGAGGCGCTGCCGCGTCTGCTCGACGGCGGGCTCGCCTTCGCCCGGTTGCGCGAAGTGCTCCCCGACGTCGGCTGACCGGATCGGCTGGTGTCAGGCCGGGGTGTCGGGGCGGTCCCGAAGCCGTCGGCGCCGGCGAGACATATGACGGCGAGGCGTTGGCAGGCGCAGGGAGTTGTTCCAGGAATGATGTCAGCAGCGCGACGTTGGCTGGCGCGTCGGACAGAATCAGCGCCACCTCCGCGGGCGGGCAGGGTGTCGGTTCCATTGTCACTGTCGTGGTGCCCGGATCGACGGTGAAATCGAGGCCCGCGGCTGTGCTCTCATCGAGGCGCAGCAGCTTGACTTGATCCTCCCCGGACGCTGACAGTCTCGTCCACGATGCGTGCGTTGGCGCTGGCCACCTGAGTGGTGAAGAACTACAACTCCGAAGCGGAGCAGGTGAGCTGGTTCAAGGAAGTGCGATGCCGTGGTCGTTGCGGGGGCCCAGTCACGTCTGGAACCCAGTGAGAGGCGGCGGGATGTTTGGTGTATCGAAGAGGGTGAGGCCTGGTGTGCCCGCGTAGATGCCGTCACGGGCGAAGAGCGGGAGCCCTTTCGCGATGGCGCAGGCCGCATGCCAGCGGTCGGCGTTGTGCGGCTTGGCATGGAGGGGATGCCCTGCGCGTCGGCAGTCAGCGCGAAGCCGCGCGTACGCCTCAATGACGTCCGAGTCGACCCCAACCGTCGGCGTCGCATCAAGGAGCTCACGAACATCCGCGACTCGCCGCTTGCCCCATGAATCAATGAAAACGCCTGCGAGGACTTCTGCCCGAGTCTGGAACGAGATGAGGACTCGCACGCCTTCGAGGGCTGATCGCCAAGCCGTGACGGGATGCCCTCGCTGACCTGCACGGTCTGGCCTCACGAATAGAGATCCGAAGATGTCAGTGTCGACGAGTACCGTGCTGAGTCCCGCCATTCAGAGACCCAGTGCGTCTAGGAAATCATCCGCCTGCTCATCGGTGAGATCAGCAATCCCGCCGAACCCAGGGCCGGGAGCGCTCGTCAGAATCTGCTCGAGGGTGACTACCTTTGAGATGGCCAGCCTCAGTTCGTCCGGCAGCGCTGGAGCGGCAACGATTTCGGCATCGTGAATCTGAGTCAGACTGCCTTTTGAACTCCTCTCAGGCGCTCCGATCACCGTTACATACTCACCCAACAGATGACCGATTCCGGCGTCATGGACGACGCTCGGAAGGGTCACTTTGTTTCCGAGGTCATCGGTGACTGTGAGCCGGTGGGTATCGAGGTTGACCGCGCGAAGCCGACCGACGAAGGTGACCATGTCCCCGGCTGTTTGCGCCTCCACGGGCTTCCATGTCTCCCGCTGTGTCTCCTTGGTGCGGAAGATGCACTGCACCTCATTTCCGGCCTTGAACTCAACAATGGGGGCGGCAACTTCCAGGGCCGAACGAAGGTTGCCGGCTGCTCTTGCCAGGGGAGCAGGCACCCACTCCGGACGCAGGTCGGCGGCGATCGACTCAACGATCTCCTGGAACTTTTCGTCGAACTCGCGTTCCTCATCGACCTCGAATGGCAGGACCTCCTGGCCCGACTCTGAGCGTCGGACGAGCAACCTCGTGCTGCCGGCGGCCAGACCGATGGAGAGCTTCGCAACGCGCTGCGTCCTCTTCGGTGGGCGACCGACTGTCTCTGCAGCCGTTTCGGTTCGCCCAAGCTTCATGGCGACCTCCTTGAGGCTCTCCACAATCGCGAGGAGGTGATCGGCCTCGAGCTCACCTTCGGGAGCCGCGCCGTCGATCAGTCGGAACTCAAACTGCCTTGCCATGAGAATCACCCCGCCTCGTCAATGCGTGACCTAGACAGCCCAGCTTACCGGCGGTCTCCGACGCTCGCGCGGTGTCAACCGCTGCGTCCTTCGGCGCGCGGATCACCGCTGTTCTGCTCGATTTGCTCTGGCGCATGTAGACCGGGCACGCACCTCCTGGCCGGCGCACCTCGGCCCTCTCCCGTCCCCAGCGCGTGGGTGTGATGCAGGGAGGTGACTAGCCGGGGCACCGCGGCGCCACCAGTCGGCTCAGCCACAGGGAATGACGGGGAATCTCGGAACCCGTCAGATGTGTGACTTGTCGAATGGGAAGACTCGTTTCGCACGCCTTTTGTTGCCAGCTCCGCGCGGGCGGGCGACGATCTCTCATCGTGGGCCCGCTCGGTGGGTTGTTGGCTACGGCGTTCGGCTAGGCTGCGGCTACGCGACGGGGAGGCAGCGTGGACGTATTCAAGGTGCGCGACATGGTCATCGACGACTACAGGTCGTTCACGACGGCGTCGATCGATGTGAAGGACGCGCGGCTCAAGCATCACTACGAGCAGGAACTTGACGCCGACCGCCAGTGGCCCGAGCCATGGATCTCCCTCAACCCGGCCTTCGCATCTGGGGGCCGCATCGACGAACTTGTGCGCGAAGGCTTCCTCAACCCGGAATGTCCGCTCTGGGCCTCAATGGCACGGCATCCTGGAATGCCGACCTTCGACACTCGTGCCGCGTGGAATTGGACTCAGCGATATTCCATGTCTTCGGGGTGTCAAGGGAAGACGTGGCGTATGAACAGCTTCAACATCGTCAAACGCAAGGAACTGGCCACCCACGGCACCTATCTCACCAAGGACCTGATCCTGAGCATCTACGACGAGATGCAGGCCGCGATGGCCACAGGCACCGAGTACCGATCCCCTCTCGAGCAGGAGCAGCCGTGACAAGTCAGCAACCGGGGGAAGCCAACCAATTGGTATCCGGGCCCGATTCAGGGACCAACTCGCCACACGCATGGGTCGTCCGGGCTGGTCTCAAGGGGGAGGCAGAGTCATCCAACCTGTCCCTCGGACGCGCCAGCATCGGCTGGTTCGACGTACCGGACATGACGGCGATCACGAAGCGTGAACAGGTGCGAGAGATCGTCGACCGGCTGTATCCGGATGCATCGCCCCAGAGCCGCGCCGGCACAACGGGCCAGCTTTGGGCCTTCCGCAGCTCGATCGCCGTCGGCGACCTGATCGTGATGCCGCTGGTGACTCGGCCGGGGTTGATCGCACTCGGCCGTTGCACCGGAACCTACGGTTATGACCCCCAGGACGAGGGCATCGCCCGCCACTTCCTGCCGGTCCAGTGGCAGCAGGAACCCATCCCGCGCGACTCGCTGCAACGGGATCTCTTGGCCATGGTGAACGGAGCAAAGACGGTCTTCAGCGTCTCGCGCAACGACGCCGTTGAGCGGTTGCAGGCGCTGGGGGAGAGAGGCGTGGATCCTGGCTTTAGTGATGACGGCAGCCCAGCCGAGCCGGTGCGTCGATGGCTGCTTTACCGAGCTGCGCTGCAAGTCATGTCGAAGGAGAGCCCACTGAGGCGGGCCGAGGTGCTGGCACGAGTCGGTGAGCTCCTTCGCGATGAGCTCAGCGATTACGAGCGGGCGACCTTCCGCGAACGCGATGAGACCCGTCGGTGGGAGAACAACCTCACGTGGGGGACTACCGACATGGTCGCAGCCGGGTGGATGACGAAGGAGAAGGGCTGGTGGGGCATCACCGACGCTGGCCGCGAGGCCCTGGCCACTCATCCTGACGGCGTCGGCCTCGACGCGGAGGCCGGACGCGCCTACCGGGAGAAGATCGCCAGGGCAGGGCAGTCCTCGGAAGCACCTCGATACGTCGGCGTTCTCGAGGCTGCGCTGGACGCCGTCGAGCCTGGTACTTGGACCACGTACGGCGATCTGGCGGCGGTTGCCTCGACGAACGCTCAGACCGTCGGCACCTTCGCCAACACGTCACGGGCCGAGGGCACTCATCGGATTCTCGGAAAGGGCGGCAGGACCGTCCCCGGATTCGCCTGGGCCGATGGGGACCGGACGGAGACTCAACGGGAGGCGTTGGAGGCTGAGGGCGTTGTGTTCGACGCCGGTGGGACAGCCGACGAGAGCCAGCACGTCCGGGTCGAGGACCTCCGCGACTATCTCGAGACCCAAGGTGTTCTCGAGCCGCTCCCGAAGCGCGGTTGGTTGGTGCGGGGGTCGTCGGTGGACGGGCACGACCTCATTCCCAGCTGGTTGAGGGACGGGTTTGCTTCCTTGCGCGCTGCGAAGCTCCGCGAGGTTGACGCAGGGATCAGCCGTGCGGAGCTGAAGGAAATCGTTGACGAGGACTACTCCCAGACCTCTTACGCCGCCAAGGCCGCGAAGCTGGACGAGTTCCACGCGTTCCTGACTCGGATGCGGGTAGGGGACATCGTGGCCACCACCAGCCAAGGCAAGCTCTACGTCGGCACAGTCTCCGGCCCGGCTGAATACTTGGCATCGGCCAGCGGCCTCTCGAACCTGCGCCGCGACGTCGATTGGTCTCCGATCGGGCATGACTATGGCGATCTGGCCCCCGAGGTCAAGGCCCGGTTGCAGATCCAGTACGACGTGGTCGAGATGACCCAGCAGCTGGATCTTCTCGACGAGATGCTCGCCCCACCGTCGCCGATCGAAGTGACGCCGGCGCCAGTGGTCCGTGAGTTGACGCTCCCAGACGCCACCGACGATCTCGCCGAGCAGCTGCACGTGGAGCGGGCCTGGCTCCAGGAATGCGTCGACCTCCTGCGCGACCGGCCGCAGCTCATCTTCTACGGTCCGCCCGGCACCGGGAAGACCTACATCGCGCAGCACCTTGCCGCGCACCTGGCCGGGGACAACGTGCGCCTGGTCCAGTTTCATCCGGCCTACTCGTATGAGGACTTTTTCGAGGGCTACCGGCCGTTGGAGGAGGGCGGGTTCAAGCTTAAGCCGGGGCCGCTGCGAAAGGTCGTGGACGCGGCCCGCGACAACCCGTCGGCCCCGTACTTCTTGATCATCGACGAGATCAACCGCGGCAACCTGGCCAAGATCTTCGGCGAACTGTACTTCCTGCTGGAGTACCGCAACCAGAACGTCGACCTGCTCTACGCGACCGATGACGACATCGGGTTCACGCTGCCGGAGAACGTGTTCATCATCGGTACCATGAACACGGCCGACCGCTCGATCGCGCTTGTGGACGCGGCCATGCGTCGCCGCTTCGCGTTCGTGCCGCTGCATCCATCCGAGCCGCCCGCCCGTGATGTCCTGCGCCGCTGGTTGGCTGCCACCGGGCGTGACGGAAGAGTGGCCGAGCTGCTCGATGAGTTGAACCGGCGAATCGAGGATGACGACTTCAAGATCGGGCCGTCCTACTTCATGCGCGATGCGGTTCATGTCGACGGAGGCCTGGAGCGGGCCTGGCGGACGGCGATCCTGCCGCTGCTGGAGGAGCATCACTACGGCGACGGGGTGGATGTCCGCCAGAAGTACGGCCTCGATGCGATCCGGGCCAAGGTGCCGACACAAGGCGGCGCGGTGACGAGCGATGAAGACCAACCCGCTGATCCTGCGTGAGGGTGAACCGTCAAGGCTCATCGAACTGAGCAGAGGGGCGGCGGAGGCGTTAGCCGCGGCTGGTGTCGCGGTGGTGACGCCGACGATGGACCCCAACCGCTGGCTGGTGGCGGCTGGCAATCAGGTGGGGGTCGCGCGGGTCGACGGGCTGCAGGTCGTGATCCGGCCGAAGATCGACATCAACCGCCTTGTGTTTCTCATGGGCTACGCCCTGCGCCCAAGCCACTGGCGTGGGGACCTGGTATCGCTCGATCCCGAGCTTGAGCTGCCAGAGGCTCTGGCAGACGCGTTCCTCGCCTTGGCCCGGCGGGCTCTGGATCAGGGGCTGCTCAAGGGCTATGTGACGGTGGACGAAAGCCTGCCCGTCCTACGGGGGCGAATCCGGGAGTCGGAGCAGTTGCGACGGCGGTTCGGCCGCGCCGTGCCGCTGGAGGTGCGCTACGACGAGTACAGCATTGACATCCCGGAGAACCAGCTTCTCCTCGCCGCGGCCGAGCGCCTGCTACGGACCCCAGGGGTTGGGGACCGACACCGAGGAGGACTGCAACGGCTGCGGCTACAGCTCGCTGACGTTTCGACGCCAGTGCGAGGGACGGTGCCGAGGTGGAACCCGAGCCGGCTGAACGCACGCTACGTGCCGACGCTGGAGCTGGCGGAGCTGGTCCTTGCCGGCCGGTCCTTCGAGCAGCGGGTGGGCGACGTCGTCGTCACGGGCTACCTGCTCAACATGGCCAAGGTCTTCGAGGACTTCGTGACAGTGGCGTTGCGGAAGTCGTTCCGGACGCACGGGGGAAAGTCCCGGCTTCAGTTCGTGACCCACCTCGACGAGGACGAGACGGTGCCAGTGAAGCCCGACTTCGTGTGGTTGGAGCAGGGCGTGCCGAGGGTGGTCGTCGACGCGAAGTACAAGGCAGAGAAGCCGAGTGGTTTCCCGCAGGCCGACCTCTACCAGATGCTGGCGTACTGCACCGTGCTCGGGCTGTCCGAGGGGCACCTCGTGTACGCAAAGGGGTACGAGGAGGCGCGGACGCACGTCGTGCGGAGGGCGGGAGTGCGGATCGTCGTGCATACGCTGGACCTTGAGTCGGAGCCTGCCGAACTGCTCGCGGAGGTCAAGCGGCTGGCCGCCGACTGTGTCACGGTGGAGTTGAACAGCGGGCAGAGGCAGCCGGCACGGATGGGAGGCCAACCTTGACCGATGACGAGAGGCTCAAGTCCATCAACAGCATCCGAACGACGGGGGTTTCACTGAAACCCGGCAGCAACCACGCGATGCAGGAGGTCTACTCCCGTGCGAAGTTGGAGGAGGGCTATGACAGCACCTGCCTAGACTGGAGCAGGCATGACCGGCGCGCGACCCCCGCGACAGCCTTAGCGATTCGGGTGCGTCCTCAAGCCCCGCGGGGCAGGAGGGAAAGCTCACCCAGCACCACCCCAGGAGAGAGGCCGGGATCCCTGTGACCCGTTACGCAACCATTGGCACCAGCTCCATTGTTGACCTCTTCCTGGAGGCGGGCCGACAGGTGGAGGGCTTTGAGCACACGGTCGCCCACTCGAGGGACAGCGCCCGGGGTGAAGCGTTCGTTGCCCGACACTCAGCGGCCCGCGTCGAGACCAGTCTGGACGCGCTCGCGGTCGCCGACGACGTGGACGTGGTCTACATCGCCAGCCCCAACGCCCTCCATCACGACCAGGCCGTCTCGATGTTGGCCGGCGGCAAACACGTACTGGTCGAGAAGGCGGCAGCGTCAAACGCCGTCGAGTTCGGCGACATGCTGCGCGTCGCAGAGGAGCACGGGGTGGTGATCGTGGAGTCCGTTCGCAGCCTGTTCGACCCCAGCTACGCCGCCATCGAAGGCCTCCTGCCGGCTTTGGGCCCCGTGCGCCGCGTCACCTTCGGCTACTGCCAGCGATCACGACGCTACGACCGAATCCTCGCCCGTCAGCAGGTCAACATCTTCGACCCGGAAATGTCGGCAGGTGGCTTGATGGACATCGGCACCTACTGCGTCAACCCCTTGGTCAGACTCTTCGGTGAACCCGACGCCGTTCAGGCGGCAGGGTTCCTCCTCCCAAATGGCATCGACGCCGCCGGGACCCTCCTGTGTACCTACTCCGACAAGGTCGCCGAGGTTTTGTACAGCAAGGCAACCAACAGCGACGCACCAAGCGAGATCCAAGGCGAGAACGCCACCTTGGTCATCGACGTCATCCACAACCCGCGGCACCTGCGTCTCCTGCACGCCGACCACCACTCGCAGGACGTGCACATCGATAAGCCTTTGAGCCAGCAAGCTTACGTGCTCCAGGCGATGGACCAGTTCCTCACCGACCCCAGCCAAGCACACCCGTTCAACAGGGCATCGCTGACCGCACTCAGGGTCATGGACCGGGCCCGCAGCCAGATGGGCATCCATTTCCCGGCCGACGGACTGCGTCCGCCTCGCTGACGGTGGCCATCACACCGTCAGAATCCGTCTGAGCGGGTGACCGCACCGATTTGCCGCGGTGGGACGGTGGGTCGCACTGAACGCGCGTGCTTGCACAGTGCTATCATGATGTGTCATGACCACCCTGTATATCCGTGATGTCGCCGACGATGTCGCCGCCACCCTGAAGGAACGCGCGGCGTCGGAAGGCATGTCGTTGTCGGCGTACGTCGCCGCAGAGTTGGCCAAGATCGCCGCCCGGCCCACGAACGAGCAGATCGTCGCTCGGCTCAGAGCGCGGGACCGTTCCAGCGGGCCCAGCTCTGACGACGTCGTCGCCGCTCTGCAGGCAGGCCGCCGGTGATCGTGCTGGACGCTTCCGCGATGGTCGAGGCACTGATCGGCCGCGAGGTCGCCGACGAGTTGCTGGATGCCCTCACTGGCGACGTGCACGCTCCGCACCTGCTTGATGTCGAGGTGTTGTCCGTGCTGAGGGGCCTGCGCCTGGGCGGCAAACTCGATGCCGCTGTCGCAGACGAGGTTCGTCACGACCACTTCGCGTTCGCCATCAACCGCTACGAGGTCGCACCATTGGCTGACCGGATCTGGCAGTTGCGTCACAGGTACACGAGCTACGACGCGACGTACCTCGCTCTCGCCGAGGCGCTGGATGCACCGCTGTATACCTGCGACGCGAAGCTCGACAGCGGCGGTCACCACGCCAAGGTGCATCTGCTCCACCGAACGCACTGATCTGCCGCGCCTGGCGCGTTGATCAGGTCGCCTGAGCCGGCTGGCCCGGAGCTACTGAGCGCAGATCCAGTCCCATGTTGGGAGGCTGGGGGGCGAGATGTCCAGGCGGGGTGGGGCCTGTGGGGCATACCGCTTTGATGGCGCCTTGTCTCTCGGCGTGCGGTGGGCACAGGGAGGTTGTCCAGTCCGGTGACGTCGCCGCCTTGGTGTCGGGGCGCTCCGAAGGTGGGATGGGCCCCTTGGATATTGCGCTTGCTGGGAGCCAGTGTTCCGCCCAGCACTGAGCCAGTAGTCCGCTGCCGATTGAGCCGGTCCGACGGAGCCGAGTGAGCCCTGGCGCCGCCGTGCGGCCGGCGGGTACCGACACACCCAGCGCATCGCCCGACTACGGTTTGCGGCCCGGCACACATCCGCCACGACGAGTCCGTCGCTTTGCAGTAGGAGAAGGTCCTTGCGCTGGACCCAGCGGCGCGATCGGTGTGTCTCCGAAGATGCGCAACGCGCCTTCCAGCAGACCTTGGCTGCTCCCCTCGGCGCCGTGGCGGCACCTGGTCGCTGGCCGGGTGCGCGTCACCAGCGATCCGCCGTCGACACCTGTGAAAGGGCTCGTCACCAGCGATCCGCCGCCGACACCTGC
>NZ_FQZG01000099.1 GCF_900141915.1 Tessaracoccus bendigoensis DSM 12906 | reverse complement strand
GGTGTTGTCAGCAGTCGATGCCCGATGGACCGCGTTGACTTGCGGATCCTGGGTGGTAACGCCCACGCTCCGCTCGTCCCTCGCAAGGCGGCTCAACCGACCGCGCGAGGCGGCTCAACCGACGGGTGGTAACGACCACGCCTCGTTCGTCCCTCACGAGGCGGCTCAACCGACCCGTGTTCCTCAACCACCGTTCGCTACTGCTGCAACTCCCTTGTGTCGAGCTCGACCACCGTGTCGCCCAACTCCTTCAACAAAGCGTGACGTTCGTCGCGACGCACCTTCTGCTCAATCGGGTTCGGGACGGGGGCCGCTGCCAGAAGGCGCTTCGTGTATTCCTCCTGCGGGTCCAACAACACCTGCTCACGCGTGCCGCGCTCGACGATCTTGCCGTACTGCATCACGACCACCCGGTGCGCCAGCGCGTCGATCACCGCGAGGTCATGCGAGATGAAGAGGCACGCGAACTCGAAGTCGCGCTGCAGGTCCGTGAACATCGCAAGCACCGAGGCCTGGACCGACACGTCCAGCGCCGATGTGGGCTCGTCGGCGATCAGGATCTCCGGACGCAACGCCAACGCACGGGCGATCGAGACCCTCTGCCGCTGGCCTCCGGAGAGTTCGTGCGGGTACCGGTTGTACGCGGAACGCGGCAGCTGAACGGCTTCGAGCAACTCGTGGACGCGCTTCTCCCGCTCCGCCTTGTCACCCACCCCGTGCACGCTCAGCGGTTCGGAGATCACGTCGCCGATCGGGAATCGCGGGTTCAGCGAGGCCGCCGGATCCTGGAAGATGACTCCGATGCGCTTTCGCAGCGCCTTCATCTGCGCGCCCTTGATCGAAAGCAGGTCCTGCCCGAGGACCGAGACCGCGCCGGATTCCGATGGGATCAGGCCGAGCAGCGCCCGCCCGATGGTCGACTTGCCGGATCCCGATTCGCCCACCAGCCCGACGATCTCGCCGCGCCTCACGTCGAAGCTCACGTCGTCAACCGCACGGAACGGCTTCTTGCCGGCCCGCTTGTACTCGACGATCAGGTTCTCCACCGACAACGCAGTCTCGGTGGCCGCCCCGACATCGGCCGGGGCAGCGCCGAACTGTCCGGGCCCCTGGCCGAGGTGCGGTACGGCGGCGAGCAGCTTCTTGGTGTAGGGGTGCTGCGGGTTGAGCAGCACGTCGCTGACGGGGCCTCGCTCGACCACATTGCCCTTGAACATCACCGCCACGTTGTCGGCCATGTCGGCCACCACGCCCATGTTGTGCGTGATCAGTAGGATTCCGGTGTTCAGCTTGTCCTTCAGCGAGCGGAGAAGGTCGAGGATGTCGGCCTGCACCGTGACGTCGAGGGCGGTGGTGGGCTCATCGGCGATGATGACGTCGGGGTCGCAGGACAGCGCCATCGCGATGACGACGCGTTGCCGCATGCCGCCGGACAGCTCGTGCGGAAACTGGTTGACGCGACGCTCCGGGGCCGGAATGCCGACGGCTGCCAGCAGGTCGATCGCCCGCGCCCACGCCTCGCGCCCGAACGCGACGCCGTGCACCTCCATCGACTCGGTGAGCTGCTCACCGATCTTGATCACCGGGTTCAGCGCCGTCATCGGCTCCTGGAACACCATGGCGACCTTGTTGCCCCGGACGGCCCGCAGCTCACGGCCCGAGAGGTCACCGATCACCTTGTCGCCGACGACCGTCTCGCCGGTGATGCGGGCGGTCTTCGGCAGGAGCCCGAGGGCGGTGGTCGCCGTCACCGACTTTCCGGACCCCGACTCTCCCACCAGCGCCATCACCTCGCCGGGCTCGACGCTGAGCGTCAGGCCCTTGACCGCGTGGACGGTGCCGAACTCGGTGCGGAACTGGACGTCGAGGTTGTCGAACTTGAGCACCGGATTCTCGCCGGTGAAGATCTTGTTTTCGGTCATGATCGTGGGTTACCTCAGTCCATCTGCTGACGGGGATCGAAGGCGTCGCGCAGGCCGTCGCCGATGAAGTTGATGCAGAGCGAGAACACCAGGATGAACATGCCGGGAATCCAGAACAGCCACGGGCGTCCGGTCAGTGCGGTCTGGTAAGTGCTCACCAGGAGGCCGAGCGACGTATCGGGTGCCCGGACGCCGAAGCCCAGGAATGAGAGCGCGGTCTCGGTGAGGATGGCGGCCGAGATCAGCAGCGTCGCGTTGACGACGATGGTGCCGAGCGCGTTTGGCAGGATGTGCCGCACGATGATCCTGGGCCCTGGGGTGCCGAGCGCGCGGGCAGCCATCACGAACTCGCGCTCGCGCAGCGACAGCACCTCACCTCGCACCAGACGGGCCAGGCCCGTCCACGAGACCAAAGCGAGCACCAGTGCCAGCATCACGATGTTGCCGCCGGCCATGCGGCCGAGGACGGCAGCGAGCACCAGCGTCGGGATGATGATGAACAGGTCGGTCATCCGCATCAGAAACGCCTCGGTGATGCCGCGGTAGAACCCCGCGATGGCTCCGATCGCGGTCCCCACGACCGTTGCCAGGATCCCGACGGTGAAGGCGATCAGCAGCGACTGCTGCACGCCCCGCATCACCAGCGCGAAGTAGTCCTTGCCCGTGGTGTCCTGCCCGAAGGGGTGTTCGCCGATGGAAGGGGGCCACAGCTTGACGGTGGGTTCTCCGTTGCCAAGCTTGGGATAGGTATCGATGAAGGTCTTGTCCCACCACCCTGGAATCGGGCCGTAGCCGATCGAGGTGATGGCCAGCAGGACGATGAAGATGAGGATCACCAGCGAAACCATGGCGGCCTTGTGCCGGAGGAACCGGCGGCGGACGAGCTGGCCCTGTGAGAAGGAGCGGGTGTTGGTCGTCTCGACATCATCCTCGATGGAGAACCTGGTGTCGGTCTCGGGTTCCACGGAGGGCATCTGGTTGTTCGGATCAGTCATGACAGGCTCCTATCGCGCGATCCGCGGGTCGAGGAAGGCGTAGGCGATGTCCGCCAAGAGGTTCATCACGACGGCGGCGGTGCCTGTCACCAGGTAGAACGCCATCACGGGTGGCGGGTCTACCGCCGCGAGCCCCACTTTGAACATGTTGCCCATGCCCTGCCAGCCGAACACGGTCTCGGTGATGACCGCGCCACCGATGAGGCCTGCGAAGTCGAAGGCGACGATGGTGGCGAGCGGGATCAGAGAGTTGCGGAAGGCGTGCCGGGTGATCACCTTGCGTTCCGAGACGCCCTTGGAGCGTGCGGTGCGGATGTAGTCCTGGTTGAGCACGTCGAGCATCGAGGCGCGGGTGTAGCGCGTGTAGCTGGCGATCGAGATCAAGGTCAGCACGACGGTGGGTAGCACCAGGTGTGTCGCTGCGTCGATGAAGTGGCCCCAGTAGTCCGAGGAGAAGTTGGGGGTGGCGGAACCGATGGTGGGGATCGGACGGGGGTTCTGCGTCAGGTAGCTGTTCCAGTTGCTGAGCATCAGGTCGGCGAGGGCGACCCCGGAGGCCACGACCGCAACCAGACATGAGGCGATGATCGCCTGCTTTCGGCTGAAGCCGCCAAGCGCCAGCCCGCTCACCACCGCGGCGGCGATTCCTCCGAGGAAGCAGAGGAAGAGCATCAGGGTCGTGGGGTTCGCCATCAGCGGCCCGCGCATGACCGCATAACCGACGATACTCAGCAGCGCCGTCAGGGCGATGGCGTTTCGGACCCGCTTGTTCTGGGGGCCCGAGGTGAGCATCAGCACGATCACCGCGGCTGCCAGCACCACGACGGCGTACAGCGGAACGCCGAGCATGGGGCGGCGGAACCACTGGACCGCCGAGAAGTAGAACAAGGCGCCGGCGAACACCACGGCGGCGATGCCGAAGCTGATCAGGCGCTGCTTCCATGGTCCGCCGAGCGCGGCGACCAGAATGAACGCGAGCACGACTGCTACCACCACGATCTGTATCGGGGTGAATCTCGCCTCGACTATCCAGTTGTTGAACTCGATGGCGGCATAGTGCTTGAGGAGCACCGCGGCCCAGAAGACTGGCAGGGAGAAGAACACGAAGGCCATGAAGGTGACGGCGTAGTCGAATCCGCTGTATTGGCGAATGGCGGTCAGGACACCGAGGATGACGCCGATCACGATCGCGAGGACGGTGGCGATCACCACGAGCCGCAAGGTCGAGCCGGCCGCCTGGACGACGAGATCGTTGACGCCTTGCCCCTTGATGTCCTGCCCGAGGTCGCCCCGGAACACGCCGGTCAACCAGTTCCAGTACCGCTCATACCAGGGATCGTTGAGGCCCATGTGGGCGATCCGCTGCTTGATGAGGTTCTCCCGGTTGGGGCTGTTCGACTCCCGGTACTCGGCGAGGGGGTCTCCCGAGTTGATGGTCAGCACGAACATCAGGAACGAGCCGAGCACGAGGATCAGGAATGAGATCCCCAAGCGCTTCGCGATGTATCTGATCACTAGTGGTCCTTCGAATACAAAATGACGACCCCTACGTCTGCGTCGGGCCAATCGTTGGCCGATCCTACGCCAGTTCGGGGAAGGTGACGAGCCGCAACACTGAGGAGCAGGCGACCAAGGCCGCCTGCCCCCTTACCGTGTCAGTGCCCCACGGTCAGCTCAGCACCCACTGGGGCGCGTTCCACACGACCTGATCCTGCGTGGCGGTCGAACGGACGTTCTGGACGTTCGATGCCGACGCCGACAGGCCCGGGTGGGCGAAGATCGGGATACCGAAGAGGGTGTCCCAGAGTTCCTTCTCGATGATCTTCGTCTGCTCGAGGTGCACGTCCTCGTCGAGGGTCGAGGTCAGCGTTGCCCACGCCTGGTCGACGGTCTCATTCGAGTACTTGCCGAAGTTCTGCGCCTTGTTGGTGCCGTAGATGTTCTGGCCCGAGGTGATCTGACCGGAGCCGGCCCAGGCGTACAGCGCCACCTCGTAGTCACCGTTGGGCATCTCGGTCTCGAAGAACGACTCCGAGTTCGAGTCGATGACGTTGAACCCGGCGTCCTTGCAGGAGGCCGCGATCTGGGCGACCTGATCTGCGCGGCGCTGGTTTCCGGCACGGTAGCCGAGGCGGACGTCGATCGGGGTGGCGACACCGGATTCGGCGACCTTCTCCTTCGACTTCTCGATGTCGACCTCATCGAAGCGGCCGTCGTAGGCGGCGGCGACGACCTCGTCGTACTTCGGCTGCTGGAACGGGAACACCTCGCGGGCGTTCATCACGACGGCGTCAGGGTTGATCGGCTTGATCAGGTTGTCGACGATCGTCTGGCGCGGCACGCAGTAGGCGAAGGCTTCGCGCAGCGCGATACCGCCGGCGTCGTCTGCGAACACGTTCTTCGGGGCGTCCTTGACGGAACGGAAGTTGAAGTCGAGGTGCTCCCAGGTCAGGGTCTCGTAGGTGTCGACGTTGACGGAGTCGCCGATACCGTCGAGCTGCGTGAGGGTGTCAACGGTCGGCTGCGGGTTGATGACCTGCACGTCGCCGTTCTGCAGCGCCTGGGCCATCTGGGCATCTTCAATGAAGCGGAAGATCAGGTTCTCCGTGCCAGCCGGGGTGCCCCAGTACTTGTCGTTGGCCTCGAGCGTCAGGGAGTTGCCGGACTGCCAGCCGCCTTCCTTGAGCTTGTACGGGCCCGAGGAGGGAACCTCTGACATGTCGGGCAGCTGACCACCCTCGAAAAGCCAGCCGGTGTTCCAGAAGTCTGCCGCCTGCTTGACGGTCTCTGCGTCGCGGTCCAGGATCGCCTGGGCCAGGGCATCGGGCTCAAGGCCCGACTTCTGCGCGACGATGTGTGCCGGCAGCGGGGGTGTCACCATCAGCTTGTAGTCCGGGTAGGGCGCCGTGTAGGTGGTGGTGAACGTCTTGCCGTTGACCTCTCCGACGGGACCCTCGGGCACGAACTCGGCGAAGGACGAGGAGACGTGATCGAAGATCGCGGTGGCGTCGGGGTTCTCGCCGTTGGCGAAGCCGGGCACCAGGAACTCGGGGTTCTGTGCGGCCCAGTCGAGCAGGAAATCGTTGACGGTGACGGGGGTACCATCCGACCAGACGGCCTCGTCCGAGATGGTGTACTCGACGACCATCGGGTCTTCCGAGGTCACCTCGAAGGTGCCGAAGGCCTCGTTGTTGCAGATGGTGCCGTCGGTGCCGAAGTAGACGAACCCTGAGAACATGTGCGCCGAGACGGCGGAGTTGTACGTCGAGTAGGTCTTGGAGGTCACCGAGTTGTAGCCGGTCCAGTCACCGGGGCCGCCGGTGTAGCTGACCTGGCCTTCCTTGGTTTCGGTGATGCCGACATCCTGCATGCAGGCCTCCGGACCGGTGGCCGTCCCACCACCGGTGGTCTGGGTGCCAGCCGATGGGGTGCTGGGGCTCTCGGCCTCGGGGCTGGTGCACGCGCCCAACAGCAGGGCAGCGCTCAGCGCAAGGCCGAGCCCTGCGCTCGTCTTCCTGAACTTCATTGAATCTCCTTGTCGTGGACCGACATAAAAGGGGCCCGGAGGGCCATCGTGATTCAGGACATTAGCGAGTTAACGTTCAAAAGGGCTAGCCGTGTCGCGCGTTGACACCAGATCGTTACCTAGTTGTTGTCAGTTCCGAAGCTGTGCTATCAGACCACGACCGTGGAGACGGGCAGCCCGGAATGTGCCGAGAACTCGTTCCCGGAGGGCCCGACCCCTGCCACGATCGCCTCGCTGGCAACGGCCGCGATCATCGCACCGTTATCGGTACAAAGCGCCGGGCGCGGGCGCCGCAGTTCGATCGCGACCGCGGCCGCGCGTTCCTCCAGGAGCGCGCGGAGCCGCGAGTTGGCGGCCACTCCCCCACCGATCAGGATGGAACTGACCCCGTGGTGTTGTGCCGCGTCGACGGTCTTGGCCGTCAGCACGTCACAGACGGCCTCCTGGAAGCTCGCGGCCACATCCGCCACCGGCACCTCCCAACCTTCGAGGCGGCGCCGTTCGACCCAGCGGGCCACTGACGTCTTGAGGCCGGAGAACGAAAAGTCGAAGCGGTGCTTCTCAAGGTCGTGTTTCGCGGTGAGCCCACGCGGGAAATGGATGGCATGCGGGTCGCCCTGCTGGGCCGCCTTGTCGATCACCGGCCCCCCGGGGTAAGGCAGGCCGAGGATGCGGGCGACCTTGTCGTAGGCCTCGCCCGCGGCGTCGTCGATGGTCGAGCCGACCTCCGTGATCTGTGTGGCGATGTCCTCGACGTAGAGCAGCGACGTGTGGCCGCCCGAGACCAGCAGCGCAAGCGAGGGCATCGGGAGCGCCCCGTGGTCCAACAGGTCGACGGCGACATGGCCGACCAGGTGGTTGACGCCGTACAGCGGCTTGTTTAGGTAGGCGGCCAGCGCCTTGGCGGAGGCGACACCGACCACCAGCGCACCCATCAGGCCGGGACCCGCTGTGACGGCGACGGCGTCAAGGTCTGCGAGGTCGACGTCGGCGGTGGCCGCGGCGCGTTCGAGCGCCGGGATCAGCGCGGAGAGGTGCGCGCGGCTGGCGACCTCCGGGACGACCCCGCCGAAGCGGACGTGCAGGTCGACCGAGCTGGCGACCTCGTTGGCGAGCAACGTCCGGCCGCGGACGATTCCGACGCCAGTCTCGTCACAGGAAGATTCGAGACCAAGAACCAGTGGCTCATTCATGCATGTCCTCCACGTCCCACATGCCGACGGAGTCGACGTCCACGCCTTCAAGGAAACGTTCAAGCACCAGCGCGTCCGCGCCGGGACCGTAGTAGTCGGCGCGCCGGGCAACCTCATGGAACCCGTAGCCGCGGTACAGCGTCACCGCGGGCGCGTTGTCGTGTTCCACCTCGAGCAGCATCCGGGAGGCGCCCAGCCCGATGGCCCAACGAAGTCCTGACACGAGCATCACGCGAGCCAACCCCAGCCGGCGCCGTGTCGTCGACACCACGATGCGGTGGAGGTCGGCGACGTCGTCGACCAGCTGGAAACAGGCCGCACCGACCACCTCGCCCGATTCCATCCGGGCCACTAGCACGAGTCGACCATCGCCTTCCAGCTCCGCCCGCCACGCATCCTCGGACCATGGGACGCCGAAATTGGTCTCCAGGGCGGTGATGGCCGCCAGGTCGCCCGACGCCGCCGGCTCGACCATCATCGGGCGCGCAACCTGGGTAGCGCAGACTTGGGTTTACCCGGCACGGTCGCGTCGGCGGGCCGTAGGTAGTAGGGCTCGTCCCCCGCGACCTCGAGGCTGCGCCACCGCGCGGCCAGGACCCCCGGATCCAGGCGATCTGGGCCGCTCAACTCGAAGAGCTCGCGGTACGGCTCGGGGACCGCCCCCGCGACCGGGAGCTCGGGCAGCATCGTCGGGTCGCTGACCTGAGGCGCACCCTCCGGGGTGCCGTCGGCCAGGTAGACCCGCCAGTAGAGTTCCCGCCGCCGAGCGTCGGCCGCGACGACGAACCGTTCGGGGGCACCGAGGTCTGCGAACTCACGGGCGACGACGTCGAGCGAACAGACGCCGTGGGGGGTCCGGCCGGCCGCGTACGCCAGCGTCCACGCCGTCGCGACCCCGACCCTCAGGCCCGTGAATGGGCCGGGCCCCATCCCTACGACGAACTCTTCGACATCGGTCAGCCCGATCCCTGCGGTCGCACAGGCGCGCAGCACCGACGGGAGCAGTTGCTCGACATGGGCGCGGGTGTCCTCGACGACCTCGCGGGCGACGATCTCCTCACCGTTGGCCAGACCGACGGCCACGTGGTGGCTGGTGTCGATGCCGAGGGTCCAGGTCATGCGGGCCTCCTGAGGGTGTCGAGCACGCCTGCCCAGCGCTCCCCTACGCCGGTCAGGTACACGGTTCTTTCGTCCGAGTCGAGCCCGCGGACGATGTCGATCTCGAGACGGTCGGCCGCCAGCCATTCGGCCAGCCCACCGCCCCACTCGACCAGGGTGACGGCGTCGGCCAGGGACGCGTCGAGGTCGATGTCGGCAAGCTCCGAAGCGTCGCCGAGGCGGTAGGCATCGACGTGTACCAGGCCGGGCCCGTTCCCCCTCGCGGGATGGACGCGCGAGATGACGAAGGTCGGTGAGATCACGGGCCCTTCGACGTCAAGCCCTTCACCGATGCCCTGGGTGAGCGTGGTCTTGCCCGCGCCGAGGTCGCCGGTGGCGACCAGCACGTCACCGGCACGGAGCACACCCGCGAGGCGGCGGCCCAGGTCGCGCATGTCGTCGGCGGTGGGCACGTCGACCACGACCGGAAGGTCGCGCCCCATCCAGACCCCGTTGGGGGCCGGTTCCAGCACGTTGAAGCCGTGTTCCTGCCACCAGGAGATCAGCTCAGGAAACTCGGTGCGCGCCACCAGTTTGGCGCGGGATGCACCGAGGTCGGCCGCCACGGACAGGGCTGAAGCGATCATCGACCTGGCCACACCCCGCCCGGCGACCGTGGGAACCACGGAGACGCGGCGCAGGGTGACCACCCCGTCTGCGATCTCCAGCAGGACACACGCCTGCATCACGCCGTCCGACTCGACCACGATTCCGGCACCCTCCCGGAGCGCCAGGGCGATGTCCGCCTCGCCGTCAGAGAGCGCCGCGGCAGGCGGGTCGACCGGTCGACGAGCCGAGAATGCGGCCCTGATGACGCGTAGCATCTCGGCGGCGTCAGCAGGGGTCGCGATCCTCAAGGTGAGTTCAGGTTCCATGGCGATCCGATATTAGTAGCGACGGCCCTGACGCTGCTGGCGGTATCCACCGCGGCCGCGGCCTCCCCCGCGCTGACCGTCGGGGCGACGGCGCTGCTGCTGCTTCGGTGCGATCAACTTCTGGTAATCGGCCTCGGCGATGGCCACCCCTGACGTCGGACGGGCACCGGTGGCCTCCCGCAGCTCGGGGGTTCCCGGCTCGACGTGGATCGGTTCGGCACCGACCCCGGCTTGGCCGAGCAGGCGACGGGCCAGCTTGCGCTGATGGGGAAGGACGATCGTGGCGACGACACCCTCGTGGCCCGCGCGTGCGGTCCGGCCGGCGCGGTGCAGGTAGTCCTTGGAGTCGTGCGGCGGATCGACCTGCAGCACGAGCGTCACGTCGTCCACATGGATTCCACGGGCGGCGACGTCGGTGGCGACGAGCACCGGCACGGCACCTTCACGGAAGGCCGTGAGGATCCGAGCCCGTGCACCCTGCGTCAGGCCTCCGTGCAGCGCCCCGGCCATCACGCCCTGTTCGCGCAACTGGGTGGCGATACGGTCGGTGCCCATCTGCGTGCGGGCGAACAGCACGGTGCGACCCTCACGGTTCGCGATCTCGGCCGTCACCTGGTTCTTGTGGTGTGGCTTCACGATGAGGGGGCGGTGCACCATGGTGGTCACCGATGCCTTCTCGGAGTCGACCTCACGGGTGACGGCATCGTGCAGGTACTTCTTGACGAGCTTGTCGACGGCGTCGTCCAGCGTCGCGGAGAACAGCAGACGCTGCCCGTCCCCGCACGCGTCGAGGAGGGTGCGCACGTCGTTCATGAAGCCCAGGTCGGCCATGTGGTCGGCCTCGTCGAGGACGGTGATCTCGACCTGGCTGAGGTCCGCGGCGCCCTGCTCAAGCAGGTCGATGAGGCGACCGGGGGTCGCGACGACGACGTCAACGCCACGCTCGAAGGCGCGCAGCTGCGGGCCGTACGACATGCCGCCGGCGATCAGCGTCAGGTCGATACCGACCGCGGCGGCAAGGGGCGACAGGTTGTCGGCGATCTGCAGAGCCAACTCGCGGGTCGGCGTCAGGATCATGGCCCTCGGCGCGCCGACGGGTGAGCCCTCGGCGAGGCGGGTCAGCAGCGGCAGGCCGAACGCGAGCGTCTTGCCCGATCCGGTCCGGCCACGGCCGAGCACGTCGCGCCCGGCGAGCGCGTCACCGATGGTCGCGGCCTGGATCGGGAACGGCTGCGTGATGCCCTGGCCTGCGAGGACCCGCACGAGGGGTTCCGCGACGCCCAGCTCGAAGAAGCCCGAGGCGACCTCGCCCTCGACGGCGTCCGCGGTGGACGCCGTCCAGCTCATCTGGTCGCTCTCGTCGTCGAAGCTGTTGTGGCCCTGGAAGTCGTTGTCGCGGCGTTTGCGGTCCTCACGGCCGTATGGCTCATGCGAGCGGCGGGTGTCGAACCGGTTGGATGGGCGGTACGACTCGTCATGGCGGCGGCGGTCGCCGTCCCTGCGGTCTCCGCGGTCGTCCCTGCGGCGGTCCTGGAACCGGTCGTCGCGGGGAGCCCGATCGTCGCGACGATCCTGGTAGCGGTCGCTGCGGGGGCCACGGTCGTCACGCGGACGATCCGCATAGCGGTCGTCGCGGCGGCCCTGGTAGCGGTCGTCACGCGGGCCACGGTCGTCACGGGGACGATCCGAATAGCGATCATCGCGGCGACCCTGGAACCGGTCATCACGAGGGCCA
>NZ_FQZG01000100.1 GCF_900141915.1 Tessaracoccus bendigoensis DSM 12906 | reverse complement strand
AGGATTCGCAAGTCAACGAGCGACCCCAAGCATCGTCTGCTGACAATGCCGAAGACCGCAGAATGAGTAGTAGATCCTGCTCAAACCCACTACCCAACCCAAGCCCTCACCCCAAGCAGGGGCCGAACCTCGTCGTCAAACAGCCTGAGCGCGGCTCAACGGCCGCAGACCTTGACCAACTCGCGGGCCAAGGCGGCGACCCCGAAGTGATCCTTCGACTTGGCCACATCCAGCACAGGAATGCCAAGATTCTTCAGCGCGGCAGCCGTCGGCTCGTCCCAGGCCAGCACGTGGACGTCGTCGCGGTGGCCGAGCAGGTTGGCGTAGGCCTCTGCGAGCGACGGTTGGCTGAGCAACACGGCATCCCACGCCCCGTCGTCCCACATCTGCTTCAACTCTGCGTCCACCTGCTCCACGTCGGACATGGTGTAGATCTCAAGCCGCTCAACCTCGTAGCCCTTCGCCCGCAGCCCGTCCTCCAACTTGGAGGACAACTGGTCGGCGCAGACGATCACCACGCGTTCGCCCTGCTTGGCGACTGGGAACATGTCGACCAGCGACGCCGAGCTGGCGGTGCCCTCGGGGCTCAACACGACGGCGTAACCCGCCTCTTCGGCGACCTGTCGGGTCGTGGAGCCCATGGCCGCGATCTTCTTCGACGCCGGGATCTCCCAACCGCGTTCACGCAGCGCCCACATCGTCTGAGCCGACGGGATGACCACCCAATCCGCCCCATCGAGCGTGTTGTCCGCGGGAATCAGGTGTGCCTCCTGGAGGGTCGCGGTGTCGACGCGCAATCCGTTCGCCCGCAACGTCGCGGACAGGCGACCTTCCTGCCGCGGCAGCAGCACCCGGATCCGGTCATCGTCGGCCGGGCCTTCGATGAAGCTCGACTCGTCGTCTTCATGCGCCCCGGACAGGTCGATGTTCTCGATCACCTCGGGGGCGAAGAACCGCTCAGCCTTGCGTTGCTTCAGCGCGTTGGCGACGTTGTACCCGATCCGCTGTGCGTGGAGTTCGGAGGTGGGCAGCCCGACCTCCAACACGACCCGTTTCGTGCCGTCGACCGAGAACACGCCGGCCTTGAGCCCGAGGATGCCCCGGCGCGACGCGATCGCACCGACCGGCGCGATGTAGCCGGTGTCCAGGCCCGTGAGCACTGCACGCTCGGCGTCGATGCAGATCCGCGTCTCGACGTCGTCGAACTCGCGAAGTGCCGCCACCAGATCCGTGGCGTCGGCACGGCATTCCAAAGCGATGGCGCCCTGACCAGGTGCGGGAAGGATCGGCAGGTATTCAGCGATCCGGTCTTCCAAGCCGAGGGTCTTCAGCCCGGAGGCGGACAGCACGACCGCGTCCAGATCGCCGGGATCCAGGCGACGGACCCGCTCATCGGTCGTTCCCCGGATCTCGACGAACGTGAGATCCGGACGCAGCGCCCGCAGCTGCGCCATCCGACGCAGCGAGGCGAGCCCGACCCTGGACTTGCGGGGCAGCGCAGACAGGGGCACGCCCCTCAACGAGACGAGGGCATCGCGGTGGTCGCCGCGCTTCAACACGGCCGGGAAGATCAGACCCTCAGGCTCATCGGTGAGCGGAACGTCCTTGACCGAATGGACGACGACGTTGCACTGGCCGTCGCGCAACGCCTGCCGCAACTCCCCAGCGAAGACGCTTCCCGAGTAGCCCTCGGGCATGTGGGTGGAATCCGTGGTCACCGTCGTGACGCGCACCACCTCGACCTCGTGCCCAGCACCACGAAGCTGTTCCGCAACCTCCTCAGTGCGTGCCAGCGCCAGCGCCGATGAACGGGTCCCCAACCGAAGCTTCACCTTTGATCCTTCTTCCCTTGTGCGACAGCCCCAAGTCTTTCACGATTGTGCAGAGCGTGCCGCCACCGGAAGCGCATCCACGATCCGAGCCATCGCTTCGTCGTCGTGTGCCGCGGACAGGAACCACGCCTCGAACGCCGACGGAGGAAGCGCCACCCCCTGGTCGAGCATCGAGTGGAAGAACCGGGCGAAGGCTCCCTGATCCTGCGCCTTCGCCTCCTCATAGTTCGTCACGGCGCCCTCCCGGAAGAACACCGAGAAGAGGCTGCCGGCCGCCGAGATGTGGTGCGGCACCGACGCGGCGCTCAGCGCCTCCCCGACGGCCGCCTGGAGCTCGAGCGAGCGCCGGTCGACGGTGGCGTAGACGGCATCGCCTGCGAGCCGCAGCGTCGCCAACCCGGCGGCGGTGGCAAGCGGGTTCCCCGAAAGGGTCCCCGCCTGGTAGACCGGTCCCACCGGCGCCAGCAACTGCATCAGGTCGGCGCGGCCACCCAGCGCCGCCAACGGCATCCCACCCCCGACGACCTTGCCGAACGTGACGATGTCCGGTCGGTAGCCGCCCTCCAATCCGAGCCATCCGCCCGGCCCGACCCGGAACCCGGTGAGCACTTCATCGACGATCAGCAGCGCCCCGTGACGCGACGTCAATTCGCGCAGGAAGAAGTTGAACCCCGGCGACGGCGGCACGACGCCCATGTTGGCGGGCGCGGCCTCCGTGATAATCGCTGCGATCCGGTCGCCGGAGGACGCGAACACCTCCTCCAGCGCCGCGCGGTCGTTGTACTCGACGACGATGGTGTCGCGGGTGGCGGCCTCCGTTACGCCCGCCGACCCGGGCAGGCCCTGGGTCGCGACGCCTGAACCGGCGGAGGCAAGCAGAGCATCCGAATGCCCGTGGTAGCAGCCCGCGAACTTGACGATCCGGTCGCGGCCCGTCGCGCCGCGCGCCAGGCGGATCGCGGTCATGGTCGCCTCGGTCCCGGTCGACACGAACCTCACCTGCTCTGCGACCGGCACCCTGGCCCTGACGGCGTCGGCCAGCTCGACCTCGGCCGCCGTCGGCGCACCGAACGAGAGCCCCTTAGCCGCGGCCTCCTGAACGGCCTCGACTACCTCTGGGTGCGCGTGCCCGAGCAGGGCCGGCCCCCAGGAACACACCAGGTCGACCAGTTCGCGTCCGGCCACGTCACGGATGTAGGCGCCCCGGGCAGACGCCACGAACACCGGCGTTCCGCCGACTGAGCCGAACGCCCGCACCGGGGACGAGACCCCTCCGGGGATCACGTCCCGGGCATGCCTGAACAGCGCCTCGTTGTCGATCACTTCAGCCATCCCGCCAACTCCTGTGCCCAATAGGTCAACACGACATCGGCCCCGGCCCGCACGATCGCCGTCACCGACTCCTCCACGATCCGACGGCGGTCGACCCAGCCACGCTCGGCGGCGGCCTCGACCATCGCGTACTCCCCCGACACCTGGTAGGCAGCCACCGGCACCTCGGAGACGGCGGCCACGTCGGCCAGCACGTCGAGGTAGTAGCCCGCGGGCTTCACCATCACCAGGTCGGCGCCCTCGGCCAGGTCGAGCCGCGCCTCGCGAAGACCCTCGCGTCGGTTGGCCGGGTCCTGCTGGTAGGTCTTCCGGTCGCCCTGCAGCGTGCTGTCGACCGCCTCCCGGAACGGGCCGTAGAAGGCGGAGGCGTACTTCGCGGCGTAGGCGAGGATCGCGACGTCGTCGAAACCGCCTGAGTCGAGCCCCTCCCGGATCCGGGCGACCTGGCCGTCCATCATCCCCGACGGCGCCACCACGTGGGCGCCCGCTGCGGCCTGCGCGACCGCCATCTCGACATAGGCGGTCAGCGTCGAATCGTTGTCGACCTTCCCGTCCTCGAGCACGAACCCGCAGTGCCCGTGCGTGGTGAACTCGTCGAGGCAGGTGTCGGCCATCACGACGATCTCGTCGCCGACGGCGTCACGGACGGCCGCGATACCGCGCTGCAGGATCCCGTCTTCGGCCCACGCCTGCGACCCGAACGGGTCCTTGTCCTCGTCGTCCGGCACGCCGAACAGCATCAGGCCGCCGACCCCTGCCCGGACGGCGCTCTCGGCCGCGAACCTGACGCCGTCAAGGTCGTGGCGGCTGACCCCGGGCATGGACGAAACGTCGCCGCTCTGTTCTGCGACGAACATGGGCAACACCAGCTGCGAAGGACGCACCTCGACCTCGCGGACGAGCCGCCGCATGGCGGGCGTGGTGCGCAGCCTCCTGGGACGCACGGTGACCATCTCTTCTCCTATCCCCCGATCGCGGCGATCACACCGGCCGCGTCCTGGGTCTCAGCGACGGCGTCGGGTTCGACGCCGATCCGGATCAGCGCCGCGGCAGAGGGTGGCCCGAACGCGACCACGCGGGTGCCTTCGCGCCAGCCGAGCAGCCGGTCGACCGCCTCGCCCACCGATCCGGAGGTGACGACGACCACGTCGAACGTGCCGTCGCGGTACTCGCGGGCCAGGTCGGCAGGCGCCGATTCCAACGCCTCCACCGTATACACCGCGACCGCGGTGACATCGTGGCCCCTTGTTTGGAGGGCCGCAGCAAGCTCGCCGGATGAGCGGGCCGAGCCGGGGATCAGGACGTTGCCCTCCGTGTCCGGCCAGGCATCAGCCAGTGCCTGGGCGCTGCCACGGCCTCCAGAAGGACGCAGTGCAACCGGCAGCCCGCGCGCCAGGGCTGCGGCCTCGGTGGCCGCACCGACGGCGGCGATCCGAGCCCCCGCGGGGAGGGTGAGGCCCAGCCCGTCGAGCACGTCGAGGGTGGCCGGCGAGGTGATCACGACCCAGTCGGCGGCGTTCGGCCAGTCGGTCGGGACGATCGGAATCCGGCGCTGCAGCGGCACTGCCATCACCTCCGCGCCGGCGGCCCGGATGCCTTCGGCGAGCGCCCCGTCGGCACGCGGCAACAGCACGCGGAGACCCGCAAGCACGGTACCCCCGCCCCAGAGCGACGAATCGTCGTGCAGTTCAGCGAGCCTTGAGGACCGTGCGGCACCGAGGTCGATCACCTCAGCCGCACCATCGGCCAGGAGCGCGGAGGCGGCGCGATGGCCAGAAGATGTATCCAGGTCGACCGTGGCACGGACGGCGGCGGTGCCATCGGGCGCGAAGACACCGGCGTCAAGGCGACCCTCGTGGCCCCAGGCTGCGATCGGGGCGGCGCACCCCCCACCCAGGTCGGCCAGCACATCCCGCTCCGCGGTGACCGCGAGGCGGGTCGCCGCATCGTCGAGCGCTGCCAGCGCCGCGATCACCTCGGCATTGTCGCCGCGGCACTCCAGCGCCAGCGCCCCCTGCCCGGGCGCGGGGAGGATGTCGAGCACATCCGTGGCGGCGTCGACCATCCCCAACCGAGCCAGCCCAGCCGCGGCAAGCACGACGGCGTCGAGGTCGACAGAGGAGACCCTTGCCAGTCTGGTCCCGACGTTGCCACGCACATCCACATACCTGAGGTCGGGGCGCAGCAGCCGCAGCTGCGCCACCCGCCTCGGTGACCCGGTGCCGACGCTCGCCCCCGGAGGCAGCGCAGCAAACCTCAGGCCGTCACGGGCGCAGAGCACGTCGTGCGGGTCGGCCCGGGTGGGCACGGCCGCAATCACCAGACCGGGCACCGGTTCGGTCGGCAGGTCCTTCATGGAGTGGACGGCGAAGTCGCAGCCCCCGTCGAGCAGGGCGGTGCGCAGTTCGGCCGCAAAGACACCGAGCGACCCGGTCGTCGCCAACGACCCCCTCGTCACGTCGCCTCGGGTCCTGATCCGGATCAGTTCGACGTCGTGGCCGAGCGCGCGGAGCCGGTCGGCAACCTGCCCCGACTGGGCCAACGCCAGCGCCGAGCCACGGGTGCCGAGGCTGAGCCTCATGCGTGAACCCGCTGCGTTCCGGCGATCACCGTGCTGATGCCGTTTCCATCCAGCCAGGCCCCCACCATGTCGACCCCGACCGCAGCCGCCATGCCGACGAGGTGGTCGCGGTTGGCCGCCTCGATCCGGGTCGGCAGGCTGTCCCAGCTGACTGACACGAGACCGACGGCCTCGGAATCCGCGATCCGCACGCCGGTCAGCCTCGAGGCGTCGGCCAACACCTCGGCACGCGTGGGGAACACGTGGTCGGGGTAGGACAGGCGAAGCACCTCGAGCCCCGACTGCGCGGCCCACGGCCACTTCGCGGAGTAGTGGGTCAACGCCTTGGCGCGGACCGCGTCACGCGTGGCCACCAGCACGCCCGAACCGACCGGATGGTCTTTCAGCCCTGCGCTGGAGGCGGCCAGCAGCACCTGCCGGGCCTTGTGCACCGGGGGCGCGGGGAACTCCACACCGAGCCCGCCCATCAGCCTGACGGTCACCGCCGCCGGGGTTGCCAGAACGACCCGTTCGGTCAGGAGGTCCTCGCCGTCACGCACATGGACGTGCAACCCCTGCCTGCTTCGTCGGAGGCTGGCGACGGGGGCAGCGAGCCGCACGTCGACACCAGCTTCCTCCAGCCGGGCCGCAAGGGCGTCGATCAGCCTGAACATGCCCCCGTGGGGCTGTTCCACCGCCGATCCCCTGCTGGCGCTGAGCGCCGCGACGGCGCCGATGAGAGAGCCTTCGGTGCGGATGGATTCGAGGATGCCGGGGGCGACGGCGGCCAAGGACAGGTGTTCGGGGGTGGTCGCGTAGATGCTGGTGGCCACCGGCGCGACCAGTTTCGCGACGGCCCCTGCGCCGAGCCGGACCCTGGCCAGGTCGCCGATCGTGTGGGCGTCCTGGCCCACTTCCGGGCCGAGCTCCAGGTCCTTCGCGAAGCGTGCCTTCTCCTCATCGCTCAGCACGCCGAGTGAGGGGTCGTCGAGGGAGCCCGGGATGCCGAGGAGCCCCTCGGCCATCGGCCAACTGCCGTCGGCCCACCACACGTGGGGATGGCTCTCGGGGGCCGCCACTTCCAGCCCCAGCTCCCGGCACAGTGCTCTGCCGAGGCCACCGCGGGTGGAGTATGCCTCGGCGCCCGAGTCGACCTGGATGCCGGCGACCTGGACGGGGGCGATCATGCCTCCCCAGTGCGGGGCCGCTTCACGGATCTTTACGCTGTGACCGGCCTGCATCAGTCGGTATGCGGTGAGCAGGCCGGCGAGCCCACCCCCGACGACTACGGCGTTCACAGCTGGTGGAGGAACGCGACCAGTTCGGTCAGCACTCCCGGGTCGGTGGTCGGCGGAACGCCATGACCAAGATTGACGATGTGCGCGGGCGCGGCCCTACCGCGCTCGACCACGTCCACGGCATGCGCCTCGAGTGGCTCCCAGCCAGCGGCGAGCAGCGCAGGGTCGATGTTTCCCTGCAGAGGGACGCCGGGCAGGAGCGCGGCGGCCTCGTCGAGCGGCGTCCGGTAGTCGATCCCCATGGCCTCGACACCGAGCCCGGCCATGTCTGCCAGGATGTGCCGGGTGCCGGTGCCGAAATGGATCCGAGGCACCCGTCCCTCCACCGATCCGAGAGCCTTGGCCGAATGGGGAGCCACCGATGAGACGTAGTCGGCGCGGGTCAGGGACCCAGCCCAGGAGTCGAACAGTTGGACGGCTCTGGCCCCCGCGTCGACCTGGACGGTGAGGAACTGCCCGGAGATGCCCGCGCACCAGTCGAGCAATCGATGCCAGGACGTCGGGTCGGCGTGCAGCATCGAACGAGCCGCGAGATGGTCGCGCGAACCCCGACCCTCCACCAGGTAGGCGGCCAGGGTGAACGGCGCTCCAGCGAAGCCGATCAGCGGGGTGTCATCGCCCAGTTCGGCGACGACGAGCCGAACCGCCGCCTCGATCGCGGACACATCCTCCAGTTCGTGCGCGACGAGGGCGTCGACGTCGGCCGCGGTGCGGATCGGGTGCGCGATGACGGGGCCGATGCCCGCTTCGATGTCGACGTCGACCCCCGCCAGCACCAGGGGCGTCATGATGTCTGAGAAGAAGATCGCGGCATCGACCCGGTGGCGCCGGACCGGCTGGAGGGTGATCTCGGCCGCCAATTCGGGTTCCAGGCAGGCTTCGAGGATGCTCGTGTCGTGCCGGGACGCTCGGTATTCGGGCAATGACCTGCCGGCCTGCCGCATGAACCACACTGGTAGATGGTCGGGACGGGTACCGCTCAGCGCGGTCAGGAGTGAACTCATGATGGGGTTGATTCTGCCGTACCCGAGGGTGATGGTTGAATAGGACCCACTGTGACATTGCGGATCTTCTCAATTCAGCACGACCGGCAGGGCTTGTCCGAGGTCGAACGGATCAGCGCGGGCCTCGACGGGCTCGCGGCCCGGTTACGCGCGCACGACGGCGTCAACGGCGTGGTGCTGCTCGGCACCTGCAACCGCGTCGAGCTGTTGCTCGACACCGAAGGCGACATCCCCAACACATACCTGCGGGGCTGCATCAACGAGAGTTTCGCCACCGCCCCGGCGTGGGACCTGTTCCTGGGCGAAGCCGCCTTGGGGCATGTGTTCCGTGTCGCAGCCGGCCTCGACTCGATGGTGATAGGCGAACGCGAGATCGCGGGGCAGCTTCGCCGCGCCCTCGCCGATGCCCAGCACGACGGCCACGCTTCGCTGCCGCTGATGATCGCCGTCGAGGAGGCGCTCAAGACGTCGCGGCGTGTGGCCAACGAGACCAAGCTTGAGGGCGCCGGCCGCTCGTTGGTCGGCACCGGGCTGGATCTGATCTCCCTTCCCGACTGGTCGCGGTCGCGCGTGCTGATCGTCGGCACCGGTTCGTATGCAGGCGCCGTCGTCGCTGCCCTGCGCTCCCGTGGGGTCAACGACATCGGGGTGCACTCCTCCAGCGGACGTGGCTCCGATTTCGCCAGGAGCCACCGGACCCGCAGCGTCGATTCGCTGGCTGATGGCCTTGAGTATGCCGATCTGGTCGTCACCTGCCGGGGGTTGGGCTGCCACGTCATCGGCCACCGGGACATCACCCGGCCGATCCGCCTCCTCGACCTGTCGCTGAAACGCGACGTCGACCCGCTCGTCTCAAAGGTACCTGGTGTCACGCTCGTGGACCTGGCGACAATCCAGGCCGAGTTGGGGACAGGCATCGCGGAGGACACGCGGAAGGCGCAGGCCATCGTCAACGAAGGCATCGCTGACGCCTTGACCCGGCTGCGCGCCCGGATCGTCGACCCGGCTGTCGTCGGGCTGCGTGAGGCCATGATGGCGCTCGTGGAGGACGAGGTGTCGCGGCTGCCGAACCGGGCGCTCACCCATGACGACGCTGCACTGGCGCTGCGGCGGCTCGCCACCAGGTTGCTCCACATCCCGTCAACGCGGGCGAAGCTGGCGGCCGAGCGGGGTCGCACCGATGAGTATCTGCATGCGATGGCGGAGCTGTACGGGATCGGTGACGAGCCCGACATCGACCCGAACGACCTGGAGGAGCAGACGTGCCCAGTGACCCACTTGAAGGTCTGCGATCTCGAGGAGATGCCGTCGTCGCGGCAGGCGATGTGAGCCTGGCGCCGTTCTCGGCGGTGCTGTTCGCGTCCTACGGCGGCCCTGACCGCTCGGAGGACGTGCTGCCGTTCATGCGCAATGCGACCGCGGGCCGGGGTATCCCGGACGCACGGCTACTGCAGGTCTCGGCTCACTATGAGCTTTTCGGCGGGAAGTCGCCCATCAACGAGCTGAACGCGCAGCTGATGGACGATGTCCGCGCCGAGTTGCTACGCCGGGGCGTCGAAGTGCCGGTGGTGATCGGCAACCGCAACTGGCATCCGATGTTCGCCGAGACTATCGGCGCGCTCGTCGATGCTGGCCATGAGCGGGTGTTGGCGGTCGCCACGTCGGCCTACCAGTCATACTCGAGCTGCCGTCAATACTGCGAAGACCTGGAACGCGCGGTGGATGGGCACGCGCTGAGGATCGACAAGCTCGACCCGTTCTGGGCCGACCGCCGCTTCGCCGAAGCGAACGCCCGCTCGCTCGTGGCCGCCGTGCGGGCGCTGCGAGGCAAGGTCGGGTCGGGGCAGATCCGCATCCTTTTTGTCACGCATTCGATCCCCCTCGCCATGGACGAGGCGTCATCGACCGGTGCGCCGGAGGCCCGCTACGAGGCGCAGCACCTGCGGGTTGCGGCGCAGACGGCCACGCTGGCCGGGGAGTCCCTCGGTGAGGAATTGGCTTGGGAGTTGACGTTCTGCTCCCGCTCGGGCGCGCCCCACATCCCATGGCTCGAACCCGACATCAACGACCGGTTGCCCGAGGTGCAGGCCGAGGGTGTCGTCGGCGTCGTGGCGGCACCGATCGGGTTCATCTCCGACCACATGGAGGTCGCCTACGACCTCGACACCGAGGCGAAGAAGACCGCCGCCGATCTGGGCTTCCCCTACGTCCGAGCCGCCACCGTGGGAACCGATCGGGGTTTCGTGGAGATGCTGGTCGACAGGCTGCTGGGGCATGCGGCCGCCGTCCGCGAGGGGCGTGAAGCCGTCGAAGTGTGCAGGTATTCAACCGGAACCTGCTGTTTGTCCCGACCCGAACTGCGAGGAGCGACAAGATGACGAAGCACCCCGGCCGCGATGAGCGTGATGAGACCGACGTGGACCTAGAGGCGATCAACGCGACGCCGCTTTACGCCATGTACTCGGTCTTCGCGACGGCCTCTCCCCTGCCTTCAGACGATGACACCCTTGTGGCGGCCGAGACCGAGGTCGAGGCGACCGGGGTGAAGGTCCGAGGGTTCTACGATGTCGGCGGCTTCCGGGCCGATGCGGACCTGATGGTGTGGATGCTCGCGAACGATCCGGAGACGCTGCAGGCCGGGTACCACGCGCTGCGCCGGAGCGCCTTGGGCGACTACCTCGAACCGGTGTGGTCCGTGATGGCCATGCACCGCCCCTCCGAGTTCAACCGCAGCCACGTGCCAAGCTGCTTCGCGGGGTTCGCGCCGCGGCCGTGGCTCACCGTCTACCCGTTCGTGCGCAGCTACGACTGGTATTACCTGGACGCAGAGCACCGCTCGAAGATGCTCTACGAGCACGGCATTGCGGGTCGCGAGTTTCCGGAGGTCGTCGCGTCGACGCTGTCGGCGTTCGCGCTAGGCGACTACGAGTGGATCTTGGCGTTCGAGGCCGATGAGCTGCACAGTCTGACCGACGCGATGCGTCACCAGCGCGGGGTCGAGGCGCGGTTGCACGTGCGGGAGGAGACGCCGTTCTTCACGGGTCCTCGGGTCGAGTTGGGCGAGTGGATCGGACGCCAGCCGAGGGTCTGAGTAGGGCCGCGCGACGGTTGAGCCGGGCCGCGCGTCGGTTGAGCCGGGCCGTGAGGAACGAGCGGCCCGTGACGAAACCACTCGTGACGTGCGCAGGGACCCTCCCAAAGA
>NZ_FQZG01000102.1 GCF_900141915.1 Tessaracoccus bendigoensis DSM 12906 | reverse complement strand
ATCCACAGAGCCGGGCCGTAGCCTGTCGTGGGTCGCGCTCGCGCCCAGCGAATCCTTTCTGGAGCATCCTCGCCCGTGTGATCATGCGGGCAGGATGCTTCCCAGACGACACCACCTTCGTCAGCCTCGAACGATAACCGGCACTCAACGTGCAACCGAACCGCGTCGATCCTTGTCCAAACCCCCAACGCGGCGGGTTGTGTGCGAAGTGACTGTCACGCCTGCCGACGCTGCAACGGTTGCGCGGGCGCCGTGGGGTCGTGGGATCTGCTGCGGAAGCATCCTCAGTCCGCTGGGCTCAGCCTTCCGCACTTTGCGGCCTGTCCGTCATATACCGATGCAGGTTCAAGCGGAGCAGGCGCCCGGCGTCGGAGGGGAATCAGGATGGACTCGTCAGCGGTCTTCGTGTCGTACCGCCATGGGATGGAGGGTGACCGTCTCGTCTCGCGCGTCGCCGCCCTGTTGCGCTGCAGTGGGTTCCGGCCCTGGATCGATAACCGAGACGTGGGGGCCGGGTACATCGAACAACGCATCACGGAGGCGCTCGACAACTGCGAGGCCGGGGTGCTCGTCGTGACGGACGACCTCGTCAACAGCGACTACGTGAAGCTAAAGGAGCTTCCCCACATGATCCGTCAGGTGGCGAAGAAGCGGCTGCCGATGATGGTGGTCAACACCTACCGGGACCCTGAGACGGGCCGGGTGGACATCCGCAAGCCCGATGAGATCATCGACAGCGTCACGAGCATCCCTCTGATAGACATCACCCAGGCCGATGTCCAATCCGGGCAGGGGCAGGAGGAGTTCGTCTACGGGCTCCTGCGTCGTCGCGGTGAGCGCTGGGTCAAGAGCCACACGACCCACCTCACTCTTTTCATCCAGACGGACCCCGGCGATGCTGTCGCCACGACCGATCTCGAGCTCTCCTTCGAGGAGTCCGATGCGGGACTCCCAAACGACGAGTATCGCCGGGCCATCGCGATCGGCCTTCCTGCCTTGTCCAGAACCTGCAAGCGGGCCGACATCGCATCCCTCGAAATCAGTGGGCGCGCCCGGCTCTCCGTGGCCATCACGCTCGGTGCCATGTTCTCGCGTCAGGCCGGAATCGAGCGTTTGTCCTTGAAGGGCGGCTGGGGTGGTTTGGAGGACGATTCCGCGACACACGGCGTTGAGTCGACCACCCTTGCCGAGGGCGACGGTGACAGCGTCGCCGTCTACATCAAGCTCACGAAGGACGGGTCGGTGCCCACGGGAAACGATCATGCCTTCACCCGGCTCCTCGAGAAGGAGCACCCGCGGCACGCAGTCAGGATCGACCTGACCGGCGACGGTTTCATCGAGCCCGGGGAGGGTGCCCGGCTGGCCTCTCAGATCGGCGGCATCATTGGGAAGCTCGCCGATGAAGCGGATGTTTCGCGCGTACACCTCTGCCTCATCGGCCCGTTTCAGATGGCGGTGCTGATCGGGCGCCAACTCAATCGGTTTGACACCACCGTCTATGAGTACGTGGATGGAACCCGCAACTACCTACCGCTGTTCCGGCTCCGCCCCAGCACGGCACGACCCATCACGTCACTTGGCCACGAGCAGAGGCGCTTCGACGAACTCCGCAACCTCACCCCGCACACGGTGACGGTCGTCCGACGATGGCAGCCCGATCCACTCGTGGCCCGCTGCCGATCACTGGGCCCGCCTGTCCGAGAACGCCGACGAGCAGGCAGTGGAGGTCGGGGGCACGTCCATCGCCTCCGCGCAGATTGCCTACGCGCAACCGGTTGATCTGCCTGAAATGCGCGACGGGGTCGGCCTGATCGTCCCCCGGGTCCTTGCCGAGAGGGTGCGCCGCCCCGACATGCTCTTTCCCGGGGGAGAGGTCCGAGACGCCACCGGCGCGATCGTCGGCTGTCGCCGGCTCGACACCTACAGGGAACAGGAGTAATGGTTCATGAGATGCATCGCCTACGTCACGGCCGGCGGTCCCAGCGAGGACAAGGAGATCGTCGAGGTCACGCCGCTGACGCCTCTTCCAGTGCAGGTCGACGGGTTCACCCAGGTCCTTTCGCAAGGGCGTGAGGTCGTGGCCGTATCGGCTGAGTGGCTCGAAGGCAACGAGTTACCAGGGTACTTCGAGCTGGACCTTGAGGACGACATGGTGGGGGTCCTCACGAGGTTGGAGCTGACTCCAACGTCGCTTCTTCGCGGAAAGGGGGCAAACGCGCTCCTTGTCGGGGATCCCGGGGTCGAGGTCACGTCTATGGACACCAGGAGCCCCGGCTTCCCGCTCCCCGAGAGCTGGCGGGACCGACTCCTCCAGCGCAAGCCAGAGTTGGCCGCGGTAGAAGCGTCCGGGCATCGGCGTCTTCTGATCTGGATCGGGCCAACTTCCTATGAGCAGTGGTACGACGGATGCAGACGACGCGATGCCCAGCGAAGCGAGGAAATCAAGGAGGGCAAAGCACGGGCGGCGAGGCTGGAGCAGGACCAGCTCATCACAGCGGGCACGAACTTCGTCAACCCATACACGTTTGTTCCGCTCCCTGCCAGCGTGTACAAGACGGCTCCAAACGGGCACGCTCAGGCCATTGCAGGTGGGCTGACCGGGTACATCGATGCGGCCTTCCACCTCCAGACCCCCATGATGCTGGCCAATGACTTCCAGCCCGAGGCCGACGGCGGTTCCGAGCGTCAGCAGGCGGTCAGGGTGCCGGGCTCGGCCGTTCGCGGGGCCGTGCGTTCCCTGTATGAGGTGATGACCGAGAGTTGCCTGTCCGTAATCGACCCGGACTATCGGCCCGTGCACAGGGCCACCATCCAGGTGGATCCTGAGGCGTGCCTAGCCGTCGTCACGCGGATGGCGCCCGACGGCTCACCCACCCACGTGAGAACCACCTCGGAGGTGATCTGGATCCCCGCGAAGTTGCTGCACAGCCACTTCGCCAGCCCGGCAGGACTTCGCTCGGGCCAGCGCATCCGGTTTGATGAGACCAAGGCCTCTGTGCGCCCATTCGGCAAGGTGGCTGGCAGAGATGTGACGCGGAACGAGCTGGAAGAGGCTGGCGCAGATTCCATAACGCTGGCGGACGGAGAATTGGCCAGCGGAGATTGGGTCGTGCACGTTGCGGATGCCGGCACGAAGGGCCTGCATCCGGTAGGGCGGATCTTCGTGGCCGCCGGAAAGCTCGATGCCACAGACATTCCGCTGGCCGTCGGGGCCTGGGATGACTACCGCGAGCGATGCCGCGGGTCACAGGATGTCCAGCAGGGCCAGCTGGCCAGCGGTGCACCTGCGTGGAGCGATTCTGCATGGTCCGGGGTGCCCGTTGAGCACGTTCACACGCCAAAAGGTGGCCGGAAGCAGCGAAACATCATCGGAACACGTCGCAAGAGCGACGGGGCATTGGGGGAAGGTGATTCGGTCTGGGTGACTCCCGCCGCCGACGGCGCCACCGGGCTCAAGGTGTCGGCCTCCTGGCGTGTCTGGGGGAAGATGCCGGTCCACGATCGGCTGCCCGACAAGTCGCTGCTCCCCTGCACCAACCCCGATGCTCTGTGCCCAGCCTGTGCGCTCTTCGGGTTCATCGAGCAACGCCGCGTCACCCGGCAACGTCCTGGGAAGACAGAACAGAACGCCTACGCCTCACACGTTCGGTTCCCTGCCTTCTTCGAGACTGACGGCCCGGTGGGGATCCGAGAGATCCATCCGCCGCCCTTGCGTTCACCCCGACCGAGCGCTGGCAGCTTCTATCTGGCGCATCCGCAAGCGCAGCCCCCGCTCTGGGAGAGCGGGAAAGCGCGGTTGGGTCAGCCCACAAGCCACTGGGGAGCCGACGACACGCCGGTGCGCAAGATCGCGGGGCGGAAGTTCTACTGGCACGGTCAGGAACCCTGGGACAGCGACCCCACCCCGCGGCAGCGTCGACGGGACCACTACCCGGCGCCCGGGGATCCGAAGAACAAGGACGCCAAACGCTGGCTGATGGATGCAGGCAACACCCTGACGGGCCGGATCCACTTCGAGAACATCACCCGGGACCAGTTTGCATTCCTTCTGATGGCGCTCGATCCCCGGCGCCTCCGGGATCTCGATACGAACGACACGGCAACCGAAGAGCTTCAGACGCACCTGGGAGGCGGCAAACCCCTCGGGTTCGGCAGCGCCACCGTGACCCTGATGCATGTCGCCGTAGAGGATGCCGCGGGCCGCTACCGCGAAACCGCCGACGCCGTCGATTCAGAAGAACTCATGGAACTCAAGGCCCCGGTGCCACCAGATGCGCCTTGGCTGCCGGGCCTGGTGAAGGCTCTCACGAGCGAGGCCGTCCCGGCCAATCGGATCTGGTACCCCACTATGGGCAATTTCAACTCCCGGAGCGAGGATCAGCAGGAGGCGTTCGACGAGAGCTACGCGTTCTACGCCGCCTTCTCCGGGGCGAATAAGCGGAAGGGAGCCAGCGGCGCCAACAGGAGCGCCCCCAGGCCCGTCAGCCGGATGCGGACACTGCCGAGGATCGACGCGCCAAGCCAATTCATGACCAACGAGTACCCGCAGGAGAATTGATGTTCTACGCGGCCGTCGGCATCAAGCAGATCCAGGCCCACCTCGCCCGTTCCCGCCATCTCTGGGGGCGCCGCGGCGCCTCCGACATGCTGTTCTACCTCACAGATGTGTCAGGCGTGGCAGATGGCATTCAGAGGAGCGACCGCAACCTGTGGACCGTCACGGAGATCCTCTCCACCCATCCCGGAGTTGCTCTCAATCCTGACGCTGCCGATACCGACGGCGTCGTACAGCTGATGAGCGCGGACCGGGCGAAGGTGGAAGCCGCCGCACGGGAGATCGCGATCAACGTGAAGCTCCATCTTCCCGCTGCCACCGTCGAGACCAGCATCCGTGAAGCAGCCACCTTCGTCGACACCCTCCGGGCCGAGCGCGACGCCCAGCCAGCAGACAATCGCGCCTACCCGTCATCGGTCATTGAGTTCCCTCTGGCACATCACTGCGACGAGTGCTCGTCCGCGATGGCATCCGGAAGGATCACCGTCAGGGAGCAGCAACTGAGGTTGTGTAGGGACTGCGCGTCACGTGCGCCCGGGCCCCGGAACGTCACGTTGCAGCGAGCGCGCGAGACGCCGGTGTCTGGCTTCATGGTCGAGCAGCGCATGCTGCGTGATCTGAAGCTCAACCAGGTGGAGGATTTCAAGCAACTGGCGAAACTCGGCCGCTTGCCAGAGGGCCACGCGCCCCGTACATCCACCGACAATCACATCGCGACGATCTTCGCGGACGGCAACGGGCTCGGAGCGCTCTTCGACCACCTCCGAGAGGACGCGATCGAGAAGGGGAACACCGGTCACCTTCTCGACGTGTCCAAACGCATCAAGAACGCGACCGAGGACGGCTTGAAGGCCGCCATCAGGAGCACACTCTCTCCTGAACGGGATGGCGCCATCATGGCGGCCATCCCTCACATTCTCGGTGGCGACGACGTGCTGGTGAGCGTCCCGGCCACGAGGGTATGGCCGTTCCTCCGGGCGTTCATGACGACGATGAAAGACAAACTCAGCGATGAGGCCTTCGAGGGTGCGGGGTCGATCAGCTTCTCGGCCGGCGTCGTGATCTGCCATCAGGCATTCCCCATCGGCGACCAGGTTGAACTCGCCGAGAACCTGCTCCGCAGGGCCAAAAAGCAAGTCTACGGCGATGGTTGGACGTTCGCCTGGCAGGACGTCACCAACGAGGGAACCAGCCCCGGCGACCGCGTGCTGGCGATGGAAGACTGGCCGCGGCTGGATGAACTGATCCACACCGCAAAGAACCTGGGTGAGGAACGCAAGGGCAACACCGCTCGGGCGACCGTCCGGTCCGAACTGCGAATCCCCGACATCGAAACGCGATCATTGCGTCTGCGCCACCTAGCGGACCGACTCGGCGGTGCCAAGGACCTGTTCGACCTCGCATTCGGCAACTCGTGGAGAGAAGGAAACGTGACCGACGCCCACACGAGCGACCTCCTCGCAGCGCTCAGCATCATGCGGTGGCTGGCATGAACACCATCACCGTCACCATCAAGTTCAACTCCGCGTTCCGCATCGCGACCGGCCAGGCCGACGACAAGGCGGACCAGGTGCTCGATCACGGCAACCCGCTCCCAGGGCGGTCGCTCAAGGGCGATCTCCGGGCAGCAGCCCGCCAACTGCTCCCCGCGACACAGAGCGGCGACGACACCTGGCGTGACGACCCGCTGGTGGAGGAGGTATTCGGAGCCCCCGGCGGAGACGGATGTCCCTGGCATTTCGGCGACGGTGTCCTAAACGATGTGAGCTACCGAACGCGGGCGAGGATCGCCCTCGACCCCCGAAGGCGCGTCCGCCCCGGAGCCATGCTCATCGGCGAGGAGGCGCGCACCACCGTCGCGACCCAGACGATCAGCCAGACCGGCACCCTCACCGAAGAACAGCGGCGGCTGCACGGCGCACTCCTTCGCGTGAGCGCCACCCTGATCGACGGAGTCGGCCACGGTCGGCGCCGCGGCATGGGATGGGTCTCGGTCACGACGGACTCCGAACGAATCGAGGATGACGTGAACCTGGTCATGCGGTATGTGGCAAGCCGGAGGGAGTCCTGACATGGCCGTCGAATGGCTCAAGGTGACCGCAACCTGCCAGCAGGAGATCACCATCGGTACCGGTGCGACCCGGGCCTTCATGACACCCACCAACGACTTCATCCCCGGCAGCGTGGTGCGTGGAGCGCTCGCGAAGGTCTGGCGCTTGGCGTATGGAGATCGCCAACCCCTCTTCAGGCCGACGTTCGATGGGGCCGTCCGATTCGGGCCACTGCTCGCTCAGGGAAGCGACGTCGGCAGCCAATCGGTGTGGCGCTGCAAGTATCACCGGAATCACTCCGAGCCCGAGCACGTCGACGGCGCATTCGCCTGCCCGCACTGCGGCCGGCAGGGGATCACGGACCCCTGCCCGGCCTGCGGCGTGCCCCAGGCCAAAGCACCTTCCATGTGCAGCCGCCCAGGGGAACCGCTGAAGGGAGCGGTGGCATTCGGGACGCAGGTCAAGAAGGTGGTTGCCTCGACGGCTATTCACCCCGACCGGATGACGGCCCTGGAATCGAGCCTGTTCGCTCGGGAAGTGTTCCCCAAGGGAACCGTGTTTTCGGGGTACATCGTGGGCGACACGGAACTCAACCAGAAGCTACGGGAGTTCCCGCACGTGACGCTCGGAGGGCGTCGGTCGGTGCTCGGATCGGTAGAACTCAGCCTGGACCCCACGCAGGCCCCAGAACCGATTCAGACGCGCGGCACGGTGATTCTGCGCACCATCTCGCCCACCATCCTGGTCGACGACACCGGGGCGCCGACCACCGATGTTGCTTCTGCGTTCCCCGCAGGGAAGGTGGAACGGATCTGGGGTGGCCGGCTGACCATCGACGGGACGAGCGGCTGGCACGCTGCGTCCGGGCTTCCGAAACCGGGAGACCTGGCACTGGCTCCGGGGATCGTCGTCGCGCTGTCCGGGCTGGGGCCAGACCATCTCAGAGGGATCCTCGATGAGGGCATCGGTGTTCGTCGGCCAGAGGGCTTCGGCTGGCTTGAGGTCGTGGAAGCCCCTTGGCGACCGCCCCAGCGCGCAGAGCAAGGTGTGACGGATCCTCGGCTCCCAGACACGAACCGGCCAGATCTCGAGTCCTTCACACCACGTGAACTCAAGTGGCTGGCGGGCTGGTTGCGCGACTCGCGGGAATGGAACGCATCGCACTACCCGGCGCTTTGGGACACCACCGTCGGCAAGAACCTGAACCATCACAAGAGAACCATCGTGCGGAGCACGCTTGAGACTACCGCTCCGGGGACCCGGACGGCACTTGCCAGCGAGTTGGAGCGGAGCTGAAATGAAGATCACGTATCTGAGGGTCGATATTGAGCCCACATCTCCGTTCCGGGTGGGATCGCTGGGAGGCGTACGTAACGCGCTTGCTGTCGAGACTGACTCAAATGGTGTTCCCGTCGTACCCGCGTCCGGCCTGGCCGGGAACTTCCGCGTGCACATCGGTGAGGCCGAGGCGAACAGACACATGGGAAGAGGCGAGAGCACAAAAGGCGGGAGCCTGTTCGTCGCCTCAGAACTCTGGTTTCTTGGCACAACGCTGGACGAGACGGCTGAGAAGCGCCCACGCACGGCCACCGCGATCGATCGAAGGCGCCGGGCCGCTCGCAATGACAGCTCCCACACCGTCGAGGAGGTCTATGACGCTACCCTCATCAAGCTCTACCTACGCTATGAGAGCCCGGCTGAGGACATCCTCGACCTCCTGGCCACCTGGCCCGTGCTGATCGGGGGCGGGGTCAGCAGCGGCCTTGGGCAGGCGCGCATCACAGGAATCAGATACCGGACACTCGACATGTCCAAGGCCGAAGACGTGCTCGCGCGGGCCAGCCTCAGCGCGCCAGGGGCCGAAGCCCTTGACACGCTGCTCGCCGATGCGCCCGACTACCTGGCTGAGGACGGGGCACCCGCCCCGGCTAAGGGCATGCCGGTGGTCTTCAGCGCCTCCTGCCGTATTCAAGGTCTCAATGTTCCCGTCGATGCCCTTACCGACGAACCCAGATCTGACCACTTCTGGTTCCGAGGCACGAGCTGGAAGGGGGTGCTGCGAAGCCGGGTGGAGTACATCGGCAGGAGCCTCGGCCTTGATGTGTGCGGCACCGACGGGGGCACCTGGGACGGATGCGGACGGTGCGGCGTCTGTGAGGCCTTCGGGTCGTCGGCCACCGGCGTAGGCCGATGGAGCTTCTCGTTCACGAAGCTCGCGGAGGATGCCGCCCGGACAGACCGCACCCGCGGTGCGATCGACCGGTTTACTGGTGGTGCCGCGGAAATCTCGAAGGGCGACGGCGGTGGCACCAGGAGTGGAAGGCTGTTCCCCGAGCGCACCCTGAGTGACGAGAACGCCAGGCTCACCGTCGGCCTCCTGGTCGAAGAGGAGTTGGATCCGAGGCACTTCTGGGTTCGCAAGGCGCTGCTACTGGCGCTCCGCGATCTCGATGAGGGTTTCATTGGCATCGGGGGCCGCACCGCAACCGGGCTCGGAACCGTGACCTTCGACAACCTGACGCTCGGCTCGGACCTGGCAGATACGGAGCTCGAGCCAGAGACCGGGCTGAGTTCGGTGCCCCGGATAACCCAACAGGACTTGGATGCGGCCCTGCAACCGAAGGAGGAGCAGTGACTCTGGATGCGATCCCGACGACAGAGTACCGACATCTGGTCGGCTGGGGAGAGGTTGCCTGGGCGAAGCTGATCGCGGCAGCCTGGGAGCAGGACCTCATCTGCGCCTGGGCCGACTACGACGGTTTCCGCATCGGCCCATGCCCCTCCAGCGCGCCCCCGTATGGACACGTCTGGGGGTGGTCCAAGGATGGGGGAACGCTGATGCGCGGCCGCGTCAATGGGTCTGACGTCACCGTCGGATGGTTGCATCGTGACTATAGAGAAGGCGGGTGTGCCGTGCCCTGCGTATCGAGGGACATGGTGACCTGGGATCCAGCCTACGATCGCATCCGACCCCGCCTGGCCAACGGTACGTCCATCCCTTCGAAGATGGTGATGATAGAGGTGCTCGACGGGATGCCCGTCACGTTCGTGGGAGCTGGCTGAGGCCGCGTTGCACGGATAGCCACTCTTCGCCCATTGGCGGGTGTGCGAGTGTCGGGCGGGCACAGTGCTTGCGATTTGCGAGCTGCTGCATACATCCCTGGCCGTTCGCGCGCACGATGCTCGGAAACGCGCCTCGTTCGGGGAGCACAACGAAGCCCTACACGATCTCCCCGACGACACGACGCGGCGGGCAGTGGGGCATCGAGATCAGCAGTCTCACGGATCAGGCCGATGCCTGCGTCGGGAACCATGCTGGACGTGTGTCTTTGCGGTTAGGGTCCGCGGTCACCGCAGTGCCAGGTCAGGAGAACGACCTGAGCTTTTGGTCAAGGGTCCAGATCTCCACTGTGGCGGCGATGCCCTTCTTGAACTGTTCACGTTCCACGAGGATCGCCACATCCCCGGATCCGAGAGTCTTGTTCGAGAGATGGGTCAGCAGATCGCTCCCCGTGGAGGCACCCTCCACGAATCGCTCCAAGAACTCTCCGTTCCAGGCGACATCCCGCACGATCCAGGGAGGCTCGGCGGTTCGAGCGAGTTCAAGTGCACGGACGAACCTCTTTGCCGCACCCCGTCGATCACCGCTGCATTGGGCTATGTGGTTGCCGGTTTCGATGATCGTTGTCACAGGGAGAACGAACGTCACGTTGTGCGCGATCCTGCGCTCCATCTCGGCCGTGATCTCCGCGTGCTGGCCGTTGTGCCCCGGCACATCAAGGAACTCGAGGAGCACACTCGTGTCGATGAAC
>NZ_FQZG01000104.1 GCF_900141915.1 Tessaracoccus bendigoensis DSM 12906 | reverse complement strand
CTCCGACCCGCCGCACCACCACCCACCGGTCCACGGATTCAGGTTTAGGTGCGACAGACCACTAGTCCAGTCTGACTCCGGCTCACTGCTGCGAAACCATCTGCGGCGTGCCGCAGATCCTGTCGCGTGACAGGCACGGCCCCCACTCTGTCCGTCAGTAACCACTGGGCGGAGGAGGAAGACAATGAGTGGACCGAAGGGCTACCAGGTTCGGGTGGAGTCGGCCGAGGAACGTCGGCGCCGTGAGACGTCGGAGGTGCAGGCCCGCTGTGATCAGATGCTCATCAAACTCGACGGTTTGCGAGGTGCCGGGGTGGAAGCGGCCGTGCCTCAGCCATCGGGACGTGGCCTTGAGGCACTGAGTGGATGGGAGGCGGCGCTTCGGGACGCACTGGCCTCCGCTGAGGGGCGCTATTCAGCGCGCTTGGTCGCGACCCGGCGTCAGCGGATCGAAGAGATGGTCGATGCGTCGGCGAGTGCCGGGCCCATACGGATCGAACTCCCAGGCGTTTCTTGTTCAGGTGCCACGCGACCGATTGACACAGGGTCGGAGCGTGCCGACTGGGGGCAACGCATCGGCGACCTGATGGGCTTGGCCAGCCAGGTCGATGACGATGCGCTGCATCAGGTGGTGGCCGACAGTGTCGTGACTTTGACCACGCTGGCGAGTCGCGAGGCGGATGCGTACTGGCTCGGGTTGCGCCACCGCGTAGCAACTGCGGTGCAGCAGTCCCGGGAACTGGCAAGGGTCCGAAGCGAAGCGGCCGACCTTGTGGCGCGGGTTGCGCACTTGGAGGGGCCAGCGGTAGACGACCTTGAGGCGCGTGCCGGGCGGGCACGGACCTCGCGTGATCTCAGTGAGCTGGCGCGCGACGTGGAAACCATGGTCGTGGAGGCCGAGGCCGCGGCCGATGCGGAGTTCATCGCCCGCGAGGCACGCGCGGTGCTGATCGAGCTGGGCTATCAGGTCGACATCCCCTTTGACGTTGTCGGGATGGATGCGCGGGCGTTGCTGGCCAGGCGCCGTGATCTGCCTGATCATGAGCTTCGGATACAGGTCAACGAAGGCAGCGGAACGCTGCTGACAAGCGTCGTTTCCCGAGAGGGCACTACGCCGACCGAGGACGTTGCTGCTGAGCGTGCGACCTGTGCTGACGCCAAGGAGCTGATGGTGGCGTTGGAGCGCCGAGGAGTGCACAGCGAGAAGAGCTTCGCGCGTGACCCCGGTGAGCGTCCGGTGCGCCGGGACCTCACGGGGGCGGTATCCGGCCGCAAGCGTGCCGCCAGGCGCGGGGAGCGACTGGTGCCACATGAGCGAGAGATTGGAAGATGAGCGTCCAGAGCTCGGCGGCCGACAGTTTCGAGGCGCAGAATCAGGCGATGCCGCTGTGGTTGCGTTCGATCCACGCGGCGCTCCCCATGACGTCTCACTTCATCGTCCATGGAGCCATCCGAGACCGACATGTGGTTCCGACGGCAACCGGGTTGCCGACTTTCCGCACCACCGTCGAGGCAATCTGGGGTGTGCTCGCTTCGAGCGGGTTCGACTGTCTCTTGACCTATTCGCCGCTCGACGGGATGGTGCTCGCCCACCAGCGCGACGGTTGGCGGCCACCTGAATCGCTGAACAACGCCCTCGGTCTTGACGCTCGGGACCCGGCCCCGCCTATCGACTTCCACGGACTCGACGCTGCGATCGGCTACGTGCAGACCACCCACGATGCGAAACCGGCCCTTCTGGTCGAGTACGTGTCACAGGCCAACGGGCTTGATGGTGACAGGCCCTCCCAGTTGAACGTCGCCATGCTCATGGCTCTGCGCAACGCACACCGGACCACAGGCGTTCAGTTCAAGCATGATGCTCGACGGCGCGCGCTCCGGCACCCAGTGTTCTGGCTCGTTGATCACCCCAACGACCTTCCAACCTGGATGCTGAGCGGGGACACGATCAGACAGGTGCCGATCGGTCGACCTGAGCTTCCCACTCGGGCAGCCGTCGCCTCCGTCCTGCTACCCGAGGCCGCGGCGCCCGGCGTGGCTGCCCGATTCGCTGACGCCACAGAGGGCCTGAGCGTCAACGCGATGATCGACGCTGTGGCCTTCCTGCACGCCAGCGGGGGTGCTGGTGACATCGACGGTGCGGTACGTGCCTACCGCGTCGGCGTCTCGGAGAACCCGTGGCGCAACCTGCAGCTCCGCGAGAAGTTGCAGGATGGGCATCAACATCTCGAAGCCCGGGTCAAGGGCCAGTCCCGGGCTGTTCAGCGGGTGCTCGACCTGCTCATCCGATCAGCGATGGGGCTGACGTCGGCTCATCAACGCAGGCCAGGAACCGGCGTGCGCGGGGTCTTGTACTTCTCCGGTGCAACGGGAGTCGGCAAGACCGAGATGGCCAAGGCGATCGCCGAGTTGGTGTTCGGCAAGGAAGAGGCGCTGATCCGCTTCGACATGTCGGAGTTCTCGGGCGAGGGAAGCGACCTGCGACTGATCGGCTCGCCTCCCGGCTATGTCGGCCATTCATCCGGCGGTGAACTCACCAACGCCGTACGCAGGCGGCCCTTCAGCGTCGTCTTGTTCGACGAGATAGACAAGGCCGACGGGCGGATCTTGGACAAGTTCCTGCAGATTCTCTCTGACGGCCGCCTCACCGACGGCAGCGGCGACACCGTCTACTTCACCGACACCATCATCATCTTCACGTCGAACCAAGGTCTGTTGAACACCGACGGCATCGACACCGACACCGAGGAGGGGCTGCAGGAGTACGAAGACACCGTGCGCAGGGCGGTGGAACGATTCTTCACCGACCAGCTCAACCGTCCAGAGCTGTTGGGCCGCATCGGTGACAACATCGTCACTTTCCGCCCCATCACCGAGCGGGTCGGACGTGAGTTGGCGGACGCGTTCCTCGACACCATCCTGACAAGGGTGGCAACAGCGACCGGGGTCACAGTGGAACTGACCGCCCAGGCACGTGACGTGCTCATCGGTGCCGCCGTCGCCGACCTTTCCAAGGGCGGTCGAGGCATCGGACTCGCGCTGGAGTCAGTGTTCGTCAACCCCTTGGCGCGCGAGCTCTTCCTGCTACCGAGCCACGGCTCGGTGGCCGTCGAGGGCATCGGGAAAGCATCCGACGGGACACCGACGGTACAGGTGCGGTTGTGAGGCTGCAGCTGAACAGGATCCTGGCGCCGGTCACAGTGCTGGGGTACGGCCAACGGATCGGGCTCTGGGTGCAGGGCTGCGGCATTGCGTGCCCAGGATGCGCCTCCGTCGATACCTGGGAACCTTCCGGCGGGGAGAGCCGGGACGTCGATGGTTTGGCCGCCCAGGTGGTCAGAGAGATCATCTCAAGGCGTCTCGTTGGTGTCACCCTGACTGGCGGGGAACCCACCGATCAGGCCCCCCAACTGGAACTCCTCGTCTTGAAGGTTCGCGAGTATCTATCCGTTGCTGGTTATGAGGCTCCGGTCGATGTGCTGCTTTTCACCGGGCGCCCGGCCCGTGCAGCGGCCGCACGGGCCGCCGGGCTGTGGAAGCTGCTTGACGCCGCGGTGTGTGGGCCCTACCGCAGAGATGAACCAGGAGAGGAACCTCTGCTGGCCAGCGCCAACCAGGAACTGGTTCTGCTCAGCCCGCTGGCGGCAGAACGCTATTCGAGGAGCGACGATGTCGCTCGTCTGCAGGTGGTCAGCGAGGACGGGCAGCTGCTGATCGTGGGACTGCCGCGGCCTGGGGACCTGGATCGATTCGAGTCCTTGCTCTGCAAGCGGGGCGTGAGCATGAGAGGAAACTCATGGCGAGTGACAACCTGATGTGCCCCCTCGGCGGGGAGCCCTTGGGCCCGGTGCCGGGGCTGTGCGGTTGTGGAAGATTCTGGACGAGTCTTGCCGAGGTCGACGCGGAGCGCCGACCCGAACTGAGGAGCCCAGGGGTCGAGGTGTCTTCGGTGGTTGCGACTACGCCACCAGATGCGGATGGCTGTCCACAATGTGGTGGTCCGATACTGCCTGGTGCAACGAGGTGCGGGTTCTGCGGGCAGGAGCAGCGCGATCGGCCCGCTGGCCCGAAGGTCTGCCTGGTGGTGGACGGCCACGCGCTCGAGCTGCCACAAGGCCTTTCGGTAGTTCTGGGCCGTGAATCCGACTACCGGCAGGTTCGTGAGCTGTTTGCCGGATGCAACGGCGTCTCACGGCGACACATTGAGGTACTGGTGAGCGGAGCCGAGGTGCGGTTCCGCGACGTGGGATCGAGGAACGGGACGTGTGTGGACGGCTGCGAGCTGGGGTCAGAGGCCGTAAGCCAGCCGCTGCCGGTGCACCTCCGGTTGGGCATGTCTCTCGAGATGGAAATCCGATCGGTATCCGCAGACGAAAACCCCCGACAGTGGACAGGAGAATGAAGATGCCCAGCCCAGAACGGTGGAGGAACGAGCCATGAGCGAGCGAACCATTGACGAACGCTGGCGTGCCGCAAGAACCATTGACGAGCGAAGCGTGCGCGGCACGACAAACGAGCGCCATTCCGAAGTGACCATCGACGAGCGAGGCACCACAACAACCCGCTTGCGTACGGTACTTCCAGACGCGCTGCTGGAGCGTTTCGAGCCCTTGGCGAACTTGGGGTTTGGCGGTGGCCAGGCGGACCTGGTGCTCTGCCGGGAATTGGCCACCGATCGGTCTGTCGTGGTCAAGCTGTACCGGCACTCTGCACAGCTGTCGCGGGAGGTGCTCAACAAGCTGCACCAGGCCAAGCGGCAACACGTCGTCGAGCTGCTCGCGCACGGCGACAGCGATGGCGAGCTGTGGGAGGTGCAGGAATACTGCGCGGAAGGGACGCTGGCAGACCTGCTCACGAAGCGGGGCGGTCGCGTCTCGGGACCGGAATTGGTTGCCGTTGTGAAGGAGTTGGCGGAGGCCATCCAACACGTACACGAAGACCTGGGCATCACCCACCGCGACCTGAAGCCGGAGAACGTGCTTGTGCGCTCCAGCGACCCACTCGACCTGGTACTGACCGACTTCGGAATCGCCGCCGAGCAGATGATGACCGTACAGTTCCAGACAAGGGCCGGATCGAGTTCATGGATGGCCCCCGAGGCGCTCTCGGAGCAGCAGGTCACAAATGCGAGCGACTGGTGGGCGCTCGGAGCAATCGTCTACAGGGCACTGGTCGGCCGGCTGCTGCTCAGCCTCCCCGACGGTGAACTGCAGCCCGACAAGGTCAACAGTGCGCTGGTGGTGCGTGGCGAATACACGACCGAGGCTGTCGAGGACGAGCGTTGGCGTCTCCTGATCGACGGGCTGCTGTCCTTCGAGACCGCCGACCGGTGGAGATATGCACAGGTCGCAGATTGGCTGGCGGGACGAAATCCGAAGGCTGTACGAACGACACCACGAGGGGCGGGGGCGACGCCGTCGGAGCCGGACTTCGCCTTCGTCCTCGGAGGGCGCCCTGCCCACACCGGGAAGGAGCTGGCTGATGCCGTACGCGAGCGTTGGGACGCGGCCGGTGACCTGATGGCCGGCCGGATCAACCCAGAGCTGGAGAGATGGCTCAAGGCCCGCTCAGGCGGGCAGCAGGTGCTCGACTCGGTCAGTATGGAAAGATCGCCCGGCGGGCGGTTGATCCGGCTCCAAGCAGCACTGGACCCAGGTGGCCCTTTGGAGTTTCGCCGTCGGGAGGTCAACGGGCAGACGCTGTCGTCTGCGATCGCGGAGGCGGCCAATTGGCATGCTGGCGCAACGGGGCCCGCGTCAGATTCGCACACTTGGCTCGGTGCCCTCCAGAAGGAGCAGATCCTCCGGGCAATGGCCGCCGTCGTTCCAGGTGAGGCAGGAAGAGCTTACGGATCCGCAGATTCCAGGCTCAACACCTGGGCTGATCAGTTCCGCCGTGTCCGTGAAGCGGTTCCGCAGGAGGTGCAGGCCGATCTCGATCAGGTCGAGGCGCAGTTGCGGGCCAATCTGTTCGCCTACGCGTTCGGCACCGCATCCTATTCGGCCAGAGCCGCACGTGCTCGGGAGGTCATTTCAGTAGGTGACGTCGGGTTGAAACCCTGGGCTGTGCAGGCGCGAGAGCTGGCATCTGGCACGTCCGATGACGCCATCGGCACGCTTCTCGCAGCCGAGGCCGTCGTCGAATTCGCGGTGGCAGCTACGCGTTCGGAAGCGGAACGAGTGGCAGCAGAGCGGGCAGCGCGAGAACGGCAGGCGACGGAGGAGGCGGCACGCGCTGCGCGTGAGAGGCTGGAGCAGCAAGCGGCACAACAGGCTGCTGAACGGCGTGAGCGGAGGCAGGCGAACACCAAGGCAACGCCTGCACGCTTCGGCGCGAGGGTGCTCCCGGCGGTGATCTACTCGCTCGTGTGTGCGCTTCTGCTTGCCAGGGGTGAGTGGAGCTTGGTGCTCAGCTTCGGCTGGCCAGTTCTCCTCATATGCCTGATCCCAATCGCGATGTCGCTCGTGGTCGACTGGGTCCTCGATGACCCGAGTGGCGGGCTCAGAGGGGTCGGTGCAACGCTCGGGGTAGCGCTGGGGCTGGGCCCTTGGGTGACGACGGTGGAGACAATGGTCGCCACCAACGCAGAGGTCCTCACGCCGGTGGACATGGTGCTGCTCCCATGGGGGCTCGGTGTCGGCTGGATGGTCGGTGCTGGTGCGCAGCGTGCCCTTGGACGGGTTGCCCATGGCCGACCAGGGTGGGGGAGTTATCCCGGGCGGGCACTGCGGCGGTCTCGGGCCATCGTCTTGACGGCCTTGTGGTTGGCAACGCTCAGTGCGGCCACATCCGGGTTCTTTGCCAGTTGTGGCGATGGCTGCTCGGCGGGAGCCGCGCGAATGTGGGCATGGGCCTGGCCATTCAACGAGTGGCAGATGGACCCGTTGGGCATGGCGGTAGGCAGCGGCATCCTCTGGGTCACGGCGTTCGCCTGGGGCTCATATGAGGTGGCGAAGGCGCTTTGGATAGCGAAGCGGGCCGTCTCCGTCGCTTCGCTCATCGTCTCTTGTCTGGTGGCCGTCGTGGTCTTCCTCGCCTACCCGGTGAACCCCTTGACGCGGATGTTGTCGATGGTTGTGGGGTGGTTCATATGACGTTCCCTGTTGGTAATTCCGGTGCAGTTGCAGCTCGCCGCATCAGTTACGCGGCGCTGACCGCCTGCGGAGGTGTTCGAGAGGCGAATCAGGACGCATTCGTGGTTTGTGGGCTGGTCGGGGTTGGCGACCTGACCTGCTTGGACGGGGACGTCATGGCATCGCCGTCGGGGGCCCGCGTATTCGCAGTCGTCGACGGCATGGGCGGACATCGGGGCGGCGAGGATGCCGCGGTCCTGGTGGCCGCGGAACTTGCCCGCTCCGATGGCGCGGCGCTGCCAGAGAGCTTCGATTCGTTCCTGGAGGGTGTGTCAGCCAAGGTTCACCGCGCGGGCTTGGGGTTGCAGACGCCGGGGATGGGTGCGGCAATGGCGCTGCTGGCTGTGACGTCGAGGCAGGTGATTGTGGTCAACGTGGGGGACTGCCGGGCCTACAAGTTGGCTGACGGATACCTCGGACAGTTGAGCATCGATGATCGCGCTCCAGGCGGAGCGGTGAACGTCTTGACGCAATCCCTTGGCGGCGAACCCCGCCGCCTCGACGCGCATGCGCTGGTTGACCCGGTCGACGGTGCTTGCCGCTACCTGTTGTGCTCCGATGGGATCCACGGTTTCGTCGACCCCGTAGAGGTGAAGGCCGCGCTCGTGAACGGTCGAGTCCCCACGGACGTAGTCCAGAGATTGTCAGATCTTGCCGAAAGGGCGACGCAGGACAATTTCACTGCTGTCGTTCTCGATGTCGCGTAGACCGCTGCCCGATGATCACGGCGACCACCGAGTTGAGGGCAACCGCATGGCCGAGACCGTGACGGCGACGGGTGCCCTGGCGCAGCGTGCCTTCTCCCTGGAGTCGCTCTGCGCGGCCTGGGAGGGTGTGAAGGAGAACGACCTGAGGGACGGCATCCCTTCCGTTGGCGTGACGCGCTTCGCCGACGATCTTGGCGACAATCTCGCTCTGCTCGCCGATCAACTCGCCGGAGGGTTCTACCGGCCGTCGGAGCTCGCCCCGGTGGAGGTGCTGCTCGGCGAGAAGCGCCGCACGCTGCACATCCCGCGGGTGCGGGACAGGGTGGCCGCTCGCGCCATCCTGGATACGGTGACACCGCTCGTCGATCCGGAACTGGGGCACGGTTCCTACGCCTACCGGCCGGGCCTGGGCGTCATGGACGCCATCCAAACCGTCGTTGCGCTCCGTGAAGAAGGGCTCCGCTTCGTGCTGCGCACCGACATCCTGGACTGCTTCCCGACCATCCCTGCCAGGCTCGCGAGGGAGCAGTTCGACGCCGTGGTCAAGGACGACGAGATCAGCCGCGTCGTCGCCCGCTTCGGAGCCCGCCGGTTCAGGGCCGAGACCGGGGGTGTGCGGACCCTGACTGGGCTGCCGCAAGGGTGCCCGCTGTCGCCGTTGCTCATGAACCTTCTGCTGCGTCACCTCGACGACGTGCTGGCGGGCGAGGGCTTTCAAGTGGTGCGCTACGCCGACGACCTTCTGGTCGCGGCTCGAACGGGCGAGGATGCGGCCGTCGCGGCGGACATCGTCCGCAATTGGGTGGAGGGGATGGGGATGCAGATCAATGAGGAGAAGACCAAGGTTACGTCGTTCGAGGAGGGATTCACCTTCCTCGGTGAGGACTTCGGCCCCAGGTACCCACCGCTGCTCGACGCGTCACCATCGGCGGACACCGCCGAGCGGGCCCTGTATGTCGGGTTGCAGGGAGCGGGGCTGAAGATGCGAGCGGGGCGGGTGCGGGTGGTGTCACAGGACGACGCCGTCGTGCTCGACGTACCGTCCACCCAGGTGAGTCGGATAGTGTGCTTCGGCTCGGTCGGCGTCAGTGCAGGGGTGCGCAACTGGGCGTTGGCGAACGAGGTCGAGGTGGTGCTGGCCTCCAGGAAGGGCAACTACCTGGGCACGATGCTGGGCTACGGGCAGAGGTATCGTCCGGCGCGGCTGCGGGCCCAGGTCGGGCTTCCAGCCAGCTCTCAGCTGACGATCGCCAGAGCGATCGTGGAGGCAAAGCTCGTCAAGCAGAAGGTGCTGCTTCAGCGGTTCAACAGGCGCCCGGTGCCGCAGGTCGCCTCCGAGGCCGTGAGCACGATCGCTGAAGTGCTGCGACTCCTCCCCGAAGCAGACTCGACGGCTTCACTCATGGGCATCGAGGGTGCAGCGGCCGCCGCCTACTTCAGGTGCCTCGGCCAGCTGGTGCCCGAGGAACTGCGCTTCGAAGGCCGTTCACGACAGCCTCCTGAGGACGTGGTGAACGCCGCCCTGTCCTACCTGTACACAGTGTTGCTGGGGGAGTGCGTCACGGCGCTGCACGCCGCCGGATTGGAGCCGGCCTTCGGGATCCTCCACAACGACCAGGACAACCGTGCAAGCCTCGCCCTGGACCTGATGGAGGAGTTCCGGCCATGGCTCGTCGATCAAGTGGTGATCGAAGCCGCGAAACAGAACCGTCTCCGACCCGAGCACGGCAGGCCCGAGGAGGGAAGGGGAGTGTTGCTCACGAAGGAGGGGAAGACCGCCGTCGTGGGGGCGTATGAGGAGCGGCTGCTCGGCACGGTGCGGGGCGCCCTCACCGGGTTCGCCGGGTCGAGACGGCGCCACATCTATCGTCAGGCGCAGCGGTTGCGGGCAGCGATCATGAACCCCGGCGAAGCGTGGACGGGCCTGTCGTGGCGACCCTGACCGTGATCGCTGCGTACGACGTTCGGGAGGACGACCGACGCGCCCGGTTGGCTGCGCTCCTGCAGGCATATGGAGACCGGGTGCAGAAGTCGGTGTTCGTGATGATGCTCGAGGAGGAGGAGCTGGAGGAGTTGCGCGGCCACGTCGGCCGGATCATCGATCCGAAGACGGACTCCTTTCTGGTGTACCGGCAGTGCAGCCCCTGCTGGGACAAGCAGCTGACCGTCGGGCAGGCCAGGACCCCGTCCCCGGTGCGATACTGGGCAGTGTTCTGAGTGAGGTGGAGGGGGTGTCAGCGGAATGCTTGGGATGGCCTCGGGTGTGATGGGCTCTGACAAGGTGTGATACCTGATTTGGAGGCGATTTGAGCAAACTTGTGGCGCTCTGGGAGGTCGGGTGTGTAGGATGGCTCCGTTGGTGCTTGTCAGGGCCTGGTTCTACGGGGCGGGGTTCCGGAGCACCCCTCGCGAATGAGCGAATTGAAAC
>NZ_FQZG01000105.1 GCF_900141915.1 Tessaracoccus bendigoensis DSM 12906 | reverse complement strand
ACTCTCCCAAGAACCTGTGGTCAGGATCCTGCACCGTGCGCCAGATGGTTTCGTCACGCGCAGGCGTCGCTGCGCTCCTTCGGCGCGGCTCAACCGACGCGGTGCCAGGTGGTTTCGTCACGCGCAGGCGTCGCTGCGCTCCTTCGGCGCGGCTCAACCAGCGCGACGGGCGGCTCAACCAGCGCGACGGGCGGCTCAACCAGCGCGACTAGCGGCTCAACCTGCTCGCGGCTCAACCAGCGTGCGCCCCCTCCGCCTCGACCTTCCTCCGCGGAGGACGGGTCAGCAGCGGCAGCGCGACGCCCGCCACGGCCAACGCCCCCATCACGCTGAACGCCAGCCGATAGTTGCCCGCCTCCCCCACCAGGGACGACGCGGCCAACGGGCCGAGCACTCCCGCGAGCGACCAACCCACCAGGATCAAGCCATAGATGGCGCCCGCGTGCGTGAGGCCGAAGAAACTCCCCGCAGCCGCCGGCAGCGTGCCGAAAGCACCGCCGTAGCAGAGGTAGACGACCGCGGCCAACGCGATGAACGCGGCCCCCGCCGTGTGTGGCAGGGCGATCAGGGCCAGGCCCTCGAGGCCCAGGATCACCGCCAGCACCGGCAGCGGACCGACCTTCTGCGCCACCGCCGCCCACACGATCCGCCCGGCTCCGTTGAACAGGGCGAGCACCCCGACGACCGTCGCAGCAGCGGCCACGTCGAACCCGGCGACCTCGACCGAGGCGGTAGCCATCATCGAGATCAGCGAGATCCCGGCGGCAACGGCGACAACCAGGATCCCCGTCAACAGGTACCACTGCGGGGTGCGCAGCGCCTCCTTAACGGTGTAGTCACCGGCCGCGTCGCTGGCCGCGGAGGCCGTCGTCGGAGAGGTGAACATCATCAGGGAGCCGATCACGCCGAGCACCAGATACCCAGCCCCGATCCACAGGAAAGCCGAGGCGGGTTCCTCGGGGTTCGCGGCCAGCAGCCGCTGCGCCACGGGGGACGTCAGCGTCGCGCCGAACCCGAAACCGCCGACCGCGATCCCGGTCACCAACGCCCGCTGCTTCGGGAACCACTTCTGGAGCAACGCGATCGGGACGATGTAGGCCATGCCGAGCCCGAACCCGCCGATGAGCCCGTAGCCGACCACCAGGAGCCAGAAGTCGTCTGCTCCGCGGGCGAACGAGGCCAGCATCAGGCCGCCTGCGTAGATCACGCTGCCGATCAGGGCGACGGTGCGCGGGCTGCTGCGGTCCTGCAACCTGCCCCCGATGGACGTGCCGACGAAGATCATGCCGATCGCCAGCTCGAACGGCACCGTAGCCTGGACGTGCCCGAGTCCCATCGCCTCGGGCGCCTGCAGCGCGCGGGCGAACAGGCTCCACGCATACACCCCGCCAACGACCAGTTGAATCAGGACACCACCGACGAGAGCAGACCAGCGCATGGGCGTAAAGTCTGCCCGATCCACTCGCCGCAGCCCGCGTCGGGTCCGGTTACCGGGTGCGCCGCGCCGCACCGTCGGATTGCGCCATCCGGGAGGACAACGTTGGGCGACCTCCCTGCCTGGAAAGCACAAGAGTGAGGCTGACGAACCGCCCCGCCTCCCGGGCCGCCCCGTAGGCTGGCGACATGAATGCTCGAGCGGAAGGGACCCTGATCGGCCTGGCACTGGGTGACGCCCTGGGGATGCCGACGCAGATGCTGACCAGAGCCCGGATCACCGAACTTTTCGGGGTGCTCGACCGGTTCCATCCTGGCCCCCTGGAGAACCCGATCAGCCCCGGGCAACTGCCAGGCACCGTCACCGACGACACCGAGCAGGCGGTCATCCTGGCCCGGCTGCTGATCGACGGCGGTGGCGTCGTCGACCTGGCTTCCTTCGCCACGGCCCTCAGCGACTGGCATCAGGCGATGGCGGCAAAGGGTTCGCTCGACCTTCTTGGCCCGTCGACGCTGCGCGCGATCGAGGCCTACCGCGCGGGCACCCCGGCAGAGGACACCGGCCGCTGGGGCGACACCAACGGGGCGGCGATGCGCGTCGCCCCGCTCGGCATCGCGCACCGCGTGTTCCCGATCGGCGCCTTCGTGGACGAGGTCGCCGCCGTCAACCTGCTCACCCACAACACCCGGATCGCCAACGCGGGGGCGGCCGCCATCGGAGCGGCGGTCTCGGCCGGCATCGACGGTGCCGACATCCGCGACGTGCTGGAGGTCGCCGTCGAGGCGGCCGAGGAAGGAGCCCGACGGGGCCACCCCACCCCCGGCGCGTCCGTCCCACACCGGATCCGTTGGGCCCTATCCCTTGCCGTCGGGCCCGACCCGCTCGACGCGATCGAGATGCTGGTCGGCACGTCGGTGGCGACGCAGGAGGCCGTGCCCGCCGCGCTGGCGATCGTAGCCGCCTACCGCGACGATCCGTGGGGCGGGGTGCTGGCCGCGGCCGGGCTCGGTGGCGACAGCGACACCGTCGCGGCCATGGCCGGGGCCGTGCTCGGCTCGATCCACGGCGTCGAGGCATTCCCAGTCGACGAGGTGGCTCACCTGGAACTGGTCAACCCGGATCTCCACCTGCGCAGCCTGGCGATCCGGCTGATGGAGTTGCGTGCATGAGCCGCCTGGTGGTGATCGGCAGCCTGATCGGCGATCAGATGATGACGGTGCCGCACCTGCCGGAGCGTGGCGGCGACGTGCTGGCCGGCCCTGTAGAGGCGCAGCCGGGAGGGGCCTTCAACATCGTGGCGGCCGCGGCACGGCTCGGCATGCCGACGGTGGTGGCGGGCCGGATCGGCGACGGGCCGGTGGGCGACATGTTGGCATCAGCGCTCACCTCGCTCGGCGTCGACGTCCTCCTCCCCCGCGCGACCGACGGAGATTCCGGCACGAGCATCGGCTTCATCGAACCCGACGGCGAGCGCACCTTCGTGACCAGCCCCGGCGTCGAGCAGACGATCACCCCGGCCGACCTGGCCTCGGTCGCCTGGCGCGCCGACGACTCGGTGTATGTAAGCGGCTACGACCTGCTCTACCCCGCAACCGGCCCGGCAGTCGCCGCCTGGCTCACCGCGTTCCGGCCCGCAACGCTGCTGGTGGACCCGGGGCCGCTGATCGCAGAAGTGCCAGGCGACGTGCTCGCAGCGGTGCTGGCCGCGACCACGGTCTTCAGCCTCAACGAGCGGGAGGTGCAACTGCTGGGCGGCCTCGACGCCGTCTGGCCCCTCCTCACCCGCGCCGACGCGGTGATCGTGGTTCGCGCCGGGGCCGAGGGGGCGTGGCTGCACCGGAAAAGGCAAGCGCCACTGCACGTCCCCGGGCACCGCGTCACCGTCGTCGACACCACCGGGGCGGGCGACACCCACGCAGGGGCCCTTCTCGCACTCCTCGCAGACGGCCTGCCGATAGCCGAGGCGCTCCGTCGCGCAAATGTGGCCGCCGCCTTGGCGGTCGCCGTCCGGGGTTCGGCCACCGCCCCGACGAAAGAGGCGCTGTCGGTGGCGCTGCAGGGCTGAGAAAAAAGAGCGAGCGCCCCGGGCGGGGGGACCCGGGGCGCTCAGATCAGGGGCTTGATCAGTCGAGCACCTGGTAGTTGACGGTCAGCACGCCGGCGGAGGTGTCGCCGATGGTCTCCATCGCGGCGCGCGACAGGTCAAGGCAGCGACCCGAGATGTAGGGGCCACGGTCGTTGACGCGCACGACGACCGACTTGCCGTTGTTCGGGTTGGTGACCTTCACCCTCGTGTTGAACGGAAGAGACTTGTGGGCCGTCGTCAGCGCGTTCGGGTTGAAGGTCTCACCGTTGGCGGTCTTCTGGGGGTCCCAGTAGTACGACGCCTTGCACGACTGCGTCGCAGCGGAGGACGACTCGGACGGAACGCTCGCCAGGGGAGGTGCGGCGGCGGGCACCTTGGTGACCGCGGGGATGCGGCTGGTGCTGAACCGCACGATGTTGTTGAACTGCCACTTCGTCTCGGAGACGTAGCGACCGTTGACCCGGCTGACAACCGTCGACTTCGCGAAGCTGCGGCAGCCGTTCTTGCCGGTCAGCGCCGTGTCGCACTCGGTGCGCCACTGGCGGCCGTCGGAGGCGGTCCACGACTTCGTCGTCACGCCGAGCGGGTTGGACTTCCACTGCGAACGGGTCGACGGCAGGTAGGTCAGGTTGTTGAACACCCAGCCCTTGCTGGTGACATAGCTGCCACCGGACCGGACGACCTTGTCGCCCCAGATCTCGGTGGTGCAGCGCACGACGGTGGTCGAGTACTTCTCGCACTCGGTGTGCCAGTAGCGGCCGTTGACGAGGTGGTCACCCGGAGTCGAGTAGACATCCGTTGCTGCTGCCTGTGCGGACTGGGGGGCGACGACGCAGAACGCGAGGCCGGCCACTGCGGTGGCGGCTGCGGCGAGGAAACGCTTCAACATTGGTGTGCGGTCCTTTCGGGGGAGAGGCAAGCTGACGCTAACACGCCACCCACCTGTTTTCCAAGAATCTCTCAGAAACTCTCTCAGAGAACTCCACGGTTTTCATGTTTGGCTAGGCACTTGTCCAACATCCACCTGAAGATGCTGAGAATCCTTGACTTCAGCCTGCGGTCCTCCCAGCGGAAGTAGCCTGACGGGGACGAAGGGAGCCAACATGCGCATCGGGGTACCACGCGAGGTCAAGAACAGTGAGTACCGGGTCGCCGTCACCCCGGTCGGGGTCCACGAACTGGTCGCGGCAGGCCACGAGGTCGCCGTCGAGGCCGGGGCAGGGGTCGGCTCGGCGATCAGCGATGCCCAGTACGTCGCCGTCGGCGCGAGGATCGTGCCCGATGCCGACTCACTCTGGACCGGTGCCGAACTGGTCCTGAAGGTGAAGGAACCCGTCGCTGAGGAGTACCACCGGCTGCGCGAGGACCTCATCCTCTTCACCTACCTGCACCTGGCAGCCAACGAGACGCTGACCGACGCGTTCCTGGCAGCCGGCACCACGTCAATCGCATACGAGACGGTCCAACTCGACTCGGGTCTCTTGCCGCTGCTCTACCCGATGAGCGAGGTCGCCGGGTGCCTGGCGCCCCAGGTGGGCGCGCACGAACTGCTGAAGAACTCCGGCGGCCGCGGCATCCTGATGGGCGGAATCGGCGGGGTCGCCAACGCGAAGGTCGTGGTGCTTGGCGCCGGTGTCGTCGGGCAGAACGCGACCGAGGTCGCGCTGGGGATGGGTGCAGATGTGACCCTGCTCGACACCAACCTCGTGAAGCTCCGCTCATGCCTGGCGCGGTGGGGCAACCGGATCCAGCAGATCGCCTCCTCGACGCTTGCCGTGCGGGAACAGGTGTTGGAGGCAGATCTCGTGATCGGCACGGTGCTGGTGCCGGGCGCGAAGGCCCCGAAGCTTGTCACCGACGAGATGGTCTCGCAGATGAAGCCAGGATCGGTGCTGGTGGACGTCTCCATCGACCAGGGTGGCTGCTTCGAGCCCAGCCGCCCGACGACCCACGAGGACCCGACGTTCCGCGTCCACGACTCGACCTTCTACTGTGTCGCCAACATCCCGGGGGTCGCGCCCATCACCTCGACCTGGGCGCTGACCAACGCCACCCTCCCCTACGTGCTGGCCATCGCGAACCACGGCTGGCGCGATGCGCTCCGCCGCGACCCCGCGCTGGCACTCGGCCTGTCGACCCAGGCGGGCAGGTTGACGTCGGCTCCGGTCGCGGCGGCGTTCGGGCGCGGTTCGGTGGCAATCTCCGAGATCCTCGGGTGATCCGAAACGGATTAGTGCGCCCAGATCGATGTAATCGGGTTTTGAACGTTCACAGGATGCATCTCGGCGTACTTTTCCGACTCCATAGCCGTCCAACCCTCACGGCACGTTGGCGTCCAACTCCCTCATCCAGGCCTTCGCCGAGGCGTCCGACGGCATCCTCCAGTCGCCGCGCGGCGAAAGGGAGCCGCCAGCCAACACCTTCGGCCCGTTCGGCATCGCGGTGCGCTTGAACTGGTTTGAGAAGAACCGCCTGATGAACACGGCGAGCCACTTCTTGATGGTGGCCAGGTCGTATTCGGCGCGGTCGGCCTCCGGGTAGCCGACGGGCCACCGTCCGACGGTCGCGTCGCGCCACGCGTGCCATTCCAGGAACGCGATCCGGCTGGGGCGCGCCCCCGGCCGCAGCAGGCTGTGCAGCGTGAAGTCGTGCAGCGCGTACGGCCCGATGGAGTCCTGGGTCGACTGGGGTTTGGCACCGTCGGCGACGGGGATCAGCTCGGGCGAGATCTCCGTGTTCAGGATCGAATCGAGGGTCTCATTCACGCCCGCCTCCGGGAACTGGTCCGACGAGATCACCCACCTGATCAGGTGCTGCATGAGCGTCTTCGGCACCCCCGAGTTGACGCCGTAATGGCTCATCTGGTCGCCCACACCATAGGTACACCAGCCGAGCGCCAGTTCGGAGAGGTCGCCTGTGCCGAGCACGAACCCGCCGCGCTGGTTGGCGACACGGAACAGGAAGTCCGTCCGCAGCCCCGCCTGCACATTCTCATACGTGACGTCGTAGACGGGTTCGCCGTCCCCGGCCGGGTGCCCGAGCGCCTTCAGCAGCGATTCGGCCATCGGCTTGATGTCGACCGTCTCGAACGTGACGCCCAGCGCCTCGGACAGCACCGTCGCATTGTTCTTCGTGTGATCGGAGGTCGCGAAGCCTGGCAGGGTGAAGGCGAGGATGTGGGTGCGGGGCAGGCCCAGCCGGTCGCACGCCTTCGCCGCGACGATCAGGGCGTGCGTCGAGTCGAGCCCGCCGGAGACCCCGATGACGATCCTCGGCGCCCTCGCCAGGTCGCCGCCCGACATGGACGCCATCCTGCGCTCCAGTGCGGAAACCTGGATGTTGTAGGCCTCGTAACAGTCCTGGTTGAGCCGGGCCGGATCGTCGGGGACGAACGGGAACCGGTCGAGCGGACGCCGCAGCCCCAGGTCCGCCGTCGGCGGGTTGAGTTCGAATGAGCAGATCACGAAGTCGCCGTGCCCGACTCCCTCGTTCAGCGCATTGTCCCTCAGCGAGTTCTGGCGTTGCTTCTCCTGCCGCAGACGGTCCAGGTCGACGTCGACGACCAGCCTCGACGCCTCCCTCGGGAAGCGCTCGGTCTCGCCGAGCAGGTCGCCGAGCTCGTAGGCCATGGCCTGCCCATCCCACGACAGGTCGGTGCTCGACTCGCCGAAAGAGGCCGCCGCGTAGAGGTAGGCCACCGACGAGCGGGCGCTGAGCGAGCGCACCATCAGCGCACGGTCGTCGGCGCGGCCGACCGTGATGGGCGACGCGCTGAGGTTGAGGACGACGTTTGCCCCAGCCAGCGCCGCCTTGGCCGACGGCGGGATCGGCACCCACATGTCCTCGCAGATCTCGACGAAGAGGCTGAGGCCGGGCACGTCGCTCGCCTCGAAGATCAGGTTGGTCCCGAAGCAGATCTCACCGTCCTCGTCGGCGCCGGGCCAGCCTGGGCGGGAAATGTAGCCGGTCGCCCCGGCACCGCCCACGAAGTGTCGCTTCTCGTAGAACTCGCGGTAGTTCGGCAGGTACGACTTCGGCACCACCCCCAGCACCTTCCCGCGGTGGAGCACGACGGCGCAGTTGTGCAGCGAATGGTCGACGAAGAGCGGTGCCCCGACGACGACGACCGGCAGCAGGTCGGCGGTCGCCTCCGCGATGCGGACCACGGCCGCGTCTACGGCGTCGAGCAGCACATCCTGGAGAAGCAGGTCGTCGAGCGAGTACCCGCTGACCGAAAGCTCGGGAAACAGCGCGACCGCGGCGCCGTCGTCGTGGCAGAGCCGCACCTGCTCGACGATCCTCTCCGCGTTGGTCGCCGGATCGCCCAGTTCGACGGGAACGGTGCACGCGGCGACACGCGCGAAACCATGGCTGTACAGCGAGGTGAACTCCATGTGGCTGAGTCTTCCACGAATGGCGGGCCCTCCCGATCCGCGCCGTGAGGAACGTGGCGGCTTCCATGGCTCGGACAACCGTTCGGCGGTTCCGAAGCGTCCTTGACAGCAGACGATGAACGAAACGGCACGCAAAAGGAGCAGGAATGTCTCAGCACGTCAGGAAACCACGGTCGAAGGCTGCCGGGATCAGGCTTGCCATGGCCTCGGCAACGGCGGCTCTGCTGTTCGTCCCAACCCAAATCGCGTCGGCATGCTCAATCGAACCGGCGCCAGACCCACCGACGGTTCAGCAGGTCGTGGATGAGGCGGAACTGGTCGCGGTCGCACGCGTCGTGGCGGAGTTCGAGCCCTTCGGCGCACACAAGGCCACCTACCAGGTCGCCTTCACCGAGATCTGGAAGGGGCAGCCGTTGCCTGGCACCAGCGTCACGGTGCAGGACTCGTCGTGCGGATCGGTCAGATACGACGTCGGCGACGAAATCCTCCTGGTGAAGGACTCCATCCAGGACACCTACCGCGTTTCCATGGACTGGGGCCTCCCCACCCTGGCTGAGATCCTCGAGACGGCTGGTGATCCGTCTACCCCCTCAAGCGACCCCGAGTTGTTCGCCGCCGTCAACACGCACTTCCCGTTACCGATGCCCGGGTCGATACTCGACCTGCTCGGTCTCCTGACCGACAAGACGCCATATTTGACTTTGGGCCTGATCGCCCTTGGCCTGGTCGGCCTTGGCGCTCTGCTCTTCGGGTGAGTCCCCCTGTCGCCTCCCCTGTCCCGCGGGAGGTGAGGGTCGCTTCTGGAGACAACCGCGGCCCAGGCTCGCAGCGTCGTATCGATATGACCTCGCCCACGGTGGGCGGGCAGGGACATTGATTGGTCCGTTTACGTAAGGGGAGCACCATGCGAATCAGCCGGATACTCGGAGCCTCGCTTCTTGCCGGGGCGGGCGCGGTCGGATTGTCGTGGGGCACGACGCCCTGCGCGTCGGCGTGTAGTTGTGCGATCTCTTCCACGGAAGAGAAGGTCGGGTTCGCCGATCTGGTCGGCGAGGGTACCGTAATCGCCGTCGACGCCCCGTCCGACGTCGTGTCGAGCGCCGACGGCACCGTCTTCACCATCGAGTTGGACCGGATCTGGAAGGGCGAGGCGTCCTCGATCGTTGAGGTGCAGAGCCCCACCAGCAGCGCCTCTTGCGGCCTGGACGGGTTGAGCGAAGGCATGGAGATCGTCCTCTTCGCAGGCCACACCGACATCATGGGCACCCCGACACCCGACCAGTGGCAGGCGAACCTGTGTGGTGGCACCGGGCCGGTCGACGAACAGGTCTCGTCGGAACTGGACCAGTTGCTCGGCGCCGCCCAGATGCCGGAACCGTCCACCGCTGCGCCCGTCGAGGCGCAGGCTGGCGTCCCTGGTGGGGCCCTCATCCCGCTTGCTCTTACGGGTGTCAGTTCGCTCTTGGCTGGCCTGTTTACGCTCCTGAAGCACAAACCGTGAGCGTTGCGGAGGCCGGATGTGGCCGTTGGGCCCCCGATTGGTATTATTGGCCACCGTAACCGGCTTTAAGAGGTAGTGAAAAGTGCTCAAGCGCACCAAAGTTGCAAAATCCGATCTTGTCAAGGTGACGTTCTCGTTGCCCGTCAGCGACGAAAAGATCAGCGTTGTTGGTGATTTCAACGCCTGGACCCCCGGCGCGAACACCTTGGTCAAGCGCGCGAATAAGACCGCAAGCGTTTCCGTCAGCGTCCCCAAGGGCTCTGTGCTGCATTTCCGTTACCTGGGCGAGGTGAGCGGCTGGTTCGACGAGCCCGAGGCTGACGCCGTCACGGCCGAAGGCAGCTTCTTCACGGTCTGATCGGTCGGATTATCCGGCTGGTTGAGCCGGGTCCGAGACGGCTGGTTGAGCCGGGTCCGCGACCTTGCAAACCGCCCGTGACCGACCGCTGGTTGAGCCGGGCCGCCAGCTTGCGAGCCGCCCGTGACCGACCGCTGGTTGAGCCGGGCCGCGAGCTTGCGAGCCGCCCGTGACGAAACCACCCGTGACATGACCGCAGACTCTCCCAAGACCCTGCGGTCGGGTTTCTGC
>NZ_FQZG01000107.1 GCF_900141915.1 Tessaracoccus bendigoensis DSM 12906 | reverse complement strand
ACCTCAGCCTCTTGAGCGGCACGTTCTTGCGCACGCTCCTTCTCGAACGCGGTGCGTTTGTCCTGTGGAACAGCCATGGCTCTACTCTCTCGTGGAACCAGGCCACGATCCAGATCACCCTCGAAGACCGTGCTACGCCACCGTCGCACCATGTCATACGACAGACCCCGCTCGGCCAACCAGGCACCCTTCGTGCCATGCGGCAGCAACTGATACTCATGAACAAACTCACGGATCTCGGCAGTGGTGAACCCCACACTGATCGTCATCGCCCTGTCTCCCTACTGATCGTTCCTTGACTCACAACCAGCTTGACAAAGAGGGAGTGGTCGATTCTGGGTGGTCTGGTGTCGAGTATTGACCACTGGTCGATTTTCCCCCGTCCGGTGACGAGTATTGACCACTGGTCGATTTTCCCCCGTCCGGTGACGAGTATTGACCACTGGTCGATTTTCCCCGTCCGGTGACGACGATCGACCCCCGCTACGACGCGGCCCTCACCTTCCACCGGGACGGACTCCCCACCGACCACGCAGAGAGCGCCCCGGCCGACCCGTGGAAGCCCGCCAAAGAGCCAACCGCGCGACCCCCAATCGACCCGAACCACGGGTGTGAACTCAGGTCGGACCGTTGCCGAGCGCCGGTAGACTCTCTCCATGGCAGATGAGGCTTTGACTGGTGCGTCCCGGCTGGTGACCGGGCCAGAACAGCCGCGCCTCCGGATGCGTCACCGGTTGGCGAGGCTCGGCGCGGTGCAATCGAAGTCCGCGGTCCTCGACCCGCTGTTCCGGATCGTCAAGTCGAACCACCCGAAGGCCGATCTGAGCCTGCTGGAACGTGCCTACCGCACCGCCGAGCACTATCACGAGGGGCAGACGCGCAAGTCCGGCGACCCGTACATCACGCATCCGCTCGCGGTCGCCACCATCCTCGCCGAACTCGGCATGACCGAGCCGGTCCTCGTTGCCGCCCTGCTGCACGACACCGTCGAGGACACCGACTATTCGCTCGACCAGTTGCGCGGCGAGTTCGGTGACGAGGTTGCCCACATGGTCGACGGGGTAACGAAGCTCGACAAACTCACCTACGGGGAGACGGCCAAGGCGGAGACCATCCGCAAGATGATCATGGCCACCTCCGAAGAGGTGCGGGTACTCGTCATCAAGCTGGCCGACCGGCTGCACAACATGCGCACCCTCGGGTATCTGAGGCCCGACAAGCGCGTCAGGATCGCCACCGAAACTCTCAACATCTTCGCGCCCCTGGCCCACCGGCTGGGTATGAACACCATCAAGTGGGAATTGGAAGACCTGTCGTTCGCGACGATCGAGCCGAAGGTCTACGCCGAGATCGTGGACATGGTCGCCCAGTCCGCCCCCAGCCGGGAGCGCTATCTGCGGGAGTTGATTGCCGAGTTCCAGAAGCTGCTGGCCGAATCGAAGATCCACGCCACCGTGTACGGCAGGCCCAAGCACTACTACTCCATCTATCAGAAGATGATGGTGCGGGGCCGCGACTTCCGAGACATCTACGACCTGATCGGGTTGCGGGTGCTCGTTGACAGCATCCAGGACTGTTACGCGGTACTGGGGGTTGCCCACGCGGGCTGGAAGCCGATCCCCGGACGGTTCAAGGACTATATCGCCGGGCCGAAGTTCAACCTCTACCAGTCGCTGCACACGACGGTGCTCGGCGCCAACAACGAGCCGATCGAGTTCCAGATCCGCACACATGAGATGCACCGCCGCGCCGAGTACGGTGTCGCGGCGCACTGGAAGTACAAGGAACAACTCCGCAGCGGCGTCACGCCGGAAGAGGCGGGGTTGCGGGCCATGCACCAACTCGGTGTGATGAGCAAGGAGACCGAGGATCCCAGCGAGTTCCTCGATTCGGTGTTGTTCGAGATCAACTCGGATGAAATCTACGTGTTCACGCCGAAGGGTGAGGTGATGGCGCTTCCGGTGGGCGCCACGCCGGTCGATTTCGCGTTCGCGGTGCACACCGAGGTCGGCTACCGCACGATCGGTGCCCGGGTGAACGGACGCCTGGTGTCCCTCTCCACCCCCCTGAAACAGGGCGACAAGGTCGAGATCCTCACCTCCAAGGCTGACGGGGCCGGCCCGAGCCGTGACTGGCTCGGCTTCGTGGTGTCGTCGCGCGCCAGGCAGAAGATCAGGCAGCACTTCTCCCGCGAGCGCCGGGACGAGGCCATGGAGCAGGGCAAGGACATGCTGGCCCGCGACTTGCGCCGAACCGGGTTCCCGATGCAACGGCTGCTGACGCTGGAGAACCTGACTGCTGTCGCGAACGAGTTGGGCCACAAGGATGTCGCCAGCATGTACGTGGCGATCGGGGAGGGCCATCTCGGGGCGCAGGGTGTGGTCGAGAAGCTGGTCCAGTTGCACGGCGGGGAGGACGAGGCGGTCGACACCGTCACCGAGGACATGGTGGTCCGCCAGCGCCGCCGCCCGGTCAGCGACGGCGCGCACATCCTCGTCGACGGCGACGATTCGGTGGTCGCCAAGTTCGCGAAATGCTGCTATCCGCTGCCAGGTGACGAGATCATCGGGTTCGTCACCCGCGGCGACGGGGTCTCCGTACACCGCGCCGACTGCTCCAATGTGCCGGCGTTGCGCAAGGAGCCGGAACGGCTGGTCCCGGTCTCGTGGTCAGGCGACGAGAAGGGCAGCACCTTCGTCGTGACGATTCAGATCGAGGGCCTCGACCGTGCCCGGTTGCTCTCCGATGTGTCCTCGGCATTATCTGAGCAGCACATCGACATCCTGTCGGTCAACATCTCGACGAACAAACACCGGCAGTTCACGGGCAAGTTCACGTTCGAGTCGGCCGACCCGACGCACCTGCAACACATCATCAACCTGATCCGCAGGGTGCCGGGCGTCTACGACGTGTTCCGCGTCTCCGGGTAGCCGGGACCGGCCGCCCGCAAATGATCCGGGTGGCGGCAGATGCCACGGACCCGGACCCTCCGCGTGCTACTTGGTGAACTCGCTCAACGTCTCGCGGGCCTGGTCGAGCCAACTGGTGTAGGTCTCGATCGACTTGGACGCGTCCTTGGCCTTCCGGGCATCGCCCTTGGCCTCTGCGGCGGATAGATCGGCCTCAAGCTTGGCGATCTGGGCCTCGAACATCGCGACGGTGTCCTCGGCCCGCCTCCTGGCCTCAGGATCTGTGCGCCGCCACTCGTCGGCCTCCAGCTGGGCGACCTTGTCCCCGATGGCCCGCACGCGCGAGTCGAGCTCACGCATGGCGGCCCGCGGGACGTGGCCCAACTCGTTGAATTTCTCCAGGAACGCGCGATGGATCGCCTTGGCGGATTCGACGTCGCCGACGCCGTCGAGATCGGCGGTCACCTGTTCGACCAGCGTCTGCTTCGCTGCGAGGTTCTCGCTCTGCTCACCGTCTGCGGCGCTCTGGGCGGCGGTCCGGGCGTCGAAGAACCGGTCCTGGATGGCGCGGAACCTGGCCCACAGGCCGTCGTCGTCGGCGCGGCGTGCGCTGCCCGCCGACTTCCAACGCTGCATCAGGTCACGGAACGCGGCGGAGGTCGCACCCCAGTCGGTGGAGTCGGCCAGCGGCTCGGCCTCGGCGATGATCGCCTCCTTCGCAGCCTTGGCCTGGTCGCGGGTCGCGTTCAACTCCGAGAAGTGCGTCTTGCGGCGACGGGTGTACTGCGTGCGTGCCGACGAGAACCGGTGCCACAACTCGTTGTCCGTGGCCCGGTCCACGCGGGGGAGGGCCTTCCACTCGTCCAGCAGAACCCGGAAGCGGTCGACGCCGCCACGCCAGTCGTTGCCCTGGGACAGCGTCTCGGCCTCGACGACCATGGCCTCCTTCGCGGCGACCGTTGCGGCGTTCTGTTCGGCTCGGGCCGCCTTGCGGGCCTCGATCTGTGCCGGCAGGACCTCGCTCAGCGCGTCGAGACGCCGCGCCAGGGAGTCCAGGTCGCCTACCGCGTTGGCGTCGGTGACGTTGCCCTTTGCGGTCGTGATCGCGTTCTTGGCCTCCTCAGGCGACATGGCCTGCGCGGCCACGCGCGACTCGAGGAGCGTCACCTCCGCGGCGAGGTTCTCGAAGCGGCGGACGTAGAACGCCATTGCCTCTTCAGGGGTGGAATCGGGGATCTGCCCGACACTTCGTTCAATGCCACCCGTGATCACGTAGACGGTGCCGTCGGGGTCGACGCGTCCGAAATCAGAGGGCGCTTGCGATTCGCTCATGGCACCAATCTAGCCGGATAGGGTGGTCTTGTGCTCATTCAGCCCATCACCGTTTCACCGTGGCAGTCCAACTGCTACCTCGTGCGTCGCAGCGAGGAGGACGTCGACACGCTCATCATCGACCCGGGGATGACGGCCTTCGCGCCGGTACGGGAGATCGTCGAGGCCGGCGGTCTACGTCCAAGGGCGTTGCTGGCGACCCATGGGCACTTTGACCACATCGGGGACGCGTACCGCCTCGCCGACCACTTCGGCATCCCCCTCTTCCTGGCCCGACCGGACCAGCACCTGGTCACGAGGCCGGGTGCGGGGCTCGGGCCGCGGGGCGACGCGATGGTCGCGCAGTTCACTGGCTCGGCCGAGGCCCCGCCGGTCGCCGACGTCCGCGACCACGTCGAGCCCTCCGAGATCGCGGGCCTGACGGTGACGCCCTTCCCGGCCCCCGGCCACACCCTCGGCTCGACCCTGCTGACCGTCTCCGACGGCGAGACCCAGGTCGTCTTCACCGGCGATGTCCTCTTCCGCGGGACCATCGGGCGCACCGATCTGCCCGGCGGTAGCATGATCCAGATGCGAGAGACCCTCGCCCGGATCGTCGCTGAGTTCCCGGCGGGAGTGAAACTGCTGCCCGGGCATGGCGAGCCGACGAGCCTGGCCGAGGAGATCGCCTCCAACCCGTACCTGCAGAACCTGTGAGGAGCACAAGAAGTGCCACGCCCAAAGCCGCTCAGCGGCTTCCCCGAGTTCCTGCCCGCCGGTCGGATCGCCGAACTGGCGGTCCTCGACGTCGTGTCCTCGACTTTTGAGCTCCACGGTTTCGCGCCCATCGAGACCCGCGCGGTCGAGCCCCTTGAACAGCTGTCACGCAAGGGCGAGATCGACAAGGAGATCTACGTCGTGCGGCGGCTGCACGCCGACGCGGGCGACGCCGACGAACTCGGCCTGCACTTCGACTTGACGGTGCCGTTCGCCCGGTATGTGCTGGAGAACGCCGGTCATCTGGCCTTCCCGTTCCGTCGCTACCAGATCCAGAAGGTCTGGCGCGGAGAACGGCCCCAGGAGGGGCGCTACCGCGAGTTCACGCAGGCCGACATCGACATCGTCGGGCAGGGCGCCCTCGCCGCGCACCACGACGTCGAGATCCCACTGGTCGCGATCGACGTGTTCGAGAAGCTGCGCCGCGACCTCGGGCTCCCACCGGTCACGTTGCGCGTCAACAACCGAAAGCTTTCGGAGGGCTTTTACCGGGGGCTCGGCATCGACGATCCCGCTGCGGTGCTGCAGCGCGTCGACAAGTACGACAAGATCGGTCCCGCTGCCGTCCGGGAACTTCTCATCTCGGAGGCCGGGCTGGATGAGGCGCAAGCCGCGGCCTGCGTGATGCTCGCCGGCATCTCGGCGGCAGACGAGTCGTTCGTCGACGACGTTCGGGCGCTCGGAGTCGAACACGAGCTGCTCGACACTGGCCTGGCGGAGCTCGCAGCCCTGATCCGCGTGGCGCGCAACTCGGCGCCCGACCGGGTGCTGGTGGACCTGAAGATCGCCCGCGGGCTCGACTACTACACCGGCACCGTCTACGAGACGTTCCTGAACGGCTCCGAGAAGCTCGGCTCGGTCGCCTCGGGCGGGCGCTACGACTCCCTCGCGACCGATGGGAAGACCACCTTCCCTGGCGTCGGCTACTCCTTCGGCATCACCCGGATCCTCGCCCCCCTGATCGGCAAAGGGGCCCTGACGGCGTCGCGGAGCGTGCCGAGCGCGGTTCTGGTGGCCGTCGACAACGAGGAGGCCCGCGAGCAGGCCATCGACGTGGCGCGTCGACTGCGTGCCCGCGGCATCCCGGTCGAGGTCGCGCCGAAGGCCGACAAGTTCGGCAAGCAGATCCGCTATGCCGAACGGCGCGGCATCCCGTACGTCTGGTTCGGGGCCGGCTACGACGATTCGGTGAAAGACATCCGCAGCGGTGAGCAGACGCCGGCGTCGCCCTCGGAATGGGCCCCTCCCATCGAAGACCTGGGCGTCACCGTCCACGCGTGAGGCGGGCAAGCCGCCAGGCGGTAGAGTGGGCGGCTGCCGAGCTGCACCGTCTATGCAGCCAGGATTGAAAGGAATACCGTGATCCGCACTCACGAAGCCGGCGCGTTGCGCGCCTCCGACGTCGGCCGGGAGGTCACCCTCGCAGGATGGGTCGCCAAACGGCGCGACCATGGCGGGGTCGCCTTCATCGACCTGCGCGACGCCTCGGGCATCTGCCAGGTCGTCGTCCGAGACGAGTATCTCGAATCGGCGGGTATCCACGACCTGCGCAACGAGTTCTGCATCAAGGTCACCGGCGTGGTCGATGCCCGCACCCCGGAGAACGTCAACCCGAACATCCCAACGGGTGAGGTCGAGGTTGCGATCCGCGAGCTCGAGGTCCTGAACCCGGCCGCGCCGCTGCCGTTCCAGATCGACGAGCGCACCACGGTCGGCGAGGAGGCGCGATTGAAGCACCGCTACCTCGACCTGCGTCGTCCCCGCCAGCACGATGCGCTCGTGCTGCGGTCCAGGGTGACGAAGGTGATCCGCGACGTGCTCGACGAGCGCCGCTTCTATGACATCGAGACCCCGACGCTGACCCGTTCGACCCCCGAGGGCGCCCGCGACTTCATCGTCCCCGCCCGCCTGCACCCCGGCAAGTGGTACGCCCTGCCGCAGAGCCCGCAGTTGTTCAAGCAGCTGCTGATGGTCGGCGGCATGGAACGCTACTACCAGATCGCCCGCTGCTACCGTGACGAGGATTTCCGCGCCGACCGGCAGCCCGAGTTCACGCAGCTCGACATCGAGATGAGCTTCGTCGACCAGGACGACGTCATCGCCCTAGCCGAGGAGGTCATGGCCGCGTGCTGGAAGGTCATCGGCGTCGATATGCCCCTGCCGCTGCCGCGGATGACATGGCAGGACGCCATGGACGACTACGGCTCAGACAAGCCGGACCTGCGGTTCGACCTCAAGATCCGCGAGCTGACGGGCTACTTCGCAGACACCCCGTTCCGGGTGTTCAAGGCCGCCTACGTCGGTGGCGTCGTCATGCCCGGTGGCGCCTCTCTGCCACGGCGCCAGTTTGACGCGTGGCAGGAATGGGCCAAGCAGCGTGGCGCCAAGGGCCTGGCCTACATCACCGTCCAGGAGGACGGGACCCTTGGCGGCCCGGTCGCCAAGAACATCTCCGAGACCGAACGCGACGGCATCGCCGAGGCGATGGGGGCCAACCCCGGTGACGCGATCTTCTTCGCCGCAGGTGCCCGTGAGGCTTCGCAGGAGCTGCTGGGCGCCGCGCGGCTCGAGATCGCCCGTCGCACGGGTCTGATCGACGAGTCGACCTGGAGCTTCCTGTGGGTCGTCGACGCGCCGATGTTCAAGTCGACCGCGGACGCCGAGGCTTCCGGCGACGTCGCGCTCGGCCACGGCAACTGGACGGCAGTGCACCACGCCTTCACCTCCCCGAAGCCGGAGTCGATGGATACCTTCGACACCGACCCGGGCTCGGCGCTCAGCTACGGCTACGACTTCGTGTGCAACGGCAACGAGGTCGGCGGCGGTTCGATCCGTATCCACCGCCGCGACGTGCAGGAGCGCGTGCTGAAGGTGATGGGGATCTCCGAGGAGGAGGCGCAGGAGCAGTTCGGCTTCCTGATCGACGCGTTCGCGTTCGGCGCCCCGCCGCACGGCGGCATCGCGTTCGGGCTCGACCGCCTCGTGATGCTGCTCGGCGGCTTCGACACGATCCGCGACGTGATCGCGTTCCCGAAGAGCGGCGGCGGGTTCGACCCGCTTACCGAGGCGCCGGCGCCGATCACCGCGCAGCAGCGCAAGGAGGCCGGGGTCGACGCGTTGCCCGAGAAGAAGGAAGCGGCGAAGCAGGCCGAGGGGCCTGCGAAGTCCTAATCCGTTCACCTGCAGGGGGCCGGTCCTTGTGGGCCGGCCCCCTAGTGCGTTCGCCGTCGACGGCGTACTGAGACCGATCTCGCGATCCGTGGCGTCCGGTCCGCCAAACCAGCCTCGGATGAGGCCAATTCGTGCGAAGATCGCTCCCTGACCGACGATGCAGGGTGTGGTCGGCTGGCTGGTTCGGTCCTATCGGAGGGGACGAAATGGTCGAGTTGAGAGCGGGCCTTTGGCGGCTCGAATTGCGAACGCGGGTGGAGCGCCTGACTCGGGAGGCCGCCTTGCTATCCACGGCTCCGGCTAAGGAGCAGATCAAGAACTACCTCGACACGGCCAGGGCCGTGGCAACGGAACGGCGAACCCTGCGGGGGGTGTGGTTCGGCCATGATGTGGAGGAGGCTTGGCGTCAACTGCGCGAGGCCGAGAGGCTAATCCTGGAGACGACCACGGATCCTGAACAGACCATCGCCAAGGGCCAGACCGCGCTCGCCCGCGGGAAGGGCCGGTTGCCGGTCGACGATTCACGGATGACCGCACTCAAGGCCGCACTCAAGACGGCTTCGGCCTCGGGAGGCGGCAGCCATGCCAATTTGTCACTCAGGGAACTCAGCGCCGATGTCCTGATCGGTGCTTGGGCCGTGAGCACAGCCGAGCACCAAGTGCAATTGCGTTTTCGGACGATTCTGCGGAGTTTGACCCTTGCGCTGGCGATACTGGCCATACTCGCAGTCCTCGTCTCTCTGCGATGGGTCGTGCCGGGAGGGCTGATCCCGGCACCCAAGGGGTCTCCGTCCAACATGGTGCTGGTCTGGTATTCCTGCTCGGAGCCCTAGGTGCCCTGTTCAGCGCCCTGCCTTCCATGACCCAGGCGCCGACCAATGCGACCACCTTCAACCCGGTGGTGGCCCAGGCCCTGTTCAAGGTCGTCGTCGGTGCATGGTCGGCCCTGGTCGGCCTGATTGCCGTTGCCGCAGGCCTCGAAACGGCCTCGACCGATGGGGGTGCGGCCTCGCCAGCAGGGTTCGTCATGATGTGTGCCCTGTTCGGGGCGGCCCAGGAGGCGATCACCAGGTTCGCCGATGAGAAGGCCGCCATCGTCAAGCCGGAAACAGCCCAGACTGTGGACGGAACGAAAAAGTGACCGTGAGCACTATTCGGGGTTCGATGGGCTAGGCGACGTGTTGTCACGTTCAAACCGGAATCGAACCAGGGATAGTGCTCAACGGCTGACTGGCGCCGAGCCTCAGCCGCGCTGACGCCGTCGGGTTGGACGGGGTGGGGCAGGGGCTGGGGCTGGTCTGGG
>NZ_FQZG01000108.1 GCF_900141915.1 Tessaracoccus bendigoensis DSM 12906 | reverse complement strand
TGAGCACTAACCGGAAAATGACTTGGGGGTGGGCAGGGTCTTGCGCCCCGGGGGTGGGTTCCGGGGTGTGAGGGTTGTTAGGGGTCAGGCCATGGGTTGTAGGGAGACTTGGTAGCCGAGTGCTTGGAGGTCTCTGACGTGGTTTCGGACCTTTCGGTTACCGTCCACGCGGGTGGCGTAGTGGTCTGCTCCGAGTTCTTGGTACGGGGTTTCGGGGTTGGCCAGGAGGTGCCAGATAGAGACCAGGATCGAACGGGCGACCGCTACCAGGGCTTTGAGTTTGCCGCGGCGTTTCACAATACGGCGGTACCGTTGGCCGTAGAAGGTGTGGGTTCTACCTGCCGAGCTGGCTGCTTCACCGAGGACCCCTTTGAGGTACGGGTTACCTTTGCCGGTGCGACCGTTGGTTCGTTTCGCTCCGGATTGGATGGTACGAGGCGACAGTTTCGCCCAGGACACCAGATGGGCTGGAGTGGGGAACCGGCTCATGTCGAGGCCGATCTCAGCGATGATGGTCTGGGCGCTACGAGTGGCGATACCAGGGATCTTGCTGAGACGCTCAACAGCAGGCGAGACCACGGCATCGGGTCCGGTGCCGATGCCCGGGCCGGTGACGCCATCTCGATCGGTTCCCTGCGCTGCCGGGATCTGATCGATCAACTCGGTCAGCCGGCCGGTGATCTGGTCGATCTGACGGGTCAGGGAATCGATCTGGTTGAGCAGGATCCGGGCAAGTTCACCATGATGGGTATCGAACCGGCCGGTGAGAGCTTCGACCAGTTCAGCATGCTTGACCTTCATCCGGCCCCTGGCCAAACCAGCCAGCACCTTCGGGTCCCGCTCGCCAGCGATCAACGCTTCAATCATGTCGCGTACCGAGAGCGTGTCCATCGAACTGGCCACGGCCGATACCTTGATCAGAGCATCCTCGAGCAACTTCTCCAACCGGGCATAGTGGCGGGTGCGTTCATGGGTCAGATCGACCCGCATCCGGGAGTAGTCCCGCAGCACCCGAATCTCAGTAGGAGGCACGAACGAGGGCCTCAGCATTCCCCGCTCGGTCAGCTTCGCTAACCACACCGCGTCCAACTTGTCGGTCTTCGGACGCCCAGGAGCCTGTTTGACGTCATGGGCCCTGACCAGCTGCACATCCAACCCGGCAGCCTCCAGCAGATAGAACCAGATCCGCCAGTAATCGCTGGTGGCCTCCAAAGTGACCTTCATGACCTGCTCCTGGACCAACCGGTCACACATCTCGATCACCGCGTTGGTCGTGGCAGGCACCTCCCACACGCGATTGGATCGTTTCTGTTTGACCGGGTCAGGTACCCGTAGGCACACCATCCCCGAAGCCTTACCAACATCGACAGCAGCCACCCGCTCCAGGATCTGCTCATGATCCTCATCCGAGAACTCCTCAGGCTCCATCATCGCCGCACCCTCCCTTCCGTTGAACAGCAGCGAATCACTCAACAACGGGTGCCCAGGGGGCCAAGTCAGGTAAAAAGCTGAACTCTAACCGGCGTGCTCGTAGCAACAGTGCGCGACCCGAAGGGTCAAGGCCCAACGCCAGACTATCCGACGGGTTCCAGTCCCAAAGTGTGTCACCGGCGTCACGGGCACCCAGCCCCATTTTCACGCCCGCGCGGCGTCCACGGAAGTGGAAAGATGGACTATCCGGGGTTCGTTCGGGCAAGGACCGCGTTGTCAGTAGACAACGCAGTCAGCCGGGAATCGAGTCCGGGATAGTGCTCAACGCCCACCCAGCAACAGCGGTCAGGCGGCGATCGACTCGCCGCGCACCGACATCCCGATGGCCTTCTCGTAGTGGCCGATGAGTTCGGCGACCACGCTGTCCCACGTGCGGCTCAGCGTCGACTCGCGTGCCGCGCGGCCAAACGCCCGCCGCTTGGTGTCGTCGCCGACCAGGTCTTCGACTCTCGAACGCATGGCTCTGAGGTCTCCCGGCTGGTACAACCAACCGGTGCGTGACGGGTCGACCAGGTCGATGGGGCCACCACGCCGAGGTGCCACGACCGGCAACCCCGAAGCCTTCGCTTCCTGGATCGCCTGGCAGAACGTCTCCAACTCGCCGGGATGGACGAACAGGTCGAGGCTGGCCATCGCGCGGGGGAGTGCGTCGCCCTCCAACTGGCCCAGGAAGATCGCATTCGGCAGCGACGCCTCCAGTTGGGCGCGTTGCGGGCCGTCGCCGATCACCACCAGCCGGGTGCCGGGGATCCTGGCAACCGAGGTGAGATCTTCCACCCGCTTCTCGCTGGCGAGCCGTCCCATGTAGCCGATGACCTTCTCGCCGTTCGGCGCGAACCAGGCCCGCAGCGACGCATCGCGCTTCCGTGGGTCGAAACGCACCGAGTCCACGCCCCGACCCCAGACCCCCACGCGCGGGATGCCCTGCGCGATCAGTTGGTCGCGGGCGAACGTCGACGGCGCGAAGTTGAGCGACGCCAACGAGTGCACTCGCCGCACCTGGTGCCAGAGCAGCGGCTCGACGTGTGGAAACCCGTAGCGGGCGGCGTACGTCGGCACCTCCGTCTGGTAGATCCCGACGATCGGGATGCCCAGCTTCGCCGCGACCGATGCCGCCTTGTAGCCGACGATGAAAGGGGCGGCCAAGTGGACCACGTCCGGCTGGAAGTTGGTGAGGATACGCTCAAGCGTGAAGGTGGAGGTCATGACCACGCGAACCTGGTCGTAGAACGGTAGCCCGATGGACTGGACCGCCTCGACAGGGAACCCCAGATGGTGGTCGGGGGTCCGGTCGCCGTCCTGCGGCGCGATCACCAGGGCCTCGTGCCCGTTTGCCCGGAGAAACTCCAGAATGCGAAGAACTGAGTTGGTCACTCCGTTCAATTGCGGGAGGAACGATTCCGCGACTATGGCCACACGCACGGTGCCTATGCTACTCCCGCCGCTCCCAGGACCAATTCCTGTGCGGCGAAGGCTGGATGAAGGGGGCATGAAGTCTCGGGAAACGACGTCGCGCGCGACGCTCAGCCTGGGTGGCTCCGGGTGATGAGTGCCCGTGTGGAAACGATGACAGTGCGCCCGTCGCCGAATGCCGGAACAAGGAAGACGACATGGGAGAGATAACACCAGGTGATCCAGGAGCCCGGGGCGACCATGTACAGCAGGCCCCCGAACAGGAGGTAGGTACCGGGGCCGACCAATGCCACCAGGAGCGCCGAGCGGGCCCCCATCTCGCCTTCGGGGGTAAGCGACAGCCGCCAGCGGCTGTTCTCAACCCGGATCCTGCGGACTCCCCCGCACAGCGCCAACCCTCCTAAGTGTGCGAGTTCATGGAGGAGGTAGGACGCGGCGACGCCGCCGATCAGGAACGCCCCGACGTCGCATGTCAGCCGATAGAGCCAGCCGTCGTGTTCCAGTACCGCGGCGAGCGCCCAGAAGCCGCCGACGACGATGAGGAGGGGAGAAACGGAGAGGGCCACCACCCGAAGCAGGCATGGAAGTGCGTCTGCTGCCGGGTTGCGCCTCATGCCTGCAGGAGATGGTTGCGGTAGTCGCGGAGCCGGGCGTGGATGAGCATTGCGAGGAAAACCGTGACGGCGATCGCCAGAACGCTGACCAGCAGCGGCAGCGGATCCGCCAGTCCGATGTTCATCATGAACGACGAACTGTCCGTCGGGGTCGCCTCGAAGAGACGGATCCGAAGAACCCGACGCTCCTGGAATCAACCTCGGGCGTTGAAGCCATGAGATACAGCAGGGTGCCGACGACGATGATCAGGGTGCCCATGGCGCCCGCCACCAGGCAGCCGATTGCGTTCAGGAAGAGTGACATGGCGAGTCCTCGATTCATTGGTGTGGATAGCCAGGACGCTCGCGCCCGCTGCGAGGATGTGCAGCGCGACGAGCAGTGGGATGGTGGTTGAGTTGGGGAGATCGAGCAGACCGCTGACGATCCCGACGAAACCGAGACACAGACACAGCACCAGCAGCCCCAACAGGACGCTGAACGGGTTGTCGTTCTCGGCGGGGAACGCACAGCCCACGAGTACGGAGAACAGAACCGATCCGAGCACTGCCAGGATCGGCGCCGGGGCGCCCGCAAGCAGCGCTGGCCTGACAGCACAGGCGATTGCGGTCAGCACCACCAGCAGTGCACCCACGACGGCCAGTTCCGTGCCCAGGATCCGCCACCAGATTCGGAGGGCCGACTGGTCCGGGTGCATGGCCCTGGCCCCACCGGTGTTGCCGTAGTGGTACATCCCGGGGATCACGAGAAGCAGCCCCGCCCACAGCGGATGCATCCCCCCGCTGATGAGCAGGTAGGTGAAGAGGGCCGAACTGAGCGACATCCCGAGCCACAGATGGCCGTTCCGCAGTGCGTATGCGAGGTGCAGCCCCCAAGCGCCGTGCGGCAGCCAGGGGAGGGGCAAATTGGTGAAGCGGGTGTTGCCCGGGGGAACCACCGGGGCTGTGGCGAGGGCTATCAGCCAGAGGCAGGGGAGCAGCAGCGCCGCGCTGATGAGAGAGAAGGGACCAAATGATGCAACCATCCAGGGAAATAGGTTGACCCCGAGAAGCATCCTTTCGCCGTCGCCAATGCTGACGGTGGTGACCATCCTGGGAATCTGGGAGTTGAACAGCAGCAAGCCCGCAAACACGATCAGCAGCAGGATGCTCTGCCGGGCTCGGAGCAGACCCAACCTGGTGAGAAGCCGATCGCCCAGGTTGTACAGGATGGAGAGCAGCAGGTAGCAGGTCAGAGCGGTCAGCAACGGTGTGCAGGCCAGCCACACCCCTGACGGGCCGAGAAGCAGCAGCGTCGCCGTCAGCGTTGCTGCCGTCAACAACGAGATCAGGACTGTTACCGAAACGACCTCGAACCACAACATGGCCGCCCGTCGCTCCTGGTTCGTGACCGGTAGCTGGTAGGTCAGCGTGAGGAAGGACTCGGAGCCCCCCAGAATCAGCCTCAGCCCGAGGAAGATGGCGGTGGCCATCATGGTGACCGAGATCGTCGCAAGGTCGTGAACGTAGGTCCACATCATCAGGTCGTTGCCGACGGGTTTCAGAAACTGGAAGGCGATCACCGCACCTCCACCCGTGAAAACCAGCACCGCCCCGGCCAGGAAGGCCCGCGTGCCGGGGGAGCGCAAGGGGCCAAGGCTCAGCACGCGGCGAATGACGTAGCGCCCGAACATCCTGGAGATGATCGCGCTGCGTCGCAGGCTGTGGCCGTGCCCAGGTGTGGGGATGGACGACTGCCCGCCCAGGTGCGCCGCGGCGGGGGTTTCGTTGAGGCGCGGAGTCCAGGCGCTCACCGCTGCCTCCGGTCGTCCAGGTGGTCGAACACCATCTGCGAGATGCCGCGGTGTGAGGCGACAACGTCTCGTACCGGGGCGTCGGCGACGACTACGCCATGGTCAAGGAACAGCACCCGGTCCGCAACCCGTTCGAGCATCGAGAAGTCATGCGTGCACAGCAGGATCGAGCGGCCTTCGGAGCGCATCTTCACGAACTCCTGCTCGGCGAGGTACTGGGCCTCCAGGTCGATGCCGTTGACCGTCTCGTCGATGATTGTGAGGGGTCGCCTCTGCAGGATTGCGGAGATGAGCTGGGTCTTTTTGCGCATCCCATGTGAGAAGTCCTCAATGAGGTCTTCCAACCTGCCCGCCATGCCGTACTCCTCGAAGAATGACCGGGCGGCCCCCACATCAAGGGACCTCCCGTATAAGTCGCCGATGATGGTGAGGTACTCACGGGCCCGGAGAAACTCTGGGAGATGGTCATTGCTGGCCAGGTACTGTGCCTCGGGCCTGGCGAGTGCAGATTGGCAATGGTGCCCCGACAACAGAAGGGTGCCGCTCTTGAGGTGCAGGAGGTCGAACACCAGCTTGATCAGTGTCGATTTTCCTGAGCCGTTCGGTCCGATCAGGCCGACGATTTCGCCTTCGTCAACGTGCAGATCCACCCCACGCAGCACCTGGACGGTGCCGTCGTAGGAGAATCCGACGCTTCGGGCCTCCAGTAGGCTTGGCACGTTCATGGATTCACCTCCTTGGGCGTGGGGGTGGGCCCGTCGCATCGGAGACACCCGCCACAGTTGTCAGTTGTTCAGCGCTTGCACTCGAGCCCGACCTGCTAGCCGTTGTTCCAGTACCAGTGCCCCGTGAACCGGCCCTTCTGATTCACGACGCACCAGATGGCCATCCCAGCGAGCAGGGTGGCAGCCAACGCCAGGACGACCGCTATGAACACCAGGAACCAGGCGTCGTGGCGGACGAGCAGGGTGTCGAACTTCGTCTTCGCAAGTGACCCGAGCGGGCTGCTCGTGATCGAAACCTCATGCACGGACATGCACTCACCTCGTTGTGTGACCCGCCCCGGATGGTTGGGCCATGCTCAGGAGACTAGAAGCGCGAAGGCGCTGGAGTGCAGGGACAGGGGTGAGCGTCACCCTTGGTGGACATGACCGTCACCGAAGGCGGTCGCTCCTCACCTGGAGGAGGCCGGGTTCTGAGGAAGTTTCGTGCGCAACAGCCAGCGCCCGGGTGTGCGCACGACCTCGCAGGTCCCGTTCAGCAGCGCGACCCGTTCCTCGATCCCGAGCAGTCCCATTCCGGAGTGGTGATTCCGGGCTGCTGTGCGCGGCACGTTGGAGAACTCCCCGATGATCAGGCCGTCGGTCTCGAACAACCGAAGCGAGCAGCAGCTTCCAGGGCGGGCGTGCTTGAGGATGTTGTTCGACGCTTCGGTGATGATTGCGCTCATGGTCTGCGCCCGGGCCGGGCTCAGCGCCTCAACCGATACCTCGGTTTCCACCGTGAATCCGCCACCTCGGAGCCGCTCGGACTGGGTACTGAGGCCCAGCTTCAAGGTGTCGGCGTCGGGAGTGCCGGAGGCCGCGATGTGGTTGGGCGACCGGTCACGCAACGCCGATAGGAGTTGCCGGAGATCGTGGGCCGCAGCCGCGCACTCCGTGGCGATGGCGTCGACCTGAGCCCGCGCGGTTGCCGGCACCTCGTCGTCCAGCGTGACCAGGTTCGCGCGCATGGCTGCGCTCGACAACGTCTGCGCGACGGTGTCATGCAACTCGCGGGCCAACTCGGCGCGCAGATCGATGAGTGCCCGTTCCCGTTCGTTGCGCTCCGAGACGATCCGTTGCTGGATTCCGTGCCATGCCATGCCACCGGTGATTGCAAGGCAACTCAGCATGAGCAGGAGCAACGCGGTGTCTCCTCGGTAATCCTCCGCGATGGAAAGAAAGACCATGCTGATGGCAACCATGGCCAGGAGAACTCCTGAGATTAGGAACCGTCTGGGATGGGAGAGCCGGAAGGCCGCGAAGACGTTGATGAATGCCCCAAGCCCGCTGATGCTGGCGGGTCCTGGGGTGAAGGGCACCCAGAGCAACAGTCCGATGGAGGTCAGGATGGCACCGGCTACCGGACGTCGGCTGGAGATCGCGCTGCCTGTCAGCGTGGTCACGTCGACCAGCCACCACCAGTGCCAGGTGGCCTCACGGTTGAACGCCAGCGAGACGCCCAAGAGCATTGCGGCCACTACAGGTTCGAACCAGGTGGCCTTGACCTTCTGAGGCGCCCGGTCGCTCATGGACCGGAAGCATAGTGCGTCAGGAGTCAGGAAGTGTGGCAGAGCCACGGTAGCCGCTTGCACAGCTCGGGTGGGAGCCGCCTCGGAATGATCCCGGCAAGTCTTCGTCTCAGTGGTGAGCCCACGGGTGTGGTCGTCGCCAGCTTCAAGGCAGCAACGGTGTAGGCGCTCAGTTCAATAGCCTGCAAGCAAGAGTCGGGGTCGGGCACCGCAGCCTCCTTGTGGGTCGTATTCGCTGCGCCTCGAAACCTACGGGGGAACAAGCACGGCTGCGGCACAGTCGAGGCAGGGATCACCGTCCGCGCACTGGATGTAGCCGACAGGGGTTGGTCGATCAACCTTCGGTGCGGTCAAGCACCGCGAAGGCCCCACTCGTGGGCCTTCACGGCCAATTGTGCGCAGTTCCGGGACCCGGTCCGGGTGAGGAGTCGACTCACGTAGGTCTTGACGGTGGTCGGCGACAGGAAGAGTCGCCCCCCGATCTCGACGTTGTTGAGGCCTTCTCCGACGAGGCGGATCAAATCCAGTTCCAGGTCTTTCAGGTCTGACGGCGGTGGCGAGGCTCGGGGGATGGAGGTCAGCAGGCTGGTGATCAACCGGGGTGAGACGACGGCCTCGCCGTTGAAGGCGCTTCGGATCCCGTGCAGCACCATCTCGGGGCGGTCTACCTTTAACAGAAAGCCGCACGCTCCCGCGTACAGCGCCTCGCGCATCAGGTGTTCGTCCGCCAGAGCGGTGAAGCACAGCACCTGCGGAGGGTTTGGGAGCGCCGTGACCCGACGGGTCAACTCGACGCCATCGTGGCCGGGCATGTTGATGTCGGTGAGCAGAACGTCGGGGCGCTCCTGTTCAACCAGTCGGAGCGCGGCTACGCCGTCAGCGGCCTCACCCACGACCTCGATGTCGGGTGCGGGCCGAAGATACGCGTGGATCGCCTGGCATACGAGCGGATCGTCCTCTGCGAAGACGAGACGGATCTGGCTAGGGGGCATGCTGACTCCGACCGCTCTGTTGGACCAGGCCGCAGAAGGCGGATTAGCCCGGCGACCGTGGAGCAGTTAGTATAGGTGGGTTGCCTCCTGCCTGTTGATGATTGGTGCGGGGCTCTGGAACCAGAAGGTTCCCTGCGGAGGTGCACCAGATTCCTCCGCCCAGGTGCCGGGCCATCTTTTTCAACGAGATGCCGCATCCCGGTGAGTAGAAGCCCCATCTGAGGTCCCCCATGTCGGGACCCAGCGCCCAGACAGGTTAGGAATCGACCACATGGCAGACAAGCACGCCTCCAAGTCATACAAATCAGACGGAACACCCAAGAAGCGGTGGAGTTCCGAACAACGCGCAGCCAAGGGCCACGGCCCCCGCAAGCGCGGCGGACAGCCTCGCGACGGTGAGCCGCGCAACCGCGCAGAACGACGCAAGGCGCAGTTCGCCGACCGGAGCCCCGAGCAGTACCAGGACCGGCGCAGCGACGACCGTGGCCCTCGCGACGACCGCTACCAGGATCGTCGCCGTGACGACCGTGGCCCTCGTGATGACCGGTTCCAGGGTCGCCGCGACGATCGCTATTCGGATCGTCCCCGTGACGACCGTGGCCCGCGTGACGA
>NZ_FQZG01000109.1 GCF_900141915.1 Tessaracoccus bendigoensis DSM 12906 | reverse complement strand
AGGCGGCTCAACCAACACGCCGGTCAAGAACCTGCACCGTGCGCCAGAAGGTTTCGTCACGCCTGGCTCGTACCTCACCAGGCGGCTCAACCAACGGCGACACGCCCACTCGCTAGCGCTCGCCGGGCGGCTCAGCCAACGCGTCGACTCAGCACGTATGCCGTCACATACGTCATGGTCACCGCATTATCAATGATCCCCTCAACCTGCGGCAGCGACTCGGCCGCGGCATCCCCGTTCTCGATCGCCGAGTACATGAGCCCATAGTCCCCGTACTGGATGCCGAAGTTCCGGGACGCGAGCCCCTCCTCAACCGCGGCCGGGATCACCTCGGGGTTGGCCGCAAGGTACGTCGCCCCTGGTCCTGCCGGGATGATCTGGATCATCAGGATCGCCATCGGGTCGGGTGAGAACCAGGTGGCGTAGTCGCGTTTGGCTCCCCATCCCATACCGAATACAAGGTGGCCGAACCCGGGGAACTCCGCTACGTCGGGCTGCAGCCAGTAAGCCAACGCGGCTTCCGCCTCCAACGCATGCATCCAGACAGCCTGCTTCTCGAGCTCGGCATCGCCACGGGCCCGGGCCCAGAGAGCGAGCCCCGCCCAAGCGTTGACCGCCTCCGAACTGGATTCCTGATTGTTGCCGTCCGCGAACGGGGCGGTGCCCGACGCCCACGAGTGCGACGCGTACACGTCGAAGCAGCGGAACTGCGGGAACAACCCATTGTCGACGGGAGAGGCAATGTCAGCGGCGACCAGGTCGAAGACCGGGGCGAGACGATCGGCCAACTCGGGGTCCTCAGCGCACACGGTGCCGGCGGCGTGCAGGAAATAGCCGTAGTGGAAGTGGTGGTCGTTGAACTCCTCCGAGCCGAACGACGGCTCCAACCCGACCATTCCCTTGTGCACATCGTCGTAGACGAAGCACTGGGTCTCCCGCGAAGTCGCGCCATCGGGCTCGGCCCACTTCAGCAACGTCTCCGTCAACCGCGAAGCCAGGGCCGCGTCGTCGGCCCCCACCTGCCGGGCGATGCCCAACAGTTGCGAGTCGCGGTACAGCGCCTTGCCTCCGAAGTAGCTGTCCTCCGGATAGGGCTGCACCTCAGCAATGTCGGTTACGGCCAGTCCTCTGACCTTCTCCCGGCCGGCGTCGTCCAAGCCGGAGAGGTCGAGCGTCGGCTGGATCTCCCAACGCTTCGACGTCCAGGACAACTGGTCTGCGTGCCGCAGCACCAGGTTGCCGTACACGTTCGGATATTGCCCGATCGGCTCCGACGCGTCCTGGATGCCGGCCTCGTGGTGCGGCATCGTGACCAGCAGCGTCGGGCCGCCCAGGTAGGTCAGCGTGGTGGTCACCGACTCGTCACTGACGTCCCAATCGACCGCTGTGCCGGTCACCGGAGCGACGAGGTCGGCCAGGTCGGCCGGATCGGTGCCGGGCGGCGGCGCGAACCACACGGCCTGCTCACCCTCCCGGAGGCTCACCTCCTGGCCGGTGCTCTCGCCACCGACGACCCCGAAGCCCGAACCATCGGTCTTGAAGGTGACGTCGCGTAGGGCCGAGACGGTGACGCTGGGAGAACCCTGCACCAGTCGCACCTCGGCCAGCCCGGCCCCCGAGTCGTCGCGCAGTTCGACGGCGACGGAAGCCACGTCGAATCCGGTGACCATGGCTCCGGTCGCGCCTTCGAGCAGCACCTTCAGGCCAGACCCGCGGGACCCGATGATCGCCTTGTCGGAGACGACCACTTCTGGGAGCCAGAGCTCAAAGCCACCGTCGACCAGGGCGAACCCCAACGGCATGGGGAAGACGGGTTGTGCCGTCTCCCCAAACACGAGGCCGGAGAACCAACGGTTTGTCGGCGGGGTCAGCCCATCGGCCAACCGATCCATGACAAGGGGTTTCAGGGTGCGGGTCGGCATCGCACCGACAAGTTCGGTGACGTGACCGTCTGCAAGTGTTGACGCAGTCCCGGTCGGGGTCGGGGGCACCTGATCGGGAGTGCGTGTGCAGCCCGCGGTCAGGAGGCCTGCCGTGGCGCCTCCAACCAGGAACCCGAAGCTGCGTCGTCCCATCTGATGCCTACTCACAGGCCCACCTTGTGTACGAGATCACGCAGAGCATCGGTCGGACCGGCCAGGATCCCCTCATCGCGCAACTGGACAACCGCCTGGACGGGGGCACCGTCGGTGGCGACTAGGTTCAGGTCCCTGCTGTTGAGCTCCGTGCTCGTGACCCGCACCGTGACTACGGCCTTGCCGTCGGTGGTGGTGACGAGTGCGCTGTCGACGATGCCTGGGACGTGCGAGTCGTTAGGCAGGCGGATGGTGACCGTGGCCCCTCGCTCGATCAGCCCGTACTGGACAGGGGTGAGCACGAACTGCGCCTCGACGACGCGTCCGGTGTCGGAGGTGATCACCGCGAGGGGCTGGGTTGCGGCAAGGTAGCTGCCCACCTGGGCGTCGATGCGGGTGACGACACCCGGGATGGTGGCGAGGTAGCGCAGCATGCCTGCCTCCGCATCGACCTGGAGGGCCTCGGATGAGGTTACGACCACGCCGTTGGCAAGGTCCTGCTGCAGGCTGATGCTGCTCACGTCGAACAACGGATCGCCAACCTTGACGCTCTGGCCAACGGTGACGTGGGATTCCGTGATGATGCCGCCGTAGTTCGAGGCGACCGCGGCGCTTGGCGCGATGATCGTCGCCGAGGTGGATGCGATGGTGTGCTGCCGCTGGTTGAAAACCACTACGAGCACGAAAATTAGGGCTGCGGTGAGCAGCAGGCTGCCCAGCAGCCGGAGACGGTTTGCCCAGGTCATGATTTCTCCCTCCTGGCAGGCGCCGCGCCTTTCGCGGCTACCTCTGCCCGTTCCTTCAGTTCCGACAGGACGAGCGTGTGTGGTGTGGTGCGAGGCTCGGGTGCGCCGAGCAACCCGCCTAGTGCGAGCGCCTTGGCATCATCGGCTTCGGTGTCGTCGACCCCGAAGCGGTTTCTGCGTGCCTCACGGAAAGCGATCATCAGGAACAGGCCGAGCACGAAGGTGTTCAGCCCGCACCAGATGGTGGCGACGGCGACCTGTGAGTTCATCTGATCGCGCCAGATTCCGACTGCCGTGGTGGCCGCCAGTAGCACGAACGTGACTATCTGGGGGACGATGAAGTTGAACGGTGACGCGACCTGCTTGTTGGCACCGGTGACGCTCCAGGCCTGGTCGCGGCCGATGATTACGTTGAAGAGCGCCTTGAAGTAGATCGGGAACGAGGCTGCGGCAAGGGTCAGCACCTCCCAGCGGAACGAGCCGAGCGTGAAGAACGCCAGCACGATCTGCAACACGTAGAACCCTGCGTAGGCGATGAACCACTGCCCCATTCCGATGCCCATCGACACTGGCCTGAGGTCGAAGAAGATCTCGAGCATCGGGACGAACAGCAGCACGCCAGGCACGATCCCCGTCAGATAGTGGGTGGCCGTGACGAAGTACATCAGCCGCTGGTCGAGCGAGAGTTTGCGCCTGGTGAGCAGGGGGTTGCTGGTGAAGAGGATCTCGAAACCGCCGGTCGCCCAGCGCAACTGCTGCTTCGAGTAGGCCTCGATGGTGTCGGGGGCATCACCGACGGCGAGGGTCTCCCGCAGGAACACGCTCTTCCAACCGCGTCCGTGCATGACCATGGAGGTCCACACGTCCTCGCTCTTGGAGTCGGTATAGATGCCTCCGACGTCGTCGACGGCTGCCCGTCGGAACATCACGTTGGTGCCGACGCAGAACGCCGCGTTGAATGCGTTGCGGCCCGGCTGGACGAATCGGTAGAACATGGACTGCATGTATCCGGCGCCGCGGGCGACGAAGTTGTGCAGGTTTCCGTAGGTCTGCGGGGTCTGCACGAACGCGACCGTCGAGTCCTCGAGGAATGGCAGCGTCTGCTCAATCAGTCCCGGCAGCGGCACGAAGTCGGCGTCCAGGATGACGAAGAACTCGCCCTTGGTGATGGTGAGCGCATTGTTCAGGTTGCCCGCCTTCGCACCATTCGAGCTGAGTCGTCGAATGTATCGGCAGCCGATCTCCGCGGCCAGGGCCTGCACGTCGTCCGAGCGTCCATCGTCGAGGATCCAGGTGAGGTGCTTGCCTCGAACCGCCATGGCGGCCTCCGCCGTGCGGCGGATCACCTCGAGCGGTTCACCGTAGACGGTGATGAGGATGTCGACGCTCACCTCGCGGCCCCGGATGCGCAGCGGCCACTCGGTCGGGTCGTCAGGGTTCAGGAACACGTCGGGGTCGTCGAGATCGTAGAGTGCGGCCCTCGTCGCAAAGTAGGTCCAGTCGCGGCGGTCGCGGTATCCGGCGAGGATCGTCCACATGGCCGCAAGTCCGTGTAGCACCAGGACGCTCTCGGCGCAGATGACCAGCAGCCAGGGCAGGATGTCGCCCCGATGCTCTGGTTGCCAGAGGAACCAGCCGTAGTAGAGGACACCGAAGGTAGAAAGGATCGTCAGCAGGAGCATGACTGGCGAGTAGGTGTTGCGGGTTGCCGCTAGCCTGGTGTCGCCGTCGAATGCGTCGACCGACGCGTAGTCGTGATTAACAGAGCCCATGGGCCCCCTCCATCGTCTTGTGGCGCGCGGCCCATCGACGATCAGGGCCCATCCGCCGCTGATTGACGAATCTATCATGCGTCGCGAAGGGGTCACTTTCCAAAACGGCGTCCATGGTCGATTGCACACTTGACAATGGGCTCTTCATGACAGAGGATCGCGCGCGCCTTAGGATCGCGATGTTCGTTCATGGACGAACCAACATCGCGATGTTAAGCCAAAGTGGGCGTCGTCTCGGGACCTGTGGCCGGGACCCTGCACCGTGTGCCAGAGGGTTTCGTCACGCCTGCTCGCAGAGCTCGCCGGGCGGCTCAACCAGCGCAAGGAGGTTTCGACACGCCTACTCGCTGGCGCTCGCCGGGCGGCTCAACCAGCAGCCACGCGACTCAACCGCCTCGCCGTCTGAGGTAGTTTCGACCGCGTGGACCCAACAACCCGACGCGTGGTCGTCACCGGCGCCAGCGGATACGTCGGCACTCACATCGTCGACGCCCTCCTCGGCGCCGGGCACCAAGTACTCGCCCTCTCCCGACGACCCGTCCCCGAGCGACCTGGGTTGCGTTGGCTCCACTGGGACCTGACCCAGACGGCGCCGTCCGACCTCCCCGAGGCGACCGCAGTCGTCCACGCCGCCGCCCACGTCAACGACTGGGACCCGTGGCCCGTCCAGCAGCGCGTGACGGTCAACGGGACGGCCCGCGTGCTGGCCGCCTTCCCGACGGCCCGGATTGTGTTGGTGTCCTCGTGCAGCGTGTATCCCCTTGTCAAAGGGCTGGTCGACGAGTCGGTGCCGCCGACGACGCGGCCCCTTTCGCCGTACCCCCGCGCCAAGATCGCCCAGGAGGAACTGGTCGGGGCGCGGCCGGGGTCGCTGATCCTGCGCCCGCACGCCGTCTACGGCCCAGGCGACCCCACTCTGCTCCCACGGCTCTCCGCGGCCCGGGTCTTCGGCCGGTTCCTGGTTCCCTCCGGACGGCGGACGCTGGTACACCTGACCCACGTCGACCTGCTGGCCGCGGCCTGCGTCGCCGCCGTCGAGCGACCGGAGGTCACGGGCATCGTCAACGTCGCCGACGCGGACGCACTGCCCGCGCTCGACATCGTCCGCGCCATCTCGACGGCGAACGGTTGGCCCGAGCGACCCCTGCTCCTCGGGGAGGCCCTCACCTGGACGATCGCCGTCGCGCTCGAGGCGTGGGGTCACGCGTCGCCCGCGAGGAAACACCCGCTGCTCACGCGCTACTCGGCATCGCATGTGGCGCGGTCCAGGATCTTCGTGACGACCCGGCTCGACCGCGACCTCGGCGTCGCCCCCACCGCGCCCAGGCTGTCCACCTGGACGTTGGAACCGTAACTCCTACCTCCAACATCGGTGCTGCGATGACGCGCGCCACGAGCCGCCTGGTGATCCTGGAGTGACCGGTTTCAGTCCTCCTGGAACGCCGTCCCCGGCTCCCGCCTAGCCTTCGAGAACTCGCTCAGCTCCGCCTCCACCTGCTTCGTATACGGCAGGAAGAACATGGCGACGGCGCCGAGCAGCGCCATGGCGATGGGGACTCCGGCGGTGGCGACCCGGATCCCGAACTGGGCGCTGGACGACTGCACGTCGGCGTTCTGGTCGTAGCCGAACCCGGCGATGATCCACAGGAACAGCGAGGTCTGGACCCCGATCACCGGCGCCGAGAGCAGCGCCCGCAAGGCGACGAACGAGCCGGTCTTGCGGGTGCCGGTGGTGCGTTCGTTCTCGTCGATCAGCGCGGCCTCCAGCGGGACCCCCGAGGTCGTCATGATGTATCGACCGCTCATCAACACGACGTAGCAGAGCAGCACCTGCCACCACTTGGTCACCGCGAACAGCGCGGCCAGCCCGAGGATGTAGGGGATCATCCCGACGAAGATGCTTGTCCGGCTCCCGAGACGTTTGATCAGGCGGGCGAACAAGGGCATCAGCAGCAGCACGACGACCATCGACCCGACGTCGGTGATGGTCGCCTCCGTGCCCGAACTGCGGATCACGTGGTCCATGAAGTAGAGGAACGCGGTGAAGTACATGCCCATCGGCGCGGCCGCCGTGATGCCGTAGCCGAACCACGCCCAGAACGCGCGCATCCTGAGGATGGAGCGGGCGTCCTCCTTGAGTTGGGGCCAGGTGACCGACTGCTGCCCGGCGTCGCCCTCATACAGCTCGGGAGGGTCCTTCAGCAGGAGCGCCGGGATCAGGTAGAGCGCGGCGTTGACGAGCACGACGCCCATCAGCATGGTCGCGATCGTGGTGTGTTCTGTGATGGTGTCGCCGACGAGCAACTGTGTCGCGACTACGGTGGCGACCGCAGAGGTGATGTTGCCGATCCACGTCTTGACCACCTCGACGTCGATGCGGTCCTCCCTGGTCGGCGCCGCGAGGTAGAAGTAGCTGGTGGCCGAGATGAGGTAGAAGGTGGCGGCGACGTCGAACAGGAACAGCTCGATCAGGAACACCAGGAAGATGGTCATCTGCGGCCAGGACGGGCTCGTCCACGCCATCGCCACCAGCCCGATCAGCATGAACGGGATCGTGATGCGCATGACGCGCAGGAACTTTCCCTTGCCCGGGCGATAGGCCATCTTGTCGAGCAGGACCCCGAAGATGGGGTCGTTGATCACGTTCCAGATGTTGAACGCCAGGAACACCCAGCCGACGTACTTCGGGTCGAGCCCGATGACGTCGGTGTAGAACTTCACGTAGACGTTGTGGATGATCACCGTCGACATCCACGTCGCCGGCAGTGGCGTCGCCAGCAGCGCCCGCTGCCGGAACTTCAGCGCCACCGCGGCTACCGCGCCGTCAGCTCGAAGTCGCCTTCGCCTGCCGCGACGCTGATCCAGGCACCGTCGCGTGTCACCGGCACCGGGGCGCCGTCGCGGTGGGCGTGTGCGACGCCGTCGGGTGCGAAGAACAGGGACGGCTCGCCGGTGTCGGCTCCGCGCCAGGTGGCATGGAGGGTGCCGTCGACGACGCGCCACTGCTGCCCGTCGCCGGCGAACGCGACCGGGCGGGGTCGGGTGAGGGCGGCGGCCGCCTCGGAGTCGGCGAAGCCGTCCTCCCAGACCCAGTAGGTCCAGGACCAGCCGAACGAGTCGAACAGGTCCTGCAGCGCGACGCCGTGGTCGGCGACACCGCGGCCGAGGGTCAGTGCGCCCCATTCGCCGACGATGACGGGGACGCCGAGCCGCTCGGCGGTCTCGGCGTGGCGGGCGAAGATGGTGGTGGCGCGCGTGTTGCTGGAAAGGGCGATGGCGGGGGTGTCGACGGTGAGGTCGTAGCCGTGCGGGGAGTAGGCCCAGTTGGCGTCGTCGAGCGGCGGCTGCCCGGACGGGATTCCGATGTTGGCGAAGTAGTCGTGTTCGCGCAGGATGAGGGTGCCGGGGTCGACCGTGCGGATGGCGGCGGAGACGCGGGCCATCAGCGGGGCGACGGCGTCGGCCTCGAAGGCGGCCACGAGCGGGGCGACGGTGTCGCCGATCTGACGGTGGACGGCGACGTCCTCGAGCCTGGCCAGCTGCGCGAACTTGGCCTCGGGGTCGTCGAAGTCGGCGAAGACCTGCTCAAGGTCCTGCCCGGTGACGGCGGCGAACGCGCCGAGCACCGTCCCGAAGATCTGCGGGGCCTGGCTGCCGGGGGTCGGTTCGTTGATGAGGTCGTAGCCGGCGAGGGCCGGATGGCCGTGGAAGCGGGCGGCGACGTGGCGCCACATGGCCGCGAACCGGTCCTGCAGGCCGACGCCGTCGGGGCCGGGTGCGTTCTCCCAGAACCGGTCGAGGGCCTCGTGGACGGCGGGGCTGGTGAGGTAGGCGTCGCTCCAAAGGTCGGTGTCTGCGAACTCGTGGTCGGTGAGGGTCGCCCAGGTGGGGGCGCCGTCGCTGTAGTTCTGGGAGTAGAGGTCCTGGTGGGAGTCGAGGAGCGCGAGCATCCCTGCGTCGTGGATGGCGTCGAGTTGTTCGAGGATCCAGCCGAGGTAGGCGTCGTCGTAGCGGCCGGGTTCGGGCTCGACGGCGGCCCAGATGACGCCGAGTCGCACGAGGGTGAAGCCGCGGGAGGCGAGGTCGGTGAGGTCGCCGGGGGTCCAGGAGCCGCGGAACCCGCGGTCGACGAAACTGCCGGTCGGTCGCCGGTTGCCTTTGGCGACGAGGTTGATGCCGTGGAGGACGCGGTGTCGCCCGTGGTGGTCGCGGAGCCGTGCCCCGTCGGTACGCAGAACCATCTTTGCTCTTTCGGTGGGAGGTGACCCGTCGACCCTAGTGGAGGGGCGTTTGCGGGGTGTGGATTGGGGGTTGTTCGGTTGAGCCGGGCCGAGCGACGGTTGAGCCGGTCCGAGCGACGGTTGAGCCGGTCCCAGCGCCGGTTGAGCCGGGCCAAGCGCCGGTTGAGCCGGTCCCGCGCGACGGTTGAGCCGGTCCCGCGCGACGGTTGAGCCGGTCCCCACCGCGCGAAGCGCCGGGGACCGTGACGAAACCAACGCGACCATCCCCACAGACTCGCCCAAAGGTTCGCGCGCCTTA
>NZ_FQZG01000110.1 GCF_900141915.1 Tessaracoccus bendigoensis DSM 12906 | reverse complement strand
ATCCACAGAGCCGGGCCGTAGCCTGTCGTGGGTCGCGCTCGCGCCCAGCGAATCCTTTCCGAGGATTTCCACGTAGTCAGGGAAGTCGACCAGCCGGGTCACCTGGCTCCAGCCATCCTCATCGCGACTTGTCACGACGACCGATTCGTGATCGGATCCTTCAAGCGCATCAAGGATCGCGGGGCTGTGGGTTGTGGCGATGGTTCGCACCTTCCGGGTGGCCGCGGACGCCTTCAGCCTCTGCAAGAGGAGGGCCGCCTGCGACGGGTGGAGCCCGTTCTCAAGCTCCTCGATGACAAGGACTCGCCCGCCTGCCCCTTCCGCATCGCTTGCGGGCGCGTCGAGCATGGCAGCAGCCATCGACAGGAAGCGGAGGGTGCCATCACTCATCAGGCGGGCAGGGACTGAGCGATCCTGGCCTCCGATTCGTTCGTTGATGGTGACCATGACATCGCCCAGATCGCTCGACACCGAAGATAGATCGGAGATCTGGGCCTCCGAAAGGCTCCTGGTCATGGCGGTCAGTTCTGCTGCGGTCTCTGATTGTGCCAGTAGCCGTCTCAGGACGGCTGACAGGTTGTCCGCAGTCCTGCGAAGATGATCGTCCTTCTCAGGGACGTACTCGCGCATCTGGTGCGGGACGGGGTCCAGAAGGAATGTGGTTGAGATGGCCCGCAGAACACCGGCAGCCACCTCATGAACAGCTCGGCCCGCCTGAGTTGTCGCGGGCACGCGCGTTGCCACTTGTGCGGTGAGCAATTGATTCGCACGCAGCTGAAGCGGCGGGTTCAAACCGCGCTTCCCGTTCTCCCAACGTGCAGTAATGTCCCCGGAATGTGAGCTTGGCGCCTCAGACTTCAGATACTCGAGCGGTTCGCCACGACGGGCGCCCGAGGCCCGGATGCTCCACAGCCGCTCGCTCCAGATCTGTAATGTGGGGCGGACTTGGATTTCCACGTCGAGATGTACTTCGGAGCCGTTGACGTGCGCGCTGCAACCGATGCTAAAGCGATCCTGCCCCAAGGGCGCGCAACCCTCCGATCCGCCGCGGACGACCGGGCCTTCGCGTCCGCCGTCCAGAGCGTCACGCAGGTCGGCGCCAGTGGCGAGCGCTGAGAGGACGGCCAAGCTGTCCAGAATGTTCGATTTTCCTGAGCCGTTGCGGCCGACGATGAGCGTCAGCGGCCCGATCGGCACGGAGGCGTTCCGCACGCTCTTGAACGCGGCTAAACGCAACTCTGTCAACGCACCATTGTCCATGCTGTCAGCCTACGGTGAGCCCGTTCGGGTTGCCACTGGCTGATGGATCTGTGCCGGATGGCCGCCCCCTCGTCACCGAGTGTTTCGTTGCCCTACCAACAGGGAAGGCGTCCCAGCACGGGGGGTCTGGGTTGCTGCTGTCCAACCATGCCACGGCTGCGGTGAGATGTCGCTCTGAGGGCCGGATCGCCGCTGCTTTGATCGTTGCGGCTGCGCTAATGTCTGTTTTCCCGGATGAAAGAGACGCTGTTGTGACCGACCTGGGGGCTGAGCCCACCGTGATCGAGGGCCTGACGATCCTGCGTGGTGGCGTGCAATCCACCGATCAGGGCTGGTTCAAGGAGGGCTGGCATGCCGGGAGACTCGCGTCGCTCGGGATCGCGGGGTTCACTCCGGTGCAGCTCAACGTCCTGCACACCAATCGTCGCGGCGTCACGCGTGGCTTCCATGCCGAGCCTTGGAACCGGATCGTCAGCATCGTGGCGGGTCGGGCGCTTGGGGCGTGGGTGGACCTTCGTCCGGGGCCAGGTTTCGGGACGGTGGCGACCTGCGAGTTGGATGCGGACACGGCGGTGTTCGTGCCACGGGGGGTCGCCAACGCGCACCAGATTCTGACCGAGGAGACAACGTTTCTGTTCCTGATGGACTCGAACTGGACACCGTCGGCGCGGGAGCTTGGAGCCTACGTCAACCTGTTCGACCCGGTGTTGGGGATCGAGTGGCCGATCGGGGCGGCGGAGGCGGAGGTCTCGGAGAGGGACCTGGCGCTGCCGTGGCTGGCTGAGACGTCGCTGATGCCCGGGTTTGAGGTCGAGCCGTACCGGGTGCTGTTCGTGTGTACGGGCAACATCTGCCGTTCGCCGTATGCGGAGGTCGTCGCGGCGGCGTCGGGGATGGTGGGGGTGGAGTTCGCGTCGGCGGGGACGCATGCGGTTGTGGGGGCTGGGATGGAGCCGTCGATGGAGATGCTGCTGCCTGACGGCGTCGATGGGTCGGGGCATCGGGCGCGGCAGTTGACGCGGGAGTTGGCCGAAGAGGCGGATCTGATCGTGACGTTGGCGGCTGAGCATCGTCGGTGGGTGTTGGATGCTTGGCCCGGGTGTGGTCAGAAGGTGTTTGTGATCGGGCAGGTGGCCCGGGAGATGGGTGGGCTGCCTGTGGGGTTGAGGTTGGGGGAGTTGGCGGGGCACCTGTGGAGACACCGGTCGTCTGCTCCTGGGGATGATGTGCCGGACCCGTATCGTCGGGGCGATGCGGCGGCGCGGGAGGCTGCGGGTCGGATCGACGGGGCGGTCGGGGCGATCGTCGAGGGGCTGCGGGCGTTGAAACGGTGAGCCGGGGCCTCTCTGCCGCACTTCTACGCCGGTTCTTTCGCGTACCGCCTTGGTCGCCCAGTCGGTGTTGCCGCCGATCTGCCGCGTTACCAGCGGGAAGGCTCGTCACCAGCGATATGTCGTCGATACCTGTGGAAGGGCTCGTCACCAGCGGTATACCGCTGGTGTTGCGCTAAATCGTTGGTGTCCGAGCCAGACCGCTGGTGTCCGCGCCAAATCGTTGGTGTCCGCGTCGGATCGCTGGTGTCCGGGAGGGCCGACGGGTCCGGCCTTGGCGGCTCGTGGGACGATTGGGCGGGTCTTGCCGACTCTCAGGGTCCGCGTCACCAGGGATATGTCGTCGATACCTGTGGTAGGGCTCGTCACCAGGGATATGTCGTCGTTACCTGTGGAAGGGCCATTCACCAGCGGTATACCGCTGGTGTTGCGCTATATCGTTGGTGTCCGCGCCAGACCGCTGGTGTTGCGCTATATCGCTGGTGTCCGCGTCAGATCGCTGGTGTCTGCGCCAAACTGCTGGTGTCCGCGGCAGATCGTTGGTGTCCGGGAGGGTCGACGGGCCCGCCCTTTTGGAGGAGCCCGCCTCCTTCCCGAGACCGGAGACCAGCCCCCGGAACGGGAGAACCTCTCAACCGGCGTCTTGAGCCAACCCGACGAACGGTTCGGCCACCCGTGACGCCACCACCACCCGGTGGACGAAGCTCAACTTCTCGGCAACCGGGCCGGGGATGGTGAATGGGTACAGGTCGCCCTTGCCCATCGCGTGGTTGGCGCGGTTGAGCAGGTGCGAGATCCAATGCCAGTCGGCCAGGGCGACGCTCATGGGTACGTCTGAGTAGTCGGTCCTCGGGACGACGTCCGCAGCGAGGGCGGGCTGCCTGCCCTGCTTCATGACCAGCCCGCCGGTGGCGGTGATCGCCAGCGTCAGCAGGATGTGCTGGTAGTGGGCGAAGGTTTCCGCGAAATCCTCCCACGGGTGCATCGTGGCGTAGGAGGAGATGTGGGCCTGCTCCCAGCCTGCCGGGGCGCCGTTGCGGTAGTGGCGTTGCAGCGCGTCGGAGTAGGACGAGCGCTCGTCGCCGAACAGCGCCCGGCACTCGTCCAGCATGGCCCCGCCGGGCTGCTCGACGAGTTTCCACTGGTAGTAGTGGCCCACCTCGTGGCGGAAGTGGCCGAGCATCGTCCGGTAGGGCTCGCCGAGGTTGATCCGCAGTCGCTCGCGATGGTCGTCGAGGCTCTCGGTGAGGTCGATGGTGATCACGCCGCTCGCGTGCCCGATCGTGACCGGGGAATCCCTGGTCGACGCGAGCAGGTCGAACGCGAGGCCACCCTTTTCGAACCAGAAGGGCGTGATGGGGAGGCCGAGGTCTGCGAGCCCGATCAGAAGTCGACGCTTCGACACCTCGGTTACGGCGAGCTTGCCCATCGCGACGGTGTCGGAGGGGTCGGGTCTAGTCCGGGTGAGTCGGCAGGCGTAGCACTCCCGGTGTCGGCCGTGGGTCGGGACGCCCCAGTTGCAGCCCCGGGCGCGGCTGACACAGGCGTCGAAGCCGGGGGCGTCGAGGGGCAGCGACCGTTTGGTCGCCGGGTCGAACAGGACCGGCTGAGCGCACGACTCGCACGTCAGGGATTCGATCCAGAGGGGGGCCCCGCAGGCCGGGCAGTTCAGCACTGTTTGCACGGGGAACACGATAGTCAGCGCGGCGGCTCTTGCGCTGGTCGGGTGGGTGCGGGCCTCGTCGAGCGTGCCGCCGTCCCAGTGCGCAGCCTCTTCGTGTGATTTCGACCGACCCTCCGCTCGATCCGATGGAGGCGGTTGGGCGTTGATCCTGACGGTCGAAGGCCCAGGCGGTCAGGCGTGGACGCCTTGGGCTGTGAGGGCCCAGCCCTTCTGATAGTTACCAATTCTTGGTAACGTCGGTGGTGTGAGTACCAATACGTCGATCAGCCTGGACGACCACTTCGTCGAGTTCTTGGCGCGGGAGGTCGCGACCGGACGATACCGATCCGCCAGTGAAGTGGTCCGGGCAGCGTTGCGCCTGCTGGAGGATCAGGAGACGCAGATGTCCGCGTTGCGCGCGGCGCTCGTGGCCGGTGAGGCGAGTGGTGATCCTGAACCGTTTGATCTGGATGCGTTCATCGCGGCGAAGAAATCGTGACTCGCTACCGGCTCACTCCGGCCGCACAGTGCGACCTTTCCTCGATCTGGGACTACACCTTGGAGCGCTGGGACGCAGACCAGGCAGAGCTCTACGTGACCGAGATCGGGGCAGCCATCGAGCGCATCGCAGATCAGCCGGGACGCGGGCGCAGGTGCGACGAGGTTCGCGAGGGTTATCGGTGCTACGGCATCGGCAGCCACCTGATCTTCTATGTTGACGGCGAGGGCGGGGTCGACGTGATCCGCATTCTCCACCAGAGGATGGACCAGTCACGGCACCTGTAGCGCTTGTTGCATCGTCGGCTGCCGCCTTGCCGGAGGGCGCGTTCTTGGCACTTTCCCCTCAGTTGCGTCGGACGATCGCCGGAAAAGTGCGGCGAGACGGGTCGCAAACGGGCTCTGCGACGAAAAGCTCATTGTGACCGCACTTATCCGTCATCGGGCGGGGCGGCCCGGTGCCCAGCCTGAGAAGATGGGTCGATACCAACAACCTGGGAGGGGCCATGTGGTCGACGGCGACCGAACTGTGGCGGGAATGGGTACGGCTCCGCGTGATCCGACCACAGGACTACGACACCGACGTCGCCGAGCACCTGAGCGCACGGCCCGCGGCGCTGGGGGGCCCCTACCCGAACGGGCCCATCACCGACGCGATGGACCGGGCCGGGTGGAGCGCCCGCGATCTCATCCATGCCCTGGCCCCGCTCCTATCCTCGTTCGCCGGCATGCAGCGCGACCTGCTCCGGCTGCTGGAACGCGTCGGTGCGACGTCGGGCACCGGCGAGAACATCCGGGTCAGCTACGAGTTCGCCGACGGGGACACGATCGACGAGTCACTGGCCGCATTCCGGGAGCATGTGCGACTGATCGAGACGGTTGTCATCCAGCTGAAGCCGTGGACGTTTACGGCGAGACACGCCTGGGGAGTCCCCGTCATCTGGGACCACGTCTCAAGCGACTGGATCGATGATCTCGTGACGGCGGGGGGCGCCGACCGCAGGGAAGCGTGGCGGTTCGAGAACGGAATCCCGGACGTCGAACCGTCGGGGGATGCGCGCGTCGACGGGCGCGCCAGTCGCGTCGTCGACCTCGTGCGCTACGTGCTGGGTCGCCTCGAATCCATCGGCGCCGACACCGTCGAGGTGCGCGACCGGGTCTTCGGAGACGCTGACGAGGACCTCGACGCCGAGCAGCGCGAGATCGGGCAGGCCGCGGCCGACTTCTGGCCGTTGAGCGTCGCGTCGGGCGTACACGGGTGGGTTGCGGCGATCGCAAGGGGCGCGACCACCTCGTCGGATGAACAACTCGAGGAGTTGGACCGCTGGCTCGACGGTTTCGAGGCCGGGGAAGCCAGGGACATGACGGTCGAGCGGGCCGTCGACCTGCTGACCGACGTCCTTTCGCTGCCCGCCTGGGGCAAGCGGCACGAGCTGTACTCGGCCTGGATCGCGACGCAACTCGACCGGGCTCTGGATTCGCGGCTGGAGTTCGTGGTGACCGACGGCGCGCTCCGGTTTCCGTTCCGGGCGACGCTGCTTGCGCGGCTCGACCCGCCCGACGGCGACCTCACCCTCTGGTGCGAGGTGCGGCTACCCGCTGCGGGCCCGCTCGGGGGAGGGCGGAAGGCCAACATCCAGCCCGACTACTGCTTCAGGCGCGGGTCGGACGACGTCACCGTCGCGGCCGTCGAGGTGAAGCAGTACAAGGCGGCAGCGTCAGGCAGGCACGCCGTCACGATGCGCGACTATGTGGGGTCGCTGCCGGGCGCTCCCGTGTTCCTGGTCGCGCACGGCCCGCTCGGAGACGGGGCCCTCGACGCCGTCCCGGTCGCCGAACGAGGTCGCGGTCACCTGCATCCGAACGTCCGGCCCGACCGGCCGCGGGAATCGGGGCTGTTCCGCGCCGACGTCGCCGCGTCGTTTCCGCCTCCTCGCAGGCGTCCGGCGCGCATCGAGTTGCGCTGGTCGCCGCGGGTGCATGACGTCGACCTGCACGTGCGGCTCGGCGACTCCGAGACGTCGTACAAGGGCAACGCCTCGCACTCGGTGCTGAGGAAGGACGAGGTCGAGGGCGGCCCGGAGATCGTCGACCTGGTCCCTGGGGTCGACGGGATGGTGGAGGTGCGGGTACACGTCTACTCGTCGTCATCGCTGGAGGAGGCGAGGCCGGTGGTCGCCTTCTTTGGGGAGGACGGCCTGGTCGCCGAGTTGGTGCCGACGCAGGCCGTGCTGGACTCGGGGGAGAGGTGGTGGACGGTGGCGCACATCGAAGGCGGGAGGGTGGTGGCCGACGCGGAGTCGCGCATGCAGAGCTGGGACGGCGTGGGGAGATGAGTGCCGGTGCGGCGAGCCATGCCTTGCGGGGTATCGACCTTGAGGCGGTGGTTGTTGCCGCTCGGGACGCGGGCATGGATCCGTCCGATGCGGTGGTCGACGCCGCAGCCGACGCGTACCTGGCGCAGTGGCCGGACGCGGCTCTGACGGAGTTCACCTATCACGGAGCCAGGTTCCTCCTCGATGCCACGGAAGGGGTCGATCGCACGGTTCTGGCCATCGGGCACCCCGAGTCGCCCGGCCAGGCGAGGGAGGAGACCTACCAGAGAGGCTTCCCGATCCCCGAGACCTGCGCCGGGAGGCCGCTTGACCGCGGCCACCTGCTGCCCTACACCGCGGGTGGCGGATACGGCCCGAACCTGTTTGCCCAGGACCGTGCGCTCAACCGCGGCTGGTCGAGCGACGGACGCAGATACCGCGCCATGGAGCGGAAAGCGATTACCGACGCGGCTTCCAGCCTGTTCGCGGTGCTGCTGGTCTATGTGGACGAGACGCTGTTACCCGGCTACGTGCAGCTGACAATCATCGGGCCTGGGCGATGCGAGTCGCAGGTGTTTCGCAATCGGTTCGACGGCGTCGAGGGGCGTGAACGGCTCGCCGTGGAACTCTGCGGGGCAACCGACGGGCAGCTTGGCGCGCTGGGGGAGGAGGCGGTCGCGGTGATCCTTGACGAGGAGTTTGATGTGACGCTCGTAGCCCTCGGCGACGCGGGTATGCCTCGGGAGGAGGGGCGTCAGGATCTCGACCTTGTGGCCGTCGTCGAGGGCGAGTTGGTTGCCTTCGAGGTTAAGACGATGTACCGCTCGAAGCGGGCGGGTCGCTTGACGCGCGCAGGGAACCTGACGCGACCACGGTTGAGATCCACGAGCACGGGGCGTCGGCAGGGCAGCCAAGGCTACGTCGCTGAGCGGATCGAGGGCATCGTCGATACTGGAGCAGGGTTCGAAGGGGTCCGTGTCCAGGTCGTCGTCGTCGACTTGGTACTGATGCTCGCGCAGTTCTTCGAGGTGGGAGACCAGGGCACCCGGTTGAGGCCGGCGGGGTCGCCGGTGCCGTGTGAGCGGGCTGTCGGTGTCGCGCTTGAGCGCATCCGCGCGCACCGAGGGCATTTATGAAGTGGGTCAACCGACCGTTGGATGAGTCAGGGGCGACCCCTGGCGGGGGCTGTCCTTCGGGTGGAAGATGGTCATTCTCGGACTAGCCGCCTCGTGAGCGTCAGCGAGTAGGCGTGTCGCAACCACCTTGCGGCGTACCGCAGGAGCCGCTTCAGGGCTGAGAGCGTGCATAGATCTCTCTATGCGTCGAGGGGTGTCTGTATAGCCGTTGCTTCGATGTATGCAGAGACCTGTGCACAGGCTTGACGGTCGCGACGCGCTGGTTGAGCCGCCCGGCGAGTTCTACGAGCAGGCGTGACGAAACCTCCTTGCGGACGGTGCGGAGTCTCGGCCGGCGCGCTGGTTGAGCCGCGCCGAAGGAGCGCAGCGACGCCTGCG
>NZ_FQZG01000115.1 GCF_900141915.1 Tessaracoccus bendigoensis DSM 12906 | reverse complement strand
CGTCAGACGGATCAGAATCGACCACTGGCCGATTTTCGGGGAGCGTGGATGCTGCCGAACGACGGACCTGCCGACCGGCGGACCGATCGACCGACGGACCGATCGACCACTCTCCGAGGCCGACACCTCATCAAGCCGTGTAGACCATGTTGTTGAAGACCCATTCGGTGCTGGTCCGGTACCGCCACTGACCACCGGCCATGTAGGTGGAGACGACGCTGGCGCGGGCGTAGGTGCGGCAGGTGTCCCGACCGACCTTCGGCATCCCACACTCGGTCCGCCACTGACGACCGGTCGAGTCGACCCACTCGCCAGCCTTGGCCAAGGGATTGGACCCCCAGACCCCACTGCTGAGTGGCAGGTAGGTGAGGTTGTTGAAGGCCCAGCCTGTCTGTCGTACGTAGCGGTTGCCGCTTCGCTGAACCTGGGTGGCCCAGATCTCGGTCCGGCAACGCAGGGTCTGCGAGTACGGTTCGCAGGTGGTGCGCCACTGCCGGCCGTTGACGGTGTGTTGGCCAGGCGTTGTGTAGACGCTGAACACGACGGGCGTGACTGTGGTGTTCAGAGTGTTGGTGCTCTCGTAGCCAGGGGCCTTGGTCCGGACCCTTGCGCCCACCTTGTACCCGACGTCGGCCGCTGTCAGACGGTAGACCGGCCCCTTGGCCCCTGGGATCACGCTCTCTCGGCCGGCGCTGTCCACCCGAACCCAGGTGACGTCCCGTTCGCCGCCCGGCGGAAGTGCGGGCGAGTTCAGGCGCAGTGGCCAACCGACGATGGCTTGGGAGTGCAGGACCCAGCTGTCGACAGAGAGTCGGGCGGGACGAACGACGAGGGGCCCCGTCGACACGGTCACGCTCTGTCCGTTCGGCCTGGTGACAGTAGCGGTGGCTTCGATCTCTTTGCCCGCCCAGTCGGCGGCGGGAAGCAGTGAGTCGCTGGTCTCTCCGGGTAGTTCGGCGCCGTCGAGCGTCCACCTGATGCGGACGTCGACCTCACCGGTTCCCTTCTGTGTGGTGTCCACCCACACCGTGAACTTCTTGAGTACGACTGGGGCCGAGGACGCTGTGATGGTCGGCTTCGGGATCTCGGCAGCGATGATCCGTTCGCGCGTGTTGGCACTCCTCAGGACAGTGGTCTCCCACCCGGGTTTGCTAGCCGAGACTTCGACCCTCGGCGCGCAATCTTCGACGAGCACCTCAGGGATCACGAACGTCGCCTGAGTGGCCCCTTCGACCGGTTCCAGCCAGCACCGACCCAGCCATTGGTACGTGAACACGACCCCGTCGGTCGGGTAGATCACGTTCGTCTTCGCCGCCAAGGTCTGTCCGACCCGCGGTTCCCCCGTGACGGTGGGAGGACGCGAGAGTATCTGACCCGATGCGATCTCGTAAGGGCCGTCGCGCAGGGTGACGGGGTCACCAACGTCCGGGGTGACGACGACGCTCAGGGCCAGCTCGTGCCCCAGGTACTCCTCGAGGAGGAAGAACGCACCCTCGGCGACCGGCGACCCGGTGGGCAGGGTTTTCTGGGCGGTCGGGACCCCGTCGATGGTCCACTGGTAGTCGATGTCCCCCTCGACCCCGGAGATGACCGCCTTCTGGCTGACGCCGATCTTCTTCTCCCCAACGATCACCACCGATGGGGCCTCGGCACTGGCTTGGGTGGGCGGAACCAGAAACAACGCCAACACCGTCGCGACGGTGAATGTGACAAGTTTGCGCATTCGCACCGGGCCCCCAGGAATCCGTAGCCGACGCCGACCGTCGGGCTTCGAGAGAGAGAGGGTACTACATCGGTTCGCCGGAGCTCTGCCGGGAGAGATCAACGCGCCGAAGCAGTTGAGCGTTCAACGCGACGATGACGGTGGAGGCCGACATCAGGAGGGCGCCGACGCTCATGGGTAGGACGAACCCGATCGGCGCGAGCACCCCGGCCGCAAGGGGCACCGCGATCAGGTTGTAGCCGCCCGCCCACCACAGGTTCTGCTGCATCTTCCTGTATGTCGCTCGGCTCAGTTCGATCACCGACAGCACCGAGCGCGGGTCATCAGAGGTGAGGATGACCCCTGCCGACGCGATCGCGACATCGGTTCCGGCGCCGATCGCGATGCCGACATCTGCCTTGGCGAGGGCCGGGGCGTCGTTGACGCCGTCGCCTACCATCGCAACGCGTCGTCCCTCATCCTGCAGCTCGGCAACCTTCCTGGCCTTGTCCTCGGGGCGTACGCCGGCATAGACCCTGTCGATGCCGAGATCAGCCGCGACCGCATCGGCGACCGCCGCCGCGTCGCCGGTGATCATCGCGACCGCTCTGCCCGCCGCGTGCAATGCATCGACGGCGGCCTTCGACTCGGCCCGGATCTCGTCGGCGAGGCGCAGGGCGCCGATGACGGCACCGTCACGCAGAATATGCAGGACGGTGGCGCCTTCCGGCTCCCACAACTCGGCCTCGGGCAGTGGCGTGGTGGACGTCTCTTCCAGCAGGCCGGGCCCACCCACGGCGATCTCGGCGCCGTCCACGCTGGCGCTGCCCCCGATTGCGGGCCTTGAAGCGAAACCGGTGGCGGGCTGGTACCTGCAGGCCGCGAACTTCGGCTGCGGCGACTATTGCGCGGGCCAGCGGATGCTCGCTGTCGGCCTCTGCTGCTGCGGCCAGAGCGACGATGTCGTCCGCGTCGAACGCTCCTTGTGTTGCAACGGCGGTCACGGCAGGTTCGCCCCGTGTGAGCGTGCCGGTCTTGTCGAACAGGACGGTGTCGACGGTCCGCATGGCCTCGAGCGCGAGTCGGTCCTTGACGAGGATCCCGGCGCTGGCCGCCCGCTCGGTCGCGATGGAAACGACCAGGGGGATAGCCAGGCCGAGCGCGTGGGGGCAGGCGATCACGAGCACGGTGATGGTGCGCACGATCGCCTGATCGGGAAGGCCGAGGAACGACCAGACGATGGCGGTCAATACGGCCGCGCCGAGTGCGTACCAGAACAGCCAGGCGGCCGCCTTGTCAGCGAGACGCTGCGCCCGAGACGTCGAGCTCTGCACATCCGACACAAGCCTGCTGATGCCTGCCAAGGCGGTATCGTCACCGATCGCGGTGACCTCGACCCGCAGCCCCGAGTCGGTGGCGACCGTTCCAGCCACGACCCGATCCCCCACCCTGCGCTTCACCGGGGCCGATTCGCCCGTCACCATCGCCTCGTTGAGGTGCGCCTCACCGTCGACGATCTTGCCGTCGGCCGGGACGGAGGCACCCGGGCGCACGACCACGACGTCACCGACGTTCAACTCGGAGGGCGGCACCTTCACGGTCTGGTCGCCCTCAACCCTGTCAGCCTCATCGGGAAGCAGGGCTGCGAGTGAATCGAGCGCCGAGGACGTCTGGGCGAGCGAACGCATCTCCATCCAGTGCCCCAGCAGCATGATTACGACCAGCAGGGCCAGTTCCCACCAGAAGTCGAGTTGCGCTGGGAGCAGCCCCAAGCTGGCTCCTGCCGAGGAAAGGAAGGCCACTGTGATTGCCAGCCCGATCAGCAGCATCATTCCCGGTTTGCGTTGCCGGAGCTCCGAGACTGCACCCGTGAGGAACGGTCGCCCACCCCACACATACATCACGGTGCCCAACACTGGCGAAACCCAGGCTAGCCAGGCGACGTTGGGCAGCTGATACCCGACGAGGCTGGCGAACATCTCGCTGAGCCCGACGACGGGAACCGCGAGGACGAGCATGATCCAGAAGAGACGGCGGAACTGGCCGACGTGATGGGCGTGCCCGCCGTTGGCCGAGTGGTCCATGCCCGCCATGTCATGGCCGCTGTGGTCCATGCCCGCCATGTATGGCCGCCGTGATCCATCCCGGGCATGTCGCCCGTGTGGTGCCCGCCGTGGTGCTCCATCCCGGGGTGGTGGTTCTGATGCCGCCCTTCGCGTTCGGGTTCAGTGGCTGTGTCCATGTCACCCACGCTACCCCCAGGGGGTATCACTCAAACGAACCGACCCAGCCGTCGCTTGTTCTTGGTCGTCGGCGTTGTTCAGACGTGGGGTTGGATGGGTCCGCCTCGGCGGCAATCTACTGCGTCGCGATCCACCATGTCGTGCCGGAGGGGTCTCGGACTCCGCCACGCAGATCGTCGTCCTCGCTCTTGCGCACGGGTTGCTGGACAACCGCGCCTCCGGCCGCGACCGCGCGGGCAAAGGTCGAACTGACGTCTTCGACGTACAGATGAATGTGGGCGCCGTCACCCTTCGCCCCGGTTGCTCCGCCCCCGATCATCACGATGCCGTCGTCGATCCTGATCTCGGCATGCATCAGCGCGCCGTCCGGATGGTCGAACCTTCGCTGAACCACCCCGTCGAAGGCCGCGCCCAGGAAGGCGATCACTTTCTCGGCGTCGTGACAGATCAGATAGGGGCTCATACTCGGGTAGCCCACCGGCTTCCAGTCATCCATCCTCGGACGATACCCTTCGCGGCCAACAGGTACCTGCGTCGCGCGGCTCCGATCCCCAAGACCAAGTTCTTAGAGAAACTCATCTATTTGACTAGATCAAATATAGGGCTATGGTTGGGACATGGTTTCTGCCACTGAATCGGCCGCTGAGCAGGGCCTTCGTGCCCAGCTTGTGGCAGCCGGGCTTCGGGTGACCAGCCCTCGCCTTGCCACGCTGAGCATCGTGGCGGAGCACCAGCACGCCGAAACCGACGAGATCGCAGCCCTGGTGCGCGCCCGCCTCGGGTCCGTGTCGACGCAGGCCGTCTACGGCGTGCTGCAGGCGCTCACCGACGCCGGCCTGGTGCGCCGGGTCGCGACGGACACCCGTAGCGCCGCCCGCTACGAGATCCACCGCCACGACAACCACCACCACCTGCTCTGCCGCGTCTGCGGTCGCCTTGTTGACGTGCCATGCGTCATCGGTGCGGCTCCCTGCCTCGAACCCTCAGATGCTCAGGGGTTCGACGTCGAGGCGGCCGACGTGCTGTTCCGCGGGGTGTGCGCTGCCTGCCAGGTGGCATCCGTCTCTGGGGGTGATGTCGTCACTCCCGTCATCTGAGGCCCACACTTCAGAACCCATAACGACCGAGATCCGCTCCGTCGACCGACCGGTGCGACGGTGTCTATCAACCCAGAATCCGAATATTAAGGAGAAACCGTGACCGACCTCGACCCCACCACCCACCACGATTCGACAAGGCCTTCCACCACGGAAGCTGGCGCCCCGCGCCAGAGCGACGCCCATTCCCTGAGCATCGGGGCCGACGGCCCGTTGCTGCTCCACGACGTGGCGCTCGTCGAGAAGTTGGCCCGTTTCGACCGGGAGCGGATTCCCGAGCGTTCCCCCCACGCCAAGGGCTCCGGCGCCTTCGGCGAACTGGAGATCACGGAAGACGTGTCCCAGTACACGAGCGCCAAGGTGTTCCAGCCGGGCATCAAGACCCCGATGCTGGCGCGCTTCTCGACGGTCGCTGGCGAACTCGGGTCGCCCGACACCTGGCGTGACGTGCGCGGCTTCGCTCTGCGCTTCTACACCCAGGACGGCAACTTCGACATCGTCGGCAACAACACCCCGACGTTCTTCGTCCGAGATCCAATGAAGTTCCCCGACTTCATCCACTCCCAGAAGCGTCTCCCAGATTCGGGCCTGCGCGACAACAACATGCAGTGGGATTTCTGGACCCTCTCCCCCGAGAGCGCGCACCAGGTGTCCTACCTCATGGGCGACCGGGGTCTGCCCAAGACGTGGCGCAACATGAACGGTTACTCGTCCCACACCTACCAGTGGATCAACGAGGCCGGGGAACGTTTCTGGGTCAAGTACCACTTCCTGACCGAGCAGGGTGTGGAGAACCTCGGCAACGACCAGGCCGACCTGCTCGCAGGCAAGGACGGCGACTTCCACCGTCGCGACCTGTTCGACGCGATCAAGGCAGGCGACTTCCCGTCCTGGCGGGTCGAAGTGCAGATCATGCCCTACGACGACGCGAAGACCTACCGGTTCAATCCGTTCGACCTCACCAAGACCTGGCCGAAGGCGGACTACCCTCGCATCCCGGTCGGGCGATTCACGCTGAACCAGAACCCGGTGAACCATTTCGCGCAAATCGAGCAGGCCGCCTTCAGCCCCTCGAACACCGTGCCCGGCACCGGGCTCTCGCCCGACAAGATGCTACTCGGCCGCGTGTTCTCCTACCCGGACGCGCAGCGCAACAGGCTGGGCACCAACTTCAACCAGCTCCCGGTCAACCGGCCCATCGTGCCGACGAACTCCTATGACAAGGAGGGCGCGATGCAGTTCTTCCACTCCGGGGATTCGCCGGTGTATGCACCGAACTCGTACGGTCGCGCCTACCAGGATGAGCAGGGCCCGGTCGACAACGGTTGGGAGGCCGACGGCGAGATGGTGCGAGCGGCATACTCGCTCCACGCCGAGGACGACGACTTCGGCCAGGCGCACACGCTGGTGCGCGACGTCTACTCAGATGAGCAGCGGGCACGCCTCGTCGAGACCGTCGTCGGCAGCCTGCTCGGCGGTGTGCGGGAGCCCGTCTTGTCGAGGGTGTTCGAGTACTGGCGCCAGATCGACCAGGAGGTCGGCGACAGCATCGAGGCGACCTACCGGGCCAAGGCCGTCTAACTGGGCTGCCCCCCCTCCCGACGGCGCCGCCCACGGTGGCGGCGTCGTCCCGGCTGCACCTGGGGCGTGACCCGGGTTTGAGCAGGATTCGACGTTCATTCGTCGCGTTCGGGCATTGTCAGCAGACA
>NZ_FQZG01000116.1 GCF_900141915.1 Tessaracoccus bendigoensis DSM 12906 | reverse complement strand
GCGGGTTTGAGCAGGATCTACTGCTCATTGACGGCGCCGTCGCGTTGTCTGCTGACGATGCCGTCAGCTTCTCATTGAGTGTCGGATCCTGCTCAAACCCCTGACGCGACCCCAGCTCAGTGCACCAGTACGATCTTGCCGACGTTGCCGCCCCCGACCAGCTGCTCATGGGCCCGGCGCACTTCTTCGAACGGGATCCGGGTCTCGGGCGCGAGCCGGATGCGGCCGTCGCCCAGCATCGGCCACACTTCCTGCTCGACCGCCTGGCAGATCGATGCCTTCTCCTTATCCGGCCTGAACCGCAGGGACGTCGCCGTCACCGTCGCCGCCTTGTTGAGCAACAAGCCGAGGTTGAGCGTTCCCTTCACCCCGCCCTGCAGACCGATCACCACGAGGCGCCCGCCCTTCTTCAGCGCCTTCACGTTCGATTCGAGGTACTTCGCGCCGATGATGTCGAGGATCATGTCGGCACCCCCGGTGGCGTCCTTCACCGCGGCGACCCAGTCCTCGTGGTAGTCGAAGGCGTAGTCGGCGCCGAAATCGAGGCAGTGCTGGAGCTTCTCCGGGCTGCCGGCCGTCGCGGCCACGGTTGCGCCCAACGCCTTGGCGTACTGGATCGCGAAGGTGCCGATGCCACCAGCCCCGCCGTGTACGAGGAACACGTCCCCGGCTTTCAGGAACCCGACGCGGGTGTTCGACAGAACCGTCGCGGCGACCTCCAGCACCCCGGCGGCCGACACCAGGTCGACCCCCGGCGGCGGCGCGATCGCCTGCCCCTCTGGCACGACGAAGTACTCCGCGTAACCTCCACCCGCGAGCAGCGCGACGACCTCGTCGCCCTCCTTCCAGCGGGTCACCCCGTCGCCCACCCCGGCGACGACGCCGGAAGCCTCGAGCCCGATCGTGTCGGTCACGCCCCGAGGTGGGGGATAGTGGCCCTGCCGTTGCAGGACATCGGCCCGGTTGACGCCGGAAGCGACGGTGCGCACCAGGACCTCCCCCTGCCCCGGGACTGGGGTGTCGATCTGGCCGATGGTCAGGGCATCGACGTCACCTGGGGTCTCAACGACTACTGCTCGCATGCCGCCAGCGTACTGCTCAGGGCCAGGCCAGGTCCCTGCCGGACACGAACCGTCGAAGCGTCTGGTCGATCGGGTCGGTGAACTCGAGCGAGTGCGCCAGCAGCCTGAGCGGGATGCTGAAGTCGTCGATCCCGGTGTCGCGCACCTCTGGGTAGAGCGGGTCGCCGATCAGGGGGATGCCGAGTTGGTTGAAGTGGGCCCTGATCTGATGGGTCTTGCCGGTCAGCGGTCGCACCTCGTAGAGGGCGCACCGGCCGCGCACCTCGATCAATTCGATGTCGGTGAACGCGTTGGGGGGCTCGTCAAGGGCTTCGGCCTGCATCGTCCCGACCCGTTTGACGAGGTGTGATTCGACGCGACGGGGGAACGCCAAGCCGGGGTCGTAGGGTGCGAGTGCGTGGTAGACCTTCCGTGCGGTGCGAGCCGTGAAGATCGAGTGGTAGGCGGCGCGCCATCGTTTCTCCGTTGTCATCAGCAGGACGCCGGCCGTGCCCCGGTCGAGTCGGTGCGCCGCGGACAGCTCCGGCAGGTCGAGCATCAGGCGGGCCTTGACGACGGCGCTCTGGACGACGTGGCGGCCACGGGGGATGGTGGAGAGGAAGTGCGGCTTGTCGAGCACCACGATGCGCTCATCGCGGTGGATGACGGTGAGGTCGCCCGGCACCTCGGCCTCTTCGCGCAGCGTGCGATGGAACCAGACGAAGGTGTGTGGACGATAGACCTCGCCTCCGGTCCACGCCCGACCCGCATCGTCGACGAAGGTCCCTTCGGCCAGCAGTGCGTCGACGTCCTCAGGTGCCGGCGCCAGCTTGTGGACCAGCCAGTCGCGCATGGTCGGCCAAGGTAGGGGGTTGTCGGGGTCGCGGTCCGGGGTGCGTACCCAGGCCGCCTGCAGCCCGTGTCTTGGCGGGAGCGGGGATCTGGGAGGCATCGGACAAGGCTACCCCGCACCCGCGGCGGGAAATTGGCGGCGAGGGTGGGATTCGAACCCACGGAGAGTTGCCCCTCGGCCGCTTTCAAGGCGGCTGCACTAGTCCACTATGCGACCTCGCCAGTGCGGAACCATGCTAGCGCGTCGGGACGCGCCTCGTCGCACCGGATGCGGGGACGGCGGCGGACCGGGTCCCCGCGGCGGGCTCGAGCCAAGGCATGGGGGGACGCCGGGAGGGAGCAGTTCATTTACCTGCGTGTCTAACCGGACCCCTTGCGTGCGGCATGCGACTGGCCACTAGGCTCTGGGCATGGCGCCAACGAGCTACATCATCCAGTCCCGCCCACCCGTGAGGGCGTTCGCCATCGCAGCGGCAGCGGCGTTGCTCGGGGCGTTCATGATCGTGTTCGCCGGATCCAAGGACTGGGCACTCGTGCTGCCCTTGTTCCTCGGTGTCCTGGGCGTGATCCTGCTTCTGGCGGGTGTCGCGCTGGCCGGCCTGGCCTACTGGACGATGCGAGCGACCTCCGTGACCCTCACCCTGGACGACGACGGGTACCGCCTGACCGGTCGCGGCAGCGACCATCGCGGCACCTGGCTCGAGGTGAACCAGGTGACGCAGTCCGAGAGCGGGCTGCATATCACGATCTACCACGGACCCGAACGACGCACGCACGTCGTCTTCTCCCAGACGGATCAGATCGACGCCGTCGTGGACGATCTGCGTACTCGCCTGAAGGCCTCGAGGCGACGCGTCGAGGGTTGAGCCAGGCGGTGGCCCTGAAGCGGCGTCCGCGCTCAGCCTTGCCAGGCGCAGGCGTCGGCCACGTTCTGGGTCCCGTCCCGTAGCCGCTCTTCGTCGTAGGTTTCAGTCGGTGCCGCCGACGGTGACTCGGACGCCGGTAGCGGGCTGACCTGGCTCGTCGGTGGATTGGTGCTGGGCGACGGCGAGGCCTCCTGCGGTTCGATCGCCGTCGCCACTGCCGCCCGCATTGCCTCGAAGTCCGGCCTGCTCGACGAGTAGCCGTTCTTCCCTGGCACGAACGCCAGGCGTGACACCGATGCCCCGTCCTGCACGCGGAACGCGAGGTCGATGAATGCTCCGAACTCGTCACGGGTGATGTCGGTCGTCAGGATCTCGGCCGAGGCAGCGGCGATGGCTTCGAAGGATGTGACCAGCGTCTGAGGGTTGGCCTGCTGGATGATCGCATCGACCAGACAGGATTGGCGGGCCATCCGGTCATAGTCCGACGAGTCGTAGCGGCTACGCGCGAACCACATGGCCTCGTATCCGCCCAGGTGCCGATCCTGGCCGCGTTCGATGTATCCCGACGGCCGGATGCCCCGGTTGTGGTTGCCGCCGATCGGGAGGTCGCGGTTCACGTTGACGGTCACACCGCCCATGGCGTCGATCAGGCCGCTGAGCCCGTCGATGTTGAGCATCACGAACCGGTCGATCTCCAGCCCGGTGATGCCCTCCACGCCCTGCTTGAGGGCCTCGGCGCCCGGGAAGGTGCTGCCCTCGAACAGGTGTGCGTAGTCGCCGCCCGCGGATGTCTTCTCCCAGATGCCGTTGACGTACCAGTTACCTGAATCGCCCTCGCCGCGGAAGCCGCGGGGGAACGCCTCCGCCATGACGGAGCCGTCCGGGAACGGGGTGCGGGGGAGGTTGCGCGGGATCTGGATCAGGGTGGTGCCACCGGTCCGGGTGTCGATTGAGGCCACCATGATGGTGTCGGTTCGCACCCCGAACTCCTCGATCCTGTCCTTGCGGGCCGCGTTGCCGTCGGCCCCGAGTAGAAGGATGTTGACGCGGGGGGTGTCGGCCCACGGGTCGGGTGCCTTGGTGTGTGCGATGGTCTGGCGGCTGCTGGCCTTGATCGCTGACGCCTGTGGCAGGACGGTGTCCAGCAACTGATGTGCGTCGCGCGAGTACCGGGCGGCCACCGCGGTAGGTGCGGCGACGCCGAACGCCAGGACGGTGACGAGGGCGGCGCTGAGGGCACGCCTGCCCGCGCTGAGCCCGTTGGGTCTGGTGGTGGTCTGGGTCAGCACGATCAGCGCGACCCACACGATCGCCAGTGCGCCGAGGACCGGGGTCGCCAACGTGAGGGTCGACTGCCGCTGGGCCGTCTGCGTGAGCTTGGACAGGTCGGTCAATGCCCACCAAGTGAGGCCGCCGGCCACAGCCAGGCTGGAAACCGCGGTCACGGCCCCCAGCACCCGCAGCCCCCTTCGTGGTGCACCGAGCAGGCCGGAGCCCGGGATCAGTGCTGAGGCGAGCGTGAGGAGAACCGACGTGCGGAGGCGTCGTTCCTCCCCGCGTGGCGCTGCGCCGTCAATCATGTGCCCTCCCCATCGCGTCAGTCTAGGGCGAGCAGAACCCGATGTCAGGAGGGTCAGCCCTCACCCTGCCAGGCGCAGGCGTCCGAGACGTTGTGTACCCCCTCATTGGAAGGCTCGCTTGCCGACGCGCTGGGATCAGGTGCCGACGCGGTGCTGTTCGATGTGGCCGAGGTGGTGGTCGGAGCGGCTGCCGTCGGGGTTGGTGTGGGTTCGATAGCCTTTGCCACCGCCGCCCGCATCTTCTCGAAATCGGGGTCGGAGTAGCTGTACCCGTTGTTCCCGTTGGAGAACACGAGCCGTGAGATGGTGCCCCCGTCCTTTACCCGGAAGGCTAGATCGATGTAGGCGCTGAGCTGATCATCGGTGATGTCGGTGGCCAGCATGTCGGCGGACGCCTTGATGATGGCCTCGAAGTTCGTGAGCAGCGTCTGCGGGTTGGCCTGATCGATGATGGCCTTCACCAGGCAAGATTGCCGGGCCATGCGGTTGTAGTCGTCGGTGTTCCATCGGCTGCGGGCGTACCACATCGCGTCCTGGCCGTTCAGGTGCTGATTCGGCCCGGGCTGGAGGTAGCGCTTGGGCTTAGTGCCTTTGGCGGTGTCTCCACCGACGGCGAGTTCCTGGTTGATGTTGACGGTGACACCACCCATGGCGTTGATCAGCGCCTCAAGCCCGTCGATGTTGAGCAGCACGAACTGGTTGATCTCCAGCCCCGTTATGCCCTCCACTCCCTGCTTCAGGGCCTCGGCGCCACGGTAGGTGCTTCCGGCCATGAGGTCCGGGTAGTCGAGTTCCACGTGCTGCCAGATGGTGTTGACGTACCACTCGCCTTCGGCGCCGTCGCCGCGGAAACCGTCAGGGAAGGCGGCCGCCATCTCGGAGCCTTCGGGAAACGGCGTGTACTGCACGTTGCGGGGGATCTGGATGAGGGTGGTGTTGCCCGTCTTCGTGTCGATCGAGGCGACCATGATCGTGTCGGTGCGGATCGAGTACTTGGCGACCTGCTCTGCCCGTGAGGCGCTGCCGTCGCCGCCGAGCAGGAGGATGTTGACGCGTTTCTGGTCGGCCCACGGGTCCAATCCGCCGGCGATCGTCGGCTGGTTGTTCGCCTTGACGTCGTCCTTGCTCTTGAGCACGGAATCGAGGGCCCGGGCCGTGTCGTGGGAGTACCGGGCGGCGACCGCCGTCGGTGCGGCGACGCAGAACGCGAGCCCCGTCACGACGACGGCGCTGAGCAGACGCTTGCCGCCGCGCAGCCCGGTCGGCCGGGTCGTCAGCTGAGTGAGGGTGATGAGGCCCACCCAGGCGATGGCGATGAAGATGAGGGCGAAGGTCGCCAGGCCGAGGAAGGTTTCGTTTCCGGCGACTCGTGCGAGGCGTGGAAGGTCGGTGACGGCCCAGAAGAGAACGAACGTGAGCGTGACGACGGAGACGATGGCAGTGAGGGCGCCGAGCATCTTGTGTCCGCGACGGGGCGCCCCCAACAACCCGGAGCCGGGGATGACGGCGGAGGCAAGTGTCAGCAGCAGGGAACTGCGCAGGTGGCGACGTTGCGGGGCGCCGCTGTCCGGCCCGCCTGAGCGGTGTTCGCCTTGCCGGGGCGCGCGGCCCTCGGCGGCGTGCCCGGGCCAGATCTGACGCGCGTGCCCGGCCCCTGTGGGCGTGGCACCGTCGACTGGTCGTGCGGCATGGTGCGGCCTCTCGGCGTCGTTCATGAAACCTCCCGCCGTCAAGGATAACCGGTGTGCGTTTGCCGCCGCGTGTCATGCTCCGCTAGTCTGTAGCGGCACTGGAGGTGTCGCCTAGTACGGTCTATGGCGCCCGCCTGCTAAGCGGGTTTGGGGCTTCAACCCCATCGCGGGTTCAAATCCCGCCACCTCCGCCAGTGACTCGACGCCCCGGGATTTTCCGGGGCGTCGTGCTTTGTCGGGTTACGTGCAGTGCGTGGGACCGGGCTCCATGCGCAGTCCGGTTCGCTCGGGGGCTGCGAGCATCGGATGCCCACTGCCCAACCCACCGCACCCCTCCCCACTGCCCAACCCACCGCACCACTGCCCAACCCACCGCACCCCTCCCCAACCCCGGCCGGGATGCGTCGTCGAAAATCGACCAGTGGCCGATTCTGGTGTGTCTGGGGTCGAGTATCGGCCACTGCCCCGGCGCCCGTGTGTGGCGGAGGGCGGCGACAATCGGCCAGTGGTCGATTTTGCTCCGTCTGGGGTCG
>NZ_FQZG01000117.1 GCF_900141915.1 Tessaracoccus bendigoensis DSM 12906 | reverse complement strand
GGCTCTTCAGGGAGGCTGGACGGATCCAGTTGCCCCAACAGGATGACTGTGGACGTGTCCAGGATGCCCTCCTCGCTCGGGTGGCTCACAGTGTGGGATCCAGCCACTGATCGATGTCCGCGAGAAGCCTGGCAGGGTTCACTTGGGGAAGATGGCGTCGGCGTTCCACCAGTTCCTCGACACGTGAGGTTCGCCGGGGCAGCGGAATCACCTGAGCAACCGCCTCACCATCCTTTGTGACAATCAGACGCTCCCCGCGGGATACACGCCTCAGGACTTCTGCACTGTGGTTGCGCAGGTCTCGAACCGTAACTTCACTCACGGCAGAAGTGTATCACCGGTGATACGTAGTGCGTCAGGATTGGCTTTGAATGCCGGGCCGCAGAACACCTCTCGGCGCGTGGCCGCTCGTAGCGGCGAATCTTGGAGCCCGGGGTTACCACTGCCGCAAGCGACGCTCAACCGCTTTGGAATCAGATCAGACGGCCGTCACACCACAGGCTGGCCGCTTCCTTAGTTCGCCTCCCCTGACGATTCTGGGTATGGAGGCGGGTTTCGAGGCGGGTATCCGTCAACTTCGGCGGAGGCGACCCCTCGAAGTCATCAGTCTGAAGTTGCCTTCCGGAGCTGAACTACGAGTGCCGACGGAGGCCGAGATCTTGCGCATCAAGTGCTACCTTATAGTCAACCGAAACCGGACGCGTGATTACCTCGACGTGGCTGCGCTCGCTGATCACTTGGGCATCACTCGGGCCCAGGAGGTCGTTGGTCAGATAGGTGACTACTACGGCGAGTTGACAAGCACCGACGGTGCAGTTTCAACCGTCTTGGCGGATCGGCTGTTTCGCTGTGAGCCAGTGGATCGAAAGGCCATCGCTACGCTGTCGCGCTTCAAGGGCCTGGATGTGAAGTGGGCCGACTGGGGGAATGTCGCCACGGTTTGCCGCGAGTTGGCCAAGGGGGTGTTGCGGTGACTTCTCTGCGATTCCGAAACGTCGACGCCGACCCCGGCGACCCGCTCGACACATGGCCGCACGAGGCGTTCGAGACGGCAATGGAACGTGGACTGGTGCCGGACTGGCAGAGGATTGCCGACCATATCGACGGCGCGCCCTTCGGAGCCGCGGCAGCCACGCTGGCCGAGGTGCTTGAGTACACAGACGGCGTCGCAGCGTTCCTGCTGCGCGACAGGCTCGACCAGGCCCGCCGTCGTGCACTCAGGAGGGAACTTGCGGAGCGGACTGCTGCGCTGGGGCGACAGGTGGTTGCTGCGGGCATCACCCAGCGTGAGTTGGCCCGGCGGATCGGTGCGAGCGAGTCAAGGCTCTCAACATGGTTGTCCGGGCGACAGGTTCCGAGCGCTGCGACTGTGGTCAAGATTCAGCTGGCGCTGGCAGAATTCGTCGCGGACGGTGTATGAGGCCTACCGCCGGTTCACGAGATCAAACGAAAACGCCGCCCAACAGGTCCAACAGCAAGCTTGGCCGAAGCCCACTATCCTGACGCGTGGGTGTGCACGTGTATTCGGCGGTCATGGCCGTCATCGTCGGCGTCGTGCTCATCCCCTCCTCTTCGTGCCCTACGTCGCGTGGGCGTACCGGCGCCGCGGCGTCTTCGGGGTCGGGCATGCCGTGCCGGCCGCCGCGACGCTGGTCTCCCTGATGGCGCTGTGGACCTACACGATCCTGCCGCTGCCCGACCCGGCACTGCTCGACCGTTCCGATGGCGGCGTGGCGCCGCAGTTCATCCCGCTCGGGTCGCTGAGGGAAGTGGACCTTGCCGCGAATGGCTGGCGCGACCCGATGATCGTCCAGATGGTCATGAACGTGGCGCTGTTCGTGCCCGCAGGCTTGGGTCGATCGAGGACGTGGTGCTGTCGCTGTCGGCCAGGGGAATGACCCACGGCGACAGCAGCGCCCATCTGGCTGACGTCAACGGATCGGAGGTGTCAAAGACCACCATCTCGACGATCACCGTCAAGGTCCTTGACGGCATGTCGGAGTGGCAGAACCGGCCCCTGGACCCGGTCTACCCGGTGGTGTTCATCGACGCCATCCACGTCAAGGTCCGCGATGGCCAGGTCGCGAACCGGCCGATCTACATCGCGTTGGCTGTCACCACGGAGGGCAACCGCGACATCCGCGGGTTGTGGGTCGGCGACGGCGGTGAGGGTGCCAAGTCCTGGCAGCAGGTCCTCACCGTTTCGACACAAGTCAGAACACCAGCGGCAGGGACCTACCCCTATCCTCACCGTTTCGGTACAGCGGCGGGTGCTGGCCTTGGGCGGGGAGGCTGTGGCAGTGGTTTGACGGCTGTTCGTTGGGTGAGGGTGCGGCTATCTGTGGGGTAGCAGTTCGGCTACTTGTTGGATAGCGTATGGTTTGCCCATGGAATACAGGCGTCGTCTCATCGACCAGGAGCTTGATGAGCTGTTCGCCGAACTTCCTGCCGTCGCACTGGATGGCGCGAAGGGGGTGGGGAAGACGGCGACGGCATCTGCTCGGGCAGCCAGCGTCGTCCAGCTCGACCTTGCCGCTCAACGTGTTGCGGTAGTAGCCGATCCGCGGAGCGTCCTTGTGCGACCACGGCCACTCCTGATAGACGAGTGGCAGCATGTGCCCGAGGTCTGGGATGTGGTGCGACATGCGGTCGACGCGGATCGCTCAGGAGGGCAGTTCCTGTTCACGGGTAGTGCGACGCCGGGTGAAGGGGCCACCGCGCACTCCGGTGCCGGGCGGATCGTTCGGCTCCGGATGCGTCCGATGACCCTGTCTGAACGCGGAATCGTGGAGCCTGCGGTGAGCCTTGGGGAACTGCTCACGGGGCGGCGCGGGGCGGTCGCGGGGGAGACTTCCTTGCGATTGGTTGACTATGTGGATGCCATCGTGGCCTCCGGCCTGCCGGGGCTGCAAGGGTTGTCGAAGCGCGCACGGCGCACTTCGTTGGACAGCTACATCACCAACATTGTCGACCGCGACATCCCGGAGCAGGGTGTTGCTGTGCGTCGTCCGGACGTGTTGACGGACTGGTTGCGGGCCTATGCCGCGGCGACTGCTAGCACGGCGAGTTATACCGAGATCCTTGATGCGGCGACGGCCGGCGTGAGGGACAAGCCGGACCGTGGCACGACGACTTCCTACCGCGACACCCTGGCCCGGATTTGGGTGCTTGATCCCGTCCCGGCCTGGACCGCCTCCGGCTCACCGCTGAAGCGGCTTCAGCAGATGCCAAAGCATCACCTCATGGATCCGGCACTTGCGGCTCGGCTACTCGGGCTGACCGCGGAGTCCCTTCTGGATGGTGAGGGACGTCCGCTTGGCCCCCAGGAGGGCACGATGCTGGGAAGCTTGTTCGAGTCCCTCGCGACGCTGTGCGTTCGCGTGACCGCGCAGGCCGCTGAAGCCGGAGTGCGCCACCTTCGCACGCGAAACGGTGACCACGAGGTGGATCTGATCGTCGTTAGACCCGACGGTCGGGTGCTGGCGGTCGAGGTCAAGCTTGCCGCTGCGGTATCCGACACCGACGTCCGGCACCTCCGTTGGCTGCGAGATTCGATCGGCGATCGGCTGCTTGATGCCGTGGTCCTCAACACCGGCCCCACTGCCTACCGTAGGCCAGATGGGATTGCGGTCATCCCGCTGGGATTGCTCGGAGCGTAGCGGAGTCGGCATAGAGGGTTCGGTGCCCCGGTCTTGGGATTGGCTCAGGCGAAATGTGACGATGCCGAGGAAGCAGGAGGTCTGCGGTGGGCGAGGAGCCGTGGGGCCTCCCGTCAAGGGTTGCAGGGTCGATGGCTGCGATCAGCACGGATGCGGCGGGCTTCGGTTGGCGCCGAGCGGAGGCGCTGGTTGAAGGAAGCGATCGGTGCGCCGGTCTGCTCGTCTGCCAGCAGGACGCAGCAGTCGGGCAGCTTCAATCTGAGTTGTGCCCTGAGCCGTGCCAGGCGCAGCGGTGCATCGTCGGGGAGGGAGACTGCGCGCACACCCAACGACGTGATGTCGTCCATCAGTTGAGCGTCGCGACCCTGTTGGACGGCCTTCACCAAGACCTCGGCCAAGTTCAAGGGGCTGATGAACATGTCGTCGGCGAGATGGGCCCTGATCAAGGAGTCGGCGGTTTCGTGGTGGGCGTCATTGGCGTCGAGCAGAGCGATCAACACCCCGGCGTCGAGGGTGATCACTCTGGCCAGTCCTGACGCAACTCCGCTAAGTATCCGGCTTCGTACATGCCCGTATAGGCGCCGCTCAAGCGGTCGAGCGCAGCCCGACGGACGGCTTGAGTAGAGCCTTCGGATGTTTCGACGCTCTGCCGCCCCTTGGTGATGAGCCGTTTCAGGAGCCGGGATGGCCGACCCTTGTCTTCAGGCCAGCGGCGGGCTGCTGCGTCGAGGGCGGCGCGCACCTCCGCCGTCTCGGTCAGTGCGTGCCTCGGTTTGGTCGTGGGCGCGAATGAAATGTAACTCTTGGGGGAGAGGTGTCGCACTTATTGTCAAGCGTGGTGGTTCTGGAATCGTGGGAGCACTGGAGAGCGCGAAACTCCAGCCTCGCATAGTCGTGCATGTCTCTTGCGGTTCAGGTTTCGATGGGGTCGAAGGTTTCGTATCCGATCAGCTCGGCCACTTGCTTCATGGTGGCGTCGTGGGCGTCGAGCATCGCGGTGGGATTTTGGCGCAACTCCCCGACCGTGATCGTCTTCGGGGTCGTCGTAGTCCTGGGAATAGGGTACGTCGTTTTGTCTAGAGCTAGCTAGGCCGCAGCCAGAGCCCCGCGGGCTCTTGTCGTCGGAACGAGTGCTCACCGTGCTCCCGAGAGGCGTCGGCGGGCGTGGTGTGCATGCCGAAGTGCGCGTTGGTGCGGCACCTGGAGAGCCCAGTGGCGTGAGCTGTTGTGTGTGGCTCGTGCAGGTGCCGCGGTCTTGGGGTGCTGCCCGGGTCCGGTGTCTCTTGTGTCCGCACCCGGGCAGCAAAAAACCCCGGGCCTGTGGCTTCCGGGGTTGTGTGGGGCGGTTGCCGTACCTGCCAGTTGACCAGCAGAGTGGTGGTGGGTGACGGTTCCACGGGACTCAGGCTTGCTGCGTGCTCGGCGAGCGTGTGATCGCCCTTCGCCTGATTGCAGCGCCGATGAGCGAGGTGGGTGTTGGCGCGATCGTACTGTGATCCGCCTCGTGATCTTGGTAGGTCCTCGTCAACCTCTGGGCTCAATTGGGTCTGGCGTCTTGAGTTCCTTGTCGACCCACCTGCCGCAGATGATGCAGTGGGTTTCCTCAGCGAGCACGCGAGCGCGGATGGCGCGGCGTCGGGCTCCGTTGGCGTTGAGCTTCTGCCCGGTCATGTCGAGGGGGTAACAGGCTCAGCGCGGCAGACCACGGTTTACCTCGGGGGGCTTGGCGTTGCGACCGTGGCCTGACATGTGAACTCTTCTGTCTAGCTTTCGGCTAAGAAAAACACCTAGTCGGAGCAAAATGGGTGAGTTGCCCGTAGCTTCTGATGCATGACCAAACCAACACCGATCGCAGTAGGCGCCGTGCTCATGATCGTTGGCATTGCCATCTTTGCCATCTTTGGGTCTTTGGCCTTCTCCTGGGCCGAGGCCAACCCAACCGGGCCGCCACCGACTGCATGGGTTTCGTGGATTGGCTTGCCGGTCGGGCTTGTAGGCCTGCTGGTCACACTCTTCGGAATCAGCGAAAGGATCATCCGAAGAAATGAGAAGGATAGGTATCGTTAGCGTCACCGCGGCACTCGTGTTGTCGGGGTTGGGCGCCGTCCCGCAGGCAAGGGCCGACGCTCCTCACGAGGGAGACTTTGTGGACCTCGCGGGCAACCACATCACGATCGAGGCGACGACAGAGGTGAGCCAGATTGCACGCACGAAGCCGACTTGGAACGTGGATTCTTGGCGACCTGATGTCGGCTACGCGAAGACACTCTTGGCCCAGTGCAATCCCTGATCTAGATAGATCTAGATAATCGTTTGCGCCTAGAGAGATGTCTACGATTTGCGATTGGGTGGAGTCTTCCGGGTATCGGGTTGGAGGGCGCGACCGTGCTGATCGCCGCCCGGCCAGCTGCCGTGCTGGGGCTGTGGAATCCGGCCTACCGGCCGCCGGTCAGAAGTGCCAGAATCTGATGGACTTGGTCGACCGTTGCTTGGGGGTAGGGAGTGCGGTCGACGCGCGTGACCCGGTCTATCGACATGGACTTCACCTGCTCGCACATCGCCACGGTCGCTGTCGGCGCGGTGGGATCGAGGTTCACGTGGGTGGACCATGCGCGGTCGGTGTGGGCCAGTGGCACTGCTATGAGTAGTCCGCGGGCGCGGTGTAGAACGGGCTCGGACAACACGAGCCAAGGTCGGTGCTTGGCCTGTTCGCGGCCCATGGTTGGATCCATGCTCGCCCAGACCACATCGCCGCGCGAGATCAGCTGGGTCACTGGCCCGCCTCGAATCGAGCAATCGAGTCCTCGGCATCGTCGATGAATGCCGCATCCGCCTCGTCTACGGTGCCGCCCCGCA
>NZ_FQZG01000119.1 GCF_900141915.1 Tessaracoccus bendigoensis DSM 12906 | reverse complement strand
AAGAACCTGTGGTCAAGACCCTGCACCGTGCGCCAGAAGGTTTCGACACGCCTGCTCGCTAGCGCTCGCCGGGCGGCTCAACCAACGGCGACGCGCCTTGCTCGGACCTCACGGCGCGACTCAACCACCGCTGAGACACTCCTCAGAGCACCGCCCCCGGGACGTAGGCCGCCGCCTCGGGATCGGCTGCGACGACCTCGGCGACCCTCTCGGCGATCCGGGCGACCTGCGCCTGCGCCGTCCCCGCCAGCTCCAGCGGGGAGACGATCAGCGCGTCCAAATCGGCGCGACTCAGGCCGAGCCTCTCATCCGAGGCGAGCCGGTCGAGCAGGTCGTTGGTGCGGGCGCCCTTGCGCAGGTCGAGCGCGACGGCCACCGCATGTTCCTTGATCGCCTCATGCGCGACCTCCCGCCCGACCCCCTTGCGGACGGCGGCCATCAGCACCTTGGTGGTGGTCAGGAACGGCAGGTAGCGCTGCAACTCAGCCTCGATCACCGCGGGAAAGGCGCCGAAGTCCGCGAGCACCGTTAGGAACGTCTCGAAGAGCCCATCCAGCGCGAAGAACGAATCCGGCAACGCGATGCGGCGCACCACGGAGCAGGAGACGTCGCCCTCGTTCCACTGGTCCCCGGCCAGCTCGCCGATCATCGACACGTAGCCGCGCAACACGACGGCCAGGCCGTTGACCCGCTCACACGAGCGGGTGTTCATCTTGTGAGGCATGGCCGACGACCCGACCTGCCCCTCCTTGAAGCCCTCCGTGACCAACTCCAGGCCTGCCATCAGCCGGATCGTGGTGGCCACGTTCGACGGTGCCGCCGCGACCTGCGCGAGCGCGGTGACGGCGTCGTAGTCGAGGGAGCGCGGGTAGACCTGGCCCGTGGAGGTGAGCACCTGCGCGAAGCCCAACTCGTCGGCGATCCGGCGCTCCAGCTCGGCGAGCTTGTCGGCATCCCCGCCGAGGAGGTCGAGCATGTCCTGAGCCGTGCCGACTGGCCCCTTGATGCCACGCGCCGGGTAGCGCCCGATCAGGTCGTCGAGGCGGGCAAGGGCCACAAGCAGTTCGTCGGCGGCCGTCGCGAACCGCTTGCCGAGCGTGGTCAGCTGCGCGGCGACGTTGTGCGAGCGGCCGGTGAGCGGCTGATCGGCGTACTGCGTGGCGAGTCGGGCCAGCTGGGCGAGCGCCGCGACGACGCGTCCGTGGATCAGGCGAAGCGATTCGAGCACCTGCAACTGCTCGATGTTCTCGGTGAGGTCGCGGGATGTCATGCCCTTGTGGATGTGTTCGAAGCCTGCCAGGGCGTTGAACTCCTCGATGCGAGCCTTGACGTCATGGCGGGTGATCCGCTCGCGCGCGTCGATCGAGCCGAGGTCCACCTGGTCGATGACCCGCTCGTAGGCCGCGATGACCTGATCCGCGTCGGCCCCGCCGAAGTCGACGCCGAGGTCACGCTGGGCACGAAGCACCGCGAGCCACAGCCTGCGCTCGGAGACGATCTTGGCCTCGGGGGCCCAGATGGCGCGCATCTGCGTGGAGGCGTAACGGTTGGCGAGGACATTGGGGACGCTCATGGGCGGCAGTCTACCGACGGGGCCGCGGCGGCCGAATCCACGCTGAAAGCCGGGTAGCTGAGCGAGGCGTCGACGGCGCCAGATGGACTGATCCGTTTCTCCGGTCGGTGCAGCACCCCGGAAGTTATCCACAACCTGTCCCAACCGGTCACCAACCGTGCCGATCACATTTTAGGTTTCGTTCATGGCTACCTACCAACATGCGGCCCGACCGCTCATCGTCTGCCTCGCCACGGTTCTTCTCCTGACCGGCTGCGCCGCGATCACGCCACGCACCGGTTCCTCGTCCCATCGGCAGGACGCGTCGTCGCAGTCCGTGGCCACTCCCGTCCCTTCTCCCGAGCCTTCGGTGGCCTCGACCGTCTGGGAGTCGGAGGTCGACGTAGTGGGAGACCCGGTCGTCCTCGACGACGTGATCGTGGCCTACCTCAAGACGGCGGGCGGGGTGATCCTGACAGGGATCGATCCGCTCACCGGTGACCAGCTCTGGCGCCGGGCGGTCAGCCCAGCCGGCGACTCCTGGTTCGCGCTCGACAAACCGGCGATGCTTGTCCGCGACGGGCGGATCTGGGTGGCCGCGGCATCCGCCACGGGAGCGGGCAGGCACCGGGTGGTCCTGATGGATGCCATGACAGGCAAGGAACAGGACATCGGCAGCGCGTCGCTCTGGGTGAGGCGGCTGCCACATCCATGCCCCTCCGACGAGGACGTCTTCTGTCTGCAGGCCTATCTTCCGGATGCCGACGAGGCGACGGCCTTCGTGCTGGATCCGGGCGTCCCGGCCCTCACCGCCCTTCCCGAGACGGATCGCACCTTCCAAGGCCGCCACGTCTTCACCCGCGATGGCGAGGACAGCGATTCGGTCGGCTACCTCGACGGCACCGGTGTCGTCTGGGAACAGGCCTACACCGCGCTGTTCGGCCCGGATGCCGAGGTCGACCCCAACAACGCGGCCTGGCACGATTCGGGCTCATCGCCCATCATCGTCGGCGAGGGTGGCCTTGCCATGCCCGACGATCCGGCGGTGGGTGATCGCAGCACCCTCGCCATGACCTCGACGGTGGGACTCGACCGGGCAACGGGGAAGCTCCTCTGGAGCGTCCCCGGTGCCGAGCGGTGTTTTGAAGAACCGGAGCCTGAACCGACGCCGGATATCTTCATCGCCTGCCAGGTGACCGCCGGCGAACTTGTCATCACCGAGAGCAGCGAGACCGGCTTCTCCTACAAGGTCGAGGGACGGGAAGAGCAACTCGTCGGCATCGACCGGGCGACCGGGAGGATCCTGTGGACCCAGCCCTTCGTCCCCGCAGACGAAGAAGCCCCGCGCCAGTTCCTGCCCAACGGAACACGTGCGGTCATCCCCGTCGAGGGATTGGGTGTGCAGGTCGTCGACCTCACCACCGGCGAGGCCACGCCTGTTCCACCGGGCGCGGAGTTGGCCTGCCGAACTTGGCGGGACAATGTCACCCTGACCAGAAGCAACGGCGACAGCTTCCAGTACGTGGCGGGGCACGGAGTCAACCCCTGCGACGCTGCCGGCGAGGCGTTGACTGCCTGGTCCCCGGAGTCGTTGGCCTGGGGTGGGCAACGTGCCGGCGAGCTCTACATCGTTGCGGGCGAAGATTCACTGGCCGCCTACCGGGTCAGCTGAGCCAGGGCCCCGGCCGCGACACGTCCCCGACCCCGAGCCCGCCAAGGCATCGGCCCCCACGCAGGTGCCCGCCGCGGCAGAATCGAACCATGAGCACTCCCATCGAGGACTACGCGCTGCTGAGCAACTGCCGCACCGCGGCGCTGGTTTCCCTCCACGGCGACCTCGACTGGTTGTGTGTGCCCCGCTTCGATTCAGGCTCGGTGTTCGGCGCGCTCCTGGGCGATGAGCGACACGGGCGCTGGTCGCTTCGCCCGACCGATCCCGACGCCCGGGTGGCGCGGCGCTACGACGGCGACACCTTCATCCTGGTTACCACCTGGGCCACCAACACCGGGTCGGCCCAGGTGATCGATGCGATGCCGATCGGCGACGACACCGTCGTCGTACGGCGCGTTGTCGGGCTCGAGGGGGTGGTCGAGCTCGGCTGCGACGTGCGCTTCCGGTTCGACTACGCCAGGGCGATCCCGTGGGTCCACCAGGTCGGCACCGAATCCGCCCCCTGCCTGCGCGCCATCGCCGGCCCGGATTCGCTTGAGTTGCGCGGCCTCCAATTCCGTGGCCACCACCACCGACACACGGCCGAGTTCTCCATCGCGGCGGGCCAGACCCGCGACCTGACGTTGCTCTGGCGGCCCTCGTACCTTCCGGGCGCAACGCCACGCCACGTCGACGAGATGCTGGAGGACACCAGGCGTTGGTGGCAGGGCTGGAGCGACCAGACCGAGCACGACGGTCCGTACCTGACCGAGGTCACCAGGTCACTGCTGGTGCTGCGCGCCCTCACCGACGAGCAGACCGGCGGGATCGTCGCCGCGGCCACCACGTCGCTGCCCGAGTCGATCGGCGGTGAACGCAATTGGGACTACCGCTACGTGTGGCTGCGCGACGCGGCGCTGACGCTTGAGGCGCTGATCGCCCACGGCTTCGTCGAGATCGCACACCAATGGCGCGACTGGCTGCTCCGCGCGGTCGCGGGGGATCCGGCCCAGATCCAGATCATGTACGGCCTGGCTGGCGAGCGCGACCTGCCGGAGCGCGAGCTGACGAGCCTGCCAGGCTACGAGGGGTCGGCCCCGGTGCGGATCGGAAACGGTGCCGTCACGCAGTTCCAGGCCGACGTCATCGGCGAGGTGTTGGTGGCGCTCGACGCCGCTCGGCGCGCAGGGCTGAAGGAGGACCGCTTCTCCTGGTCGCTGCAACAGGCTCTCGTCGAGCAGGCCATCGACCGGATCGACGTTCCCGATCAGGGCTTGTGGGAGACGCGCGACGCACCCGCGATGTACACGCACTCGCGGGTCATGGTGTGGGCGGCGCTCGACACCATGTCGCGGGCCGCGCGCACGAACGGCCTCCGCGGGGATATCGAGCGCTGGGAGGAACAGCGCGACAGGCTGCGCGCCGAGATCGATGCCCGCGGCTACGACGCGGAGCGCGGCCACTTCGTGCAGCACTACGGCTCGACCGCCGTCGACGGGGCGCTGTTGCTCCTGCCGCAGGTCGGCTACTGCACCGCGGACGACCCGCGGATGCTCGGGACGGTCGCTGAGATCGAGCGACGACTGATCCACGACGGGTTCGTCATGCGGTACAGCACCGACGACGGCGTCGCAGGCGGCGAGAACGCCTTCCTGGCCTGCACGTTCTGGCTAGTCGAGCAGTATGCGATGGTGGGCCGTCTCGACGACGCGGCGATCCTGATGGAGCGCGCCTGCGCGACGGCCAACGACCTCTGCCTGCTGAGCGAGGAGTACGACCCCAGGGCCCGACGCCAGACCGGCAACGTGCCGCAGGCTTTCTCGCACCTGGCCCTGGTACGGGCCGCCGACGCCATCGGGGGGCACGGAGGCCGGGCGAGGCACCGTAGGTAGGGCGCACGCCTGCCGAGTCCTGACCGGCACCGACCCTCTGGCCTCCAGCCTCCACAGGCGGTCCGCGTCCCAGGCCTCCTCGGTTAGGCCCAACTCCCCCATCGGGACGTCGGTGCTCATCGACCGATGCAGCCCGGCCACATCATCCAGCATCGAATCCGGCAAGGGCCCGAACACCGTGACGCAGTCATAGTCAGACGACGCCGCGGCCCGGGCCTCCGCAAGGTCCCCGTACAGGCCGGGCTGGTCCGGAAGTTCGGCGCGAGACACCCCGGGCTCCATAGTTCGCCGCTACGAGCGGCCACGCGCCGAGAGGCGTTCTGGGGCCCGGCACTCAGTGCCCCAGTTCGAGACCTGCGCAACCACAGCGCAGAAGTCCTGAGGCGTGTATCCCGCGGGGAGCGTCTGACTGTCACAAAGGATGGTGAGGCGGTTGCGCAGGTGATTCCGCTGCCCCGGAGAACCTCACGCGTCGAGGAACTGGTGGAACGCCGACGCCATCTTCCCCAAGTGAACCCTGCCAGGCTTCTCGCGGACATCGATCAGTGGCTGGACCCCACACTGTGAGCCACCCGAGCGAGGAGGGCATCCTGGACACGTCCACAGTCATCCTGTTGGGGCAACTGGATCCGTCCAGCCTCCCTGAAGAGCC
>NZ_FQZG01000121.1 GCF_900141915.1 Tessaracoccus bendigoensis DSM 12906 | reverse complement strand
TGCGGCGTGTCGTCGATCGAGTCCGGGATAGTGCTCAGGGGCTTGGTTTGGGGGGGGTGGGGTGGGGCGGGTTTGAGCAGGAATTGCATGTCATTTGGGGGTGGACGGCGTTGTCTGCTGACGATGCGGCTTCGGCTGCGGTGACTGTCGGATCCTGCTCATTTCCGGAAGGGGGAAGCGGGTCCCAACGCGATCCAGGCCGGGCCCGTTCAACGTCCAGGACGGCTCGGCCCGATCGGTGCCGGGTGGCCGTTTGAGCACTATCCGGGGTTCGATGACGGTTGGATCGTTCAAACCTGTCTTTCTTGCGATCGAACCCGGAATAGTGCTCAACGTCCGACGCGACCCCAACCCGACCAAACGCTCAACGCGACCCCGACCCGACCAAACGCCCGACGGCGCCGTCGACTACGGGTTCCGGCCGACCAACGTCCCGGCGACCTCGCCATAAATGTCCAACATCGCCTTCGCCTGCGACTCGATCGTCCACTGTGACGCCAACTCGACCGACCTCGCCGACGCCCGCGCCCTCCACTCCCCGTCGTCCAACCGGTTGATCACCCTCAACAGCCCAGCCGCCAGCGACGCCGCCGTGGGGCGCGTGATCTCACCGTTGACGCCCGGCTCGACCACCAGCGTCAACTCGTGGTCGACCGACACGATCGGCAACCCCGCCAGCGCCGCCTCGTGCAACACCAAGGCCTGCGTGTCCGTTTGGCTCGGGAACGCGAACACGTCGGCCATCCCGTAGAACGCGCCCAACGCGTCGCGCTTCTGCTCACCCGGCAGGATGATCCGCCCCGCGTCCCTACCCGCCGCGAGCACCCGCTTGATGTGCGGATACCGCTGCCAATCGCCGACGATGCACAGCCGGGCGTCGGGTCGCTGCGCGTGCACCAGCGTGAACGCGTCGGCCAACAGCGGGAGGTCCTTCTCCGGCGCGATCCGACCCGCGTACAGCACCAGCGGGCCGACGGGCCGGGGGATCGGGGGCGGGCCGGGCGGCAATGGGTTGACCCCATTCGGGACGACCCGGATGTTCGCGGTCGTGCTGATCAGCCGGCACCGGGTGGCGGTCTTCGGCGACGGCGTCGTCACCAGCGCGGCCGTCTCCAGCATCTTCTGGCAGATCCCCAGCAGCAGCGCCGCCGAGCGGCCGCGGTCCTCGTACTTGATCTCGGCCAGTTTCAGGTCGTGCGAATCGACGACCTCGCCCTTCGACAACCGCGTGAACGCCTTGACGACCCCGGTCAGCAGCGGCAGGACGGCGGAGTAGTGGTCGGCGTAGGCGTCGAAGTCGGTGTGCCACGTCACAATCATCGGGATGTCTAGCCGGAGCGCAGCCCAGGTGCCGAGCACCCCGACGGGTCCGAACCCGTGCACGTGGATGACGTCGGGCTTCAACTCTGCGATCCGGTCGATCGTGGCGTCGAAGTGCCTGCCGTTGGCGACCCTCGTCGGCATCTTCGGCACCCTGACCGATGGCAGCCGCAGCTCGGTGCGCCCCGGCCGACCGTGGTGCGGGTTCGGGCCCTTCGCCTCGGGGGCGATGACGATCACCTCGTTGCCCGAATCGAGCAGGTTGCCCTCCAACTGCTGCACCGCGAACATCAGCCCGTTGCTGCCGGGCCCGTAATTGTCCGTGAACTGCGCCACGCGCAGCGGACGGGAGGTTCCGGTCACAGCTTGAATCACGCGGTCACTCTACCGGGCAGGGGCGCGTTGCCAGCATCGACGGGCGGACCGGGTGCTCATCGGCCCAGTCGGACGACCCGGTCGCAGGCGGTCATCACCTCCGGGTCGTGCGTGATCACCAGTACGGGCGAGCCGCGGAACGCCGCCCACACGTCGGCCATCAGCGCATCGGCGGTCTCCCTGTCGAGGTGCTCGGTCGGTTCGTCCAGGATGATCAGCGACCGGTCGCCCACCAGCAGCCTCGACAGCGCTAACCGACGGCGCTCGCCTCCGGACAGCGTCGACCCGTCTTCGCCGATGAGCCGCTCCGGGGCGAGGTCGAGCCCGGCGCGTGTCAAGGCGTCGACGATCTGGTCACGGTCGGCGTCCCGGTCGCCGATGCGCACATTCTCGGCGACCGTCGTGGCGAAGATGTGCGCGTCCTGCTCCAGGTAGCCGACGCGCCCGCCGCGGTGCAGCTCGCCGGCCATCGGCGGGATGAGGCCAAGAGCGGTGGCCGCGAGCGTGGTCTTGCCGACCCCCGACGGCCCGACCAACGCGACCCGCTCCCCGCCGGAGACGCTCAGGTCGACGCCGGTCAGCACCGGCGCCGAGCCCGGCCAGCCGATCGCCGCGTCGACGAACCGCAGGCCCGGGGTCGGGGCGTCGCCCTCGGTGACATCGCCGGTGCCGACGGGGTCGGCGTCCAGCACGTCGGTGATCCGGCCGAGCGCGGCGCGGGCCCGGGTGTAGGTCTGCGCCGCCTGCGTGAACGTGTTGAGCACCTCGTGGAGCGCGAGCGGAGTCAGCGCGAGCACCGCGAGGAGGCGCGGGTCGAGGGTGCCGTCGACGACGGCGTCGGTGCCGAACAGCAGCGCGGCGATCACCGCCGCACCCGAGGCGACGATCTGGCCACCCTCGGCGATGCCCCGCACCCAGGCGCCGCGCGACTCCTGCCGTCGGAGCTCGTCGTCGATGGCCAGGAGTCGGTCGAGTTCGGCCCCCTCTGCACCGTAGGCGACCAGATCGGTCGACGTCAGCGCCAGTTCGCGGGCGCCGTCGCCGAGGCGACCCCTGGTCGCGACCGAGGCCCGGTCGGCGTCGAGGCTCATCTTCTGCGTCCACAGCGGCAGCGCGACCCCCGCCAGGATCGCGGTGGCCAGCAGCGCCAGCGCCGACGGCAGGTTGAAGAACCCCAGCATCAAAGTGGTGCCGACGACGACCACCGAGGCCGACGCGAACGGCAGCACGACCCTGACGATCAGGTCCTGCAGCGCGGTTACGTCGGTGACGACCCGGGTGAGCAGGTCGCCGCGCCGCCGCCCGATCAGGGTGGTGCGCGACAGCGCCTCGTAGACGCGCACCCGCAACGCGCCCTGCATCCGCAGCGCGACGTCGTGGCCGACAAGCCGCTCGACGTAGCGGAACGCGCCGCGTGCGATGCCGAACGCCCGAACCCCGACGGCGGCAGGTTGCAGGAACAGCACCGGCGGCGCCAGCGCGGCGAACGAGATCAGCCAGGCCGAAACCCCCATCAACGCGACCGACGACGCCGAGGCCAGCGCCGCGAGCAGCACCGCGAGCAGGAGCCGGCCGCGGGCCTTCGGCACCTGTTGAATCAGGCTGCGCACCAACGACCTCATGCCGCCACCACCTCGACCACCCGGTCGGCGGACCCGATCACGGCCGGACGGTGCGACACGATCAGTGCCCCCGCCCCCGTCGCGCGCACGGCGCGGATGACGCTGGCCTCGGTGTCGACGTCGAGGCCAGCGGTCGGCTCATCCAGGACGAGGAAGCGCCCACCGCCGACACCGATCCGCACGAGTGCCCTTGCCAGCGCGACGCGGCGTCGCTCACCGGCTGAGAGTCCCTCGCCGTCGTCGCCGACCGGTTTGGCCGCGTCGAAATTGGCGCCCGCCTCTCGGAGCGCCCAGGCGACGGTGTCGCCGTCGACCCCCGGATGGCCGAGCGCGACGTTGTCGCCGACGGTGCCGTTGACCAGGCCCGGTTCCTGCGCGACCCAGGCGACCCGGCGTCGCCAGGAGGCCAGGTCGGTTTCGGCGAGATCCTGCCCGCCGACGGTGACTCGCCCGCTGGTGGGTTGGAGGAAACCCATGGCGATGGCCAGCGCCGTCGATTTGCCGCCCCCGGACGTGCCGCTGAGAGCGACCACCTCGCCGGGGGCGACCTCCAGCGTCAGGGCTTCGACGGCGGGCGCCTCGCCTCCGGGGTAGGTGTAGGAGACGGCCTCGAGGCGTAGTGAGCCGTCGATGGCCGGGCGCGTGCCGGGGGCGTCGGTGGCCTGGTCGATGACTGCGAAGGCGGCGTCGGCGGCGGCGACACCGTCGGCTGAGTCGTGGAAGTGGACGCCGACCTGCCGTACGGGCAGGAACGCCTCGGGGGCCAGGATGAGCACGAAGAGGGCGGTGGTGAAGGAGATGTTGCCGTCGACGAGCCGGAATCCGACGGTGACGGCGACGATCGCGACCGACAGCGTGGCGAGCAGTTCGAGCGCGAAGGACGACAGGAACGAGACGTACAGCGTCCGCATGGTCGCCTCGCGGTAGCGCTCTTCGCTGAGCTCGACGCCCTTCTTCTGGGCGCGGGCACGGGCGAAGGCCTGCAGGGTCGGGAGGCCTGCGATCAGGTCGGCGAAGTGGTTGGCGAGCCGGTCGGCGACGTCGAAACTGTGTTTGGTCGCCTTCTGTGTGGTCCAGCCGATCAGGGCCATGAACACCGGGATGAGGGGGAGGGTGAAGGCGATGATGATGGCCGAGGGCCAGTCGGCGATGAGGACGGCCGCGCCGACCAGGAACGGCACGGTCGCCGCGAGGCCGAGTTGGGGCAGATATTTGGAGAAGTAGCCGTCGAGGGAGTCGAGGCCCTGCGTGACGGTGCGCACCAGCGACGCAGATGAGGCGCCGCCGACGGGGGTGTTCATCCGAGCGCGGAGGACGTCGCGGCGAAGGTCCGACTTGACGGCGGCGGCGCTGCGGTGAGCCAACATCGACCGTAGCCAGGCCAGGATTCCCCGGGTGGCGAACACGGTCGTCAGCAGGATGAGGGTCAGTTGGGAGCCGGGGGGGAGCGCGTGGGTCTCGAAGGTGGTGGTGATCCAGGTGGCGATGAGGTCGGCTTGGATGATCAGCAGGATCGAGGTGGCGACCCCGACGAGAACCGAGGCGACGAGGAAGGATCTGGTCGCGTCGGCCCGCTTGAGGAGCCTCGGGTGGATGGGTCCGGCCATTGGCTTAGTCTCCCACGTCGGGGGAGGGGCTTCGACATGGTCGCTCGGGGTCAGCGTCGCCGTCGGCTTTGGGGATGTGTTGGGGCGGTGGTTGGGTGCGGGAATGAGCAGGATTTGCATGTCATTGACACGGTTCGGGTGTTGTCTGCTGACGATGCGTGCGGGGTGGGTTTGAGTGGTGGATCCTGCTCAAATTTGGGCCTGGTCGATGACTGCGAAGGCGGCGGCTCGGGTTGGCGGTGGTGTTGGGCTGGGGTGGGTTGGGCTGTTGGTGGGCTGGGTTTGAGCAGGATTTGCATGTCATTGGGGCGGGTTGGGCGTTGTCTGCTGACGATGCAGCCGGGGCGGGTTTGAGTGGTGGATCCTGCTCAAAT
>NZ_FQZG01000122.1 GCF_900141915.1 Tessaracoccus bendigoensis DSM 12906 | reverse complement strand
GCCGGTTGAGCCGCCTTGTGAGGTACGAGCAAGGCGTGACGAAACCATCGTGACGTTGTCCGGGGGCTCGTGGTCAGGTCTGTGCACCGTGTGCCAGGTGGTTTCGTCACGGGCCGTTCGAACCTCTCGGCCCGGCTCAACCGACGCCGTGGTCGGGTTTCTGCACCGTGTGCGGGGTGGTTTCGTCACGGGCCGTTCGTTCCTCTCGGCCCGGCTCAACCGGCAGCACGTCAGGGCCGATCGAAGCTCCGCTTCACCTCGCCCGTCGCCACATCCCACTCCAGCAGCCCCTCTTCCAGGTGGACCGTCAGGAACCGATCGTCATCTAGGAAGACCACGCCTCCGGTCCTCGACGGCAACTCGATGCTGCGCGGGGTCCCTCCTCTGGCGACGTCGTGCAGGCGGACGCCGGCGTCGGTGCCGAAGGTCGCCAGCAGCGCCCCGCTCGGCGCGACCGCCGCCGACAGGGCCCGCGCATCAGGGTAGGTCATCCGGATTTCCCAGCTGCGCGGATCGACCGACGCGAAGCCGTGCTCGCCGGTCGCCCCCATGAAAACGGACGAGCCGTCCCTGGTCCCGATGGCTGGCGCTCGCAGGTCGTTTTCGAGAAGCGCGACCTTCTCGTGGGTCGCGGCGTCGTAGACGGCAACCCGGTCCGACCCACCGACGAGCAGGTGCCGACCGGTGAAGCTGAGCTGGGTGGGGCCGAAGTCGAGTTCGACCACCCGGCCCGGCGAACACGTGGCGACCCCGAAGAGCCGCAGCGTTGCGTCGTGGCCCGCCGAGGCCAGCGTCGCGCCGTCGACGCTGACGGCCAGCCCGATCGACCCGAGCGACGGCGAGTCGTCGGCCTCGATCAGCCGGTGGCCGAGCGGAAGGTGCGTGGCTTCACCGGAGTCGACGTCGAGGATGGCCGCGTCGGCGCCGACCGCCCAGGCGACCCGGCTCCCGTCGAGCCACACCGGCGTGCCGCGCGTGAACTCGTCCCGGTGTGCGCTGATCGTGCCGGTGGACACATCCCAGACCGGCAGCCCCTTGGAGCCGCCGATGCTGGTGGCGGAGACGGCGCGCGATCCGTCGGGGCTCAGCACGATCGGTTGTGGAAGCTGCCTTCCTCCTGGCGGTACAGCCTCAGCGGGTTCTGGCAGGCCCGGCAGGCAGCCGCCACCCTCGGAGTTTCCCGGTGCGCAACCCGTCAACGCGGCAGCGACACCCATCATCAGCACCCCTCTACGGCTCACCATCTTGGACCTCCGAACCATCCACCCTGCCTATTTCACAAGCTCTTCGAACTCCTGGATCGTCAGCCCGTCGGTGAAACGGTCGCCGCTTCGACGTGCATCGATCTCCACCGGACGTTCCCAATACCCCTTGTCCCGGACGTGGCTGGCGTTCCCCTCCTTCAGGCGCTGTACGTCTTCGGTGCTGACGCCGTACTGCTCCTGCAACGGGTCTGGCACGCGCCCGGCGAGGACGTCGTCGAGGTATTCGGGATCACGGGCGATGTCGTCGTATTCGTCCATGTAGACGTACTGCGCCATGTGTTGCATCTCGTGAACGGGGACCCCGATCATGTCTGGGCTGTCGTAGTAGGCCTCGTTGATGCGCAGCTTCCCATCGCCTGTCCGCACCCCCATCGAAGTGTCCGACGGGTCGTTGTAGAACTCGATCGTGGTGCGCGGAATACCGAGCCGGTCGGCTTGCTGATCGGCGAGCAGCTGCATCAACCGGCGCTTCTGTTCCACGCTCAGGTCGTCCCACGCGTCGGCGATCTCCGGGGGGACGGCCGTGTAGTACTCGACCGCGAAGGGCGACGGCAGCATCAGGCCTGCGAATGCGGCGTCGATGACGCTGGTCGTGGATGACTCGACGGCGACCAGTCGGCGACGCGCGGCAGCCACGATCTGGATCTGACGGATGCGCCCCTGGGCGAGGTTGGGGTTGAGGAGCTCGCGTAGGAACGGTTGTTCGGCCGCCTTGGCGATGCTCTTCATGGCCACCTTGCAGGTGGCCAGGCGGGTGGCCGCGACCACGAACACCTCCTGGGTGCGGGCGGCGGCTTCGCTGAGTTGGGTCAGGTGTTCGGCGGCGGAACCGCTGCCCTGCGTGTTGGCCAGGAACGCGTCGGTCGTCGAGCCCTGGTTGTCCGCCGCCACCGACGATACGGCCTCCTGCACCTCGGCCGAGGCGGCTGCGGCTGCAGCGGCGAGGGCGCCGTAGTCGCCTGCCCTCTCGGCGAGGGTGCTCGCGGCCAACTGTGGAAGTTGGACGCCTGTAAGAAGGAATATGAAACTCATGGGTCAGCTCCAGAATCTCTCGGCGGCGCGGGTGCCCCGCTCCTCCATCTGCGCGTAGTTGGCGCCGGTGGCGGCCATCTTCGACGCATCCGAGTTGAGGGCCTCGACGGCCTTGCCGACGAGCTCGTACCAGGGGATGAGTAGCCCGGAGTCGCCGCGCACGGCGGCCGCGTCGACCGGTGAGGACGACGGGGCGGCGATGGCTGCTGCCACCGTCACGCGGTGTGCGCCGCGGGAGAAGGCATCGGAGGCCTCCTGCACACGCTCGCTTGCGGCCACCCAGGACTGGGGTGTGAAGACGACATCGTTCACAGCAGGCCCCTCTCTATCCGGTCGACATCTAGCGCCAGGGCATCCCAACTGGGTGACTGGTCGGTCGGGTCGACGGCGGCGACGGCGTCGACGAATGTGGTCTCGTAGCGCTCCAGCGCGTCATTGAGCGCCACGCGGATGGCATTCTCGGCGTCGAACGGGCGGCTTCGGTCGAGGAGGGTCGGATCGATCCACAGGGCTTCGATGACACCGTCGACGACGCGGGCAGTGGTTTCACTGGCGGTGGGCTCGCCGTCGCGCGACCTGGTGCCCGATGGAGATGGGGTGTCTCCGAGCACCGTGCCCAGGAAGGTGAGGACGCGGTCGCGGGCGGCGTCGACCTCGTCGGGGGAGGTGAGCAGGTCGTCGACCTGCCTTGTGAGCGCCGTGTTGGTCGCCCGGGTGACGGCGTCGGCAAGGTCGGGTTCGCGGTCGCGGTCCAGTGAGGTGCGGTCGAGCTGCAGGGTGGTGATTCTGCCGTCGGTGACCTCGACGAAGACCCAAGGCGCGGCGATCTCCGCCGTCGTGCTGATCGGTTGGCTGGTCATGCTGACGCTCCTGCCGGGCGGGCGGATCGGTAGATGGCGAACCAGGACTCGCCGCGGTCGTGCTCGATGACGTCGCGTGGGCCCTGGGCTGTGATCGCGAGGCGCTGTTGGACGGGTGTGCGTCTGGTCCAGCGCAGGAGGTCGTATTCGTCGTCGACGCGAAGCACGATCCATGGGCGCTCCCGGCTGCCGTCTCCGGTCCTGATCAGGGTCTGGATCGCCAGGCGCGTGAGGAATCGCTCGCGCCCTGCTTCGGCGTCGTCTCCGACGGCCGCGAGGGATTCGGCGAGCAGGGAGTGGGCCGATGGGCTGAGGAAGGCGCCCGGCATCCATTGGGCCACCAGGTTGATCGCCTCCCAGTGCCTGCCGGATGCTGCGAGGCGGCGGGCTTCGAGCATGAAGCGCGGGGTAGGCGTGTAGCTGGGGCATGCGAGGATCGCCTCGCGGAGGGCGTCGAGCGTGACGGCGTTGGCGTCGTCGATGTAGTCGGCCGCTGCGTCCTTGAATGCCATGGGCGTCTCCTCGTTTGGCCACCACAATAGGCAACAGAGGGATCAGCTGAGGCTGAGCGCCTGCCGCTTGACGGGAAATGAGGTTTAAGATCGCGATGTTGGTTCGTCAGTGAACCAACATCGCGATCTTAAGCGGGTTGGGACGAGGTAGCACTCGGGTGTTGTCCGTATCGCGTCGGGTGCTGTCTGGGCGTCGGGATCGGGTCGATGCGCGGGTCGTCAGGTGTCAGCCTGTGGCGCATGCTGTCGAGAACCCCTCTCCCAGACGCGGTGACACGTCTGATCCGCGACCAGTGCGGAGTCGTCATGATCGCGCAACTGCTCGACGGCGGCCTGACCCGGCAGGTCTGCCGTCGCCTGACCGCGTCGTGGGCGCGGATCGCCCCAGGGCTCTACATCGACGGGTCGGTCTCCTTCGAGTCAGCGGCGTGGGCGGGTGTGCTCCGCGCGGGGCCTGGCGGTGTCGTCGGCGCCGATGCCGCCGCCTACCTGAATGGGGTTCTCCGTGACCCGCCTGCGGAAGTGATCGTCTGGTCGCCAAGCACCCCCAGGCCTTTTGCGGTGGAGGGTTGGAGGGTGACGTTTCGTCGAGGCCGACGCGTCGGGCGCGGCTCCCCGCCAAGGCTGTCGGTCGAGGCTTGCCTGGTGGACCTGGCCAGGGATCACGACGAGGTCGGGGTCGTCGACGCCGTGGCTCGGGCGCTGGCGCAGCGTCGCACGACGCCCGAACGTCTCCTCGCCGCGGTGTCCGACCGTGAGCGCGTCAGGCATGCCCGCACCATCAAGGATCTGTGTGCGGCCGCCGGTGCAGGGATCGAGAGCGGGCTGGAGTGGCTCTTCCAGCGCAATGTCGTCGCTTGGCATCGGCTCCCGGTGCCGAGACGTCAGGCGTCGACCCAGGAGGGCGGGGTCGACGGCTTCTACGACGAGTGGGGCGTGATCGTCGAGTTGGATGGCATGCGCGACCACTGCGACTGGTCGAAGGACATGCTTCGCGACAACGCGCACGCGGTGCGGATGGACGCCGTCACGTTGCGCTACGGCTGGAACGCGGTGACGAGGCAGCCCTGCGAGGTTGCGGGCCAGGTCGCCGATGCGCTCGCTCTGAGGGGTTGGAAGGGCCGGGTGCGCCGTTGTCGTCGGTGTCGACCTCGCTGACATCGTGATGTTGGTTCGTCAGTGAACCAACATCACGATCTTAAGCCGATTCACTCCGTGCCGACCCACGGACTCAGGCATTTCCCGCGCTTCGGCCTCTGGGCTTCCTGTAGACGACTTCCCCGGCCTCATTGACCTCGGGGAACTCTCCTTCCGGATAGATGATCGTATCGACGACGGCGGTCCTGAGCCAGGCCGCGATACGCTCGGCCTCCTTTTGGTTGGCTACCCGGAGGGGCTTTGCTCCGGGCCATTCCAGTAGTACGAACCATGCCATCTTGGGATCCCCGATTTCGTTGGGTGACAGATGCGAACAATTCTGGTGGGAAGGGAAGCAGGGCGTCAACAGGTGGGGAAGGGGCGCGCGTTGGGCGATGATTCACATTGTAAAAGGCCGGTTGTGATGGGGGATCTGACCAATTGGCTCAGGGCATGATCAGTGTCGTGTCCAGCTTTGATTCGCTCTTGAGATGAGGGTGCCTTGCGGCTCGAAGCCCAACAAG
>NZ_FQZG01000124.1 GCF_900141915.1 Tessaracoccus bendigoensis DSM 12906 | reverse complement strand
CACCTACTTGAGCACTATCCCGGACTCGATCGACGACACGCCGCACTTGGGCGTCAATCCGGACAACGAACCCCGAATAGTGCTCAACGCCCCACCCAACCCGAGCGAAGCCCGACCCGAGCGAAGCCCAACCCGAGCGAAGCCCAACCCGAGCGAAGCCCAACCCGAGCGAAGCCCAACCCGCCCCGAGCCCAACCTCAGCCGGCGGCCTCATCCCAACCCTCCTCCGACCCACTATCGACGTGCAAGACCGACAACTCAGCCCCCTCACCCCCACCACCGTGCCGCTTGTGCGCCGTCGCGACCATCAACTTGATCCGGTTCAACTGGTTCGTCTCCGACGCACCCGGGTCGTAGTCGACCGCGACGATGTTGGCCTCCGGGAACCGACGGCGCAACTCCGCGAACATGCCCTTGCCGACCACGTGGTTCGGCAGGCAAGCGAACGGCTGCGCGCACACGATGTTCGGCGCGCCCGATTCGATCAACTCGACCATCTCCGCCGTCAACAGCCAACCCTCACCAGCCAACGTCCCCAGCGAGATGATCCCATCGGCCTTGGCAGCCAGGTCGTCCATCTTCGGCGGCAGGTCGAACTTGCCCCCGCAACGCCGCAACGCCTTCGCGACGGGCCGCTGGTACTGCTCGACCAGCCACACGGCCAGCCGCTTCATCGTCACCGACTTCTCGCCGATCCCCAGCGCGTCGGCCCGGAACCTGGACGAGTACATGCCCATCAGGAAGAACGGCAGCATGCCGGGCAGCACCGCCTCGCAGTCCTCCTCCTCGATCACGTCGACGACGTGGTTGTTCGCGTCGGGATGGAACTTGACGAGGATCTCGCCGACGATTCCGACGCGCGGCTTGCGCCCCTCGTCACGCAGCGGGAGTGCGTCGAACTCGCGGACGATCTGATCGACCAGACCGCGGTAGCCGATGTGGCGACCCAGCGTGACGCTGTGGCCCGAGTGCTGCAGGAACTCCTGGCAGATCGTGTCCCACCGGTCGTACAACTCGTTCGCCGCACCCGCGACCTGCTCGTACGGCCGCACCCGCAGCGTCAGGTTCTGCAGCAGGTCGCCGAGCACCAACGCCTGGATCGCTGGATGGATCATCGCAGGGCTCAGCTTGAAACCAGGGTTGTTCTCCAGCCCCTGCAGGCTCAGCGCGAGCACCGGCACCTGCGGGTAACCGGCCTCCTTCAACGCCTTACGCAGCAACGCGGCGTAATTCGTCGCACGGCACATGCCCCCGGTCTGCGTGATCCCCACCGTCGACTTGTCGGGGTCGGCCTCACCTGAGCGGATCTTGTTGACCAACTGCCCGACCACCATGATCGCCGGGAAGCAGGCGTCGTTGTTGACGTACTTCAGCCCGACCTCGACGTCCTCGGCGCTCGCATGCTCCAGCAGCTCGATGCGGTACCCGAGTTTGCGCAGCACCGGCATCAGCAACCGGAAGTGCATCGGCGCCATCTGCGGCGCATAGATGGTGTGCTGGTTCCTGGCCTCGATATCGAACACCGCCCGTTCGGGCTGCTCGGTTGCGACGACGACCTGGCTGCCCTCGCGCTCCGCCGCCGCGGCCTTCATGGAACGCAGCCGAATCGTCGCCGCGCCCAGGTTGGACACCTCGTCGATCTTCAGCAGCGTGTACATGTCGCCGGCGGCCTCGAGGATCTCCGCGACCTGGTCCGTCGTGATCGCATCCACCCCGCAGCCGAACGAGTTGAGCTGCACCAGATGCAGGTCCGGTTGATGCCCGACGATCGCGGCGGCCTCGTAGAGGCGCGAATGGTAGACCCACTGGTCCCGCACCCGCAGCGGCCTGGCCAGCTGAGGATCGGCGGGGTCGATCAGCGCGTCCTCGGTGAGCACCCCCATGCCGAGCCCGTTGATCACGCTCGGGATGCCGTGGTTGATTTCGGGGTCGACGTGGTACGGCCGCCCGGCCAACACGATGCCCTGCAACCCGCGTTCGCTGAGGTATTCGACGGCGCGGCGCCCCTCGGCGCGGATGTCGGCCTTGACCGCCGCGTCCTCCTCGAACCCGGCCGCGACGGCGCCCTTCGCCTCCGCGAGCGTCACGTCCCAGTCGGCGAACACCTCGACCAGACGTTCGGCGAGCTTGTCGGCGTCGTCAAGGTTGAGCATGGGCGCCAGGTATTTGACGCCGTCGACGTGCAGGTTGGCCATATTGCGTTCCAGCACCTGGGGGTAGAACGCGACGATGGGGCAGTTGAAGTTGTTATCTGCCTCTTTCAGTTCCTTGGATTCGTAGGGCACGCACGGGTAGAAGATCGTGTTGATGCCACGCGCGAGCAGACCCTCGATGTGGCCGTGCGCGAGCTTGGCCGGGTAGCAGGCGTTTTCGGCGGGGATCGACTCCATGCCCTGCTCGAACACCTCATGGTTGCTGCGCCCCGAGATGGTGACCCGGAAGCCGAGTTGGGTGAGGATCGTGAACCACAGCGGGAAGTTCTCGTACATGTTCAGCACCCTCGGGATGCCGATCTCGCCGCGGGTGGCCTTCTCGTGCGTGAGGCGCCGGTAGCCGAACAGGCGGCGGTACTTGTAGTCGTACAGGTTCGGCAGTTCCGACTTCTTCGGCACCCGCTCGGTGGACGCGCCGCGCTCGCACCGGTTCCCGGAGACGTGGCGCGAGCCGTCGCCGAACGTCGAGATGGTCAGCTGGCAGTGGTTCTGGCAGAGGCGGCACGTCTGCATCGCCGTTTCGACCGAGAACGCGTCGAGCTCGTCGAGGCTCAGCGCCGTCGAAGTCTCGCCTTCGACCCAGTGCCGCTGCGCCGTCAGCGCCGCCCCGAACGCGCCCATGTGCCCAGCCATCTCGGGTCTGGTCACCTGGACGCCGGTCTGCAACTCGAACGCCCGCAGGACGGCGTCGTTGAGGAAGGTGCCGCCCTGCACGACGACCTTGTCGCCCAATTGGCCGGCGTCGCGCAGCTTGATCACCTTGTAGAGCGCGTTTCGGACGACGGAATAGGACAGGCCCGCTGCGATGTCGGCGCCCGAGGCGCCTTCGCGTTGCGCCTGCTTGACCGAGGAGTTCATGAAGACGGTGCAACGGGTGCCGAGGTCGACGGGGGCCGACGACTTCAGCGCGTTGGCCGCGAACTCCCGCACGTCGAGGCCCATGCCCGCCGCGAACGTCTGCAGGAAAGAGCCGCAACCCGACGAGCAGGCCTCGTTGACGGCGATCGAGTCGACGGCGCCGCCGACGATCCGCAGGTACTTCATGTCCTGCCCGCCGATGTCGATGACGGCCGTGACGCCGGGGCAGATGCTGTCGGCGGCCCGGTAGTGGGCCATGGTCTCGATCTCGCCGTCGTCGAGCCGCAACGCCGCCTTGACCAGGCCCTCGCCGTAGCCGGTGACGCAGGCGCGGGCGAGGTGGGCCGACAGTGGCAGGTCGGTAAGCACCGTCCGCAGGATCGCGCGGGCGGCGGCGACCGGGTCGTTGCTGGACTGGTAGTGGCTGAACGCGACGCGGCCCTCATCGTCGAGGAGGATCGCCTTGACGGTGGTCGAGCCGGCGTCGATCCCGAGGAACATGGGCCCGTCGGCGTCGGCGAGGTCGATGCGCGGCGTCTGGTCGCTGTGGTGGCGGGCGTCGAACTCGGCCCGCTCCGTCGCGTCGGCGAACAGCGGCCTCATCCTGGCGCTGGCTAGGGGAATCATGACGGTGCGGCGGAGGCTGTCGACCAGGTCGGCGGGGCTGTGGGTGGTGGGCGCCCCGCTCCGGTTGGGCTGCGCGGCAAGGAGCGCGGCGCCGAGCGCGACGTAGAGGTGTGCGTCGTCGGGGGTGGTGAAGCTGGTCACCTGGCCGTCGAGCGTGCGCTGGTACGCGGCCCGGAGCTGGGGCAGGAAGTGCAGCGGGCCGCCGAGGAAGACGAGGTTGCCGCGGATCGGGTGCCCGCAGGCCAGCCCGGCGATGGTCTGGGTGGCGACGGCCTGGAAGACGCTGGCGGCCAGGTCGGTGTGTGCCGCGCCCTGGTTGAGGAGCGGCTGCAGGTCGGATTTCGCGAACACGCCGCAGCGTGACGCGATCGGGTAGAGGTGGGTGTGACGGGCGGCGAGGTCGTCGAGGCCCGCGGCGTCGGTGTGCAGGAGGGTGGCCATCTGGTCGATGAACGCGCCGGTGCCGCCCGCGCAGGTGCCGTTCATGCGCTGCTCGACGGTGGGGCGGAGATAGGTGATCTTGGCGTCCTCACCGCCGAGCTCGATGACGACGTCGGTGTCTGGGAGGAACCGCTCGATCGCGGCGGTCGAGGCGATGACCTCCTGCACGAAGCCAACCCGCATCAGGTCGGCGACCCCCAGGCCGGCCGACCCGGTGACGGCGCAGGTCATGCGGCGGCCAGGGAAGCCGTCGCGCACTTCGCTCAGGAGCTGTCGGAGCGCACCGCGGGCGTCCGCGTTGTGTCTCCGATACTCGCTGAAGGCGACCCGGTCGCCGTCCATGACCACGGCCTTGACCGTGGTTGATCCGATGTCCAGGCCAAGGGACAGCGTCGATGTCATGAAAGGGGTCTCCCGTCGATTTACTACGACCCATAGTAGTAAGCAAGTGCATGCTTGCAATAAGGTGGGGTGATGAATCCCGGCAGCCAGCCCGAAACGACGAGGGAGGCGATCCTCGTCGCCACGCTCGAACTGCTCGGCGCGCACGGGCTGCGGGGCACCACCACGCGGGCGATCGCCGACCTCGCAGGCGTCAACGAGGTGACGATCTTCCGGAAGTTCGGCACCAAACACGCCCTGGTGCGCGAAGCGATCTCGTCGAAACTAGCGGAGTTCGCCGTCGAGTCGGTCGCCTACACGGGAGACGTCGAGGCCGACCTGACCCGCCTGGTGACAGGCTACGAGGCGATGTTGGAGGAGTTCGGCCCGGTCGCCCGGTCGGTGCTCACCGAGGTGCCTTTCGACGACCGCACGGCCCCGGCGGTGGAGGCGCTGCGAGCCGTGGTACTCACCGTCTCGGACCTGCTCGTGAACTATCAGAAGGACGGCGTCATCCGGCCCGAGCCGATCTCGACGATGGTGCCCGCCCTGCTCGGACCCATCGTCATGCCTGTTGTGACCGGCTATGCGCTGATGCCACAGGACCAGGAGGCCTATCGGCTCGACGCGGAGACGCACGTGAAGCGGTTTTTGTACGGACGCGCGGTCGGTGGGTGATTCGAATCGGGCCCCTCTCAGAGACCCAGACACCCAGACACCCTCCGAAAATCGACCAGTGGCCGATTCTGATCCGTCAGCCCACGAAGATCGCCCACTGCCCCACCAATCCGATG
>NZ_FQZG01000125.1 GCF_900141915.1 Tessaracoccus bendigoensis DSM 12906 | reverse complement strand
GCGATGTAGCCGGGCTTGGTGACATCCACCAGCGTCGTGGTGTCGAAGACCGACCAGACCGCCTCGAACAGCCACCCGGCGGCGGCACCCATCGCCTGCGCGAGCCAGTCGAACGGGGCCGCGACCAACGACGCGGCTCCTTCGCCGACGGCATCGCACACCGAGGAGATCACGGGAACGTCGCACACGCCCATCACGAACACCAGCTCTCGACGACGATGGGGCGGGTCAGACGGACTGGCCGACGTTCCAGAAGAAGTTGATGAGCGTCACGCTCGAGCCGCAGATCACCGCAGCGCCGCAGGAGACGAGGACGCCGATCTTCCCGCGCGAGGCGAGGTGTGGGTTGGAGGAGTTCGCGCCGAAGCCCCACACGATCGCGGACACGATCAGCGCGAGCACGGACAGGATGAGGCCGATGGTCATCACCGCGCCGACGATGGTGCGCAGTTGGTTGATCCCCGGCAGGCCGTTGGTGTTGGGGTCGATGTTGATGTCCATTGGCACCAGCAGCGGCGCGGACATGACGTTGGCGAGCAGATCGAACACGGTAGGTCTCCTTGGCGACGGGCGGCCCGCCCACGAACTCGCAGACGGGGTACACGCGACAGGTGCGCGCTCGTCGCCGTCCCTGTCGGTGGCCGCCCGTAGCCTTGGAGTATCTGTGCGTCGCTCGCCCGCACGGGACCGCCGGACGAGAGGTGCAAGGAACATGAGTCAGTACGGGGTGGATTACCTCCAGCGGTTGCGTGCCGCTGTTGAGAAGTTCGAGGAAGCGTTCGACGCCTGGATGAGCACTCAGGTTGAGTCGGATCACATGTCGGCGCGCGGCCTCTTTCCTACTGTGTGGACAAAGGAAGGCCAGGACCAGAGCGAGGTTCAACGGCTCGAACTCGGTGTCGCGGAGGCTGCTGGCCTGGCGGCGAGCGCTGTGTCAGTGACCGGTGCCTACATTGGGATCGCTGGTCTCGGAGCGATCGACCCGATCTCTAACTGGTCATTTATGTCTGCGCCCAAGGCCCCCATCGCGCCTCGGGATATTCGGACTACGACCGCCAACGTCAAGGGCAGGCTCGACGCGATGATCGTCGACGCCGAGTCACGTACCGACTCTGACCTTCCGACCTTCGCTCCCGCACAGTTTCACCCCGTGGTCTGGGCTGGTGCTTCCGCCCATTGGACGACGCATCAGTACCGAGTTGCAGTTCGTGAAGCAGCCGAAGGCCTCACGGTCCACTGGAAGGAACGTCTCGGCCGGAACGATGTCGATGACACGGTCTTCTGGCAGCAGACGTTATCGTCGGGCGCTCCTGAACCGGGCAAGCCGAAGCTCACCTGGCCGGGAGGGTCGGATGACAAGACGGTGAAGAGCATGCGCGGCGGTCTTGAACCGCTCGCTAAGGCCCTCAACGCGCTGGCCACTGGTCTGAACCTCACGGTCCGCAACGTGACGACGCACACGCGCACCGAACTGTCCGAGCAGGAAGCGATGGAGCGCCTCGCGGCATACAGTTACCTCGCGCGCCTGCTCGACCAGTGCGAGACAGCGAGCGCCGACGCGGAGGAATCAGACCGATGACCGCGAAGCCGCAGCTACAAACTTGAACCGACTGTGAGTAGCCAGTTCATCCAGGCCACGCCGCCTCCGGCGAGGACGGCCGCGCCGACGGAGACGAGGACACCGATGCGGCCTTTGCTGGCGGTCGCGTAGTTTCCGTGGGCCGTCGCGATCGCCCAGACGATCGCGGAGACGATGAGCATGAGGACGGCCACGATCAGGACGAACGTCAGGAGCGCGCCGACCACGGCGCGGAGGTCGCCGATGCCGCCGAGTCCGTCGAAGTCGGGGAAGACACCCATTGCAGGTCACCCTGCCTTGACGGTGAGGTGGAGGTGGTCGTAGTGGCCGCCGGTGATGGAGGCGGGGTCGTGCATGCCTCCGCCGTTGTATGGCCGCCAGCCCTCGGCGTCGCGGGCGACGGACCAGATTTGGCCTTGCCAGATCAGGTACTCGACGCCGAGCACGTCGGCGTTGTCCTTCATCCAGTTGGTGACCTTCCAGCCGGCGTCGAGTTGTGCCGGGGTGGGTCGCTGGCCGATGCGGTTGCCGAAGGTGATGTCGCAAGCCCTGCCGAGGGGATGCTCGGACTTGGTGCCGGGGCGTGGTGAGTAGCAGCCCCAGCCGGTGTCGGGGAACGCTGCGAGGGTCTGCTGGTAGAGGTGGAGCATGCGGGCGGTGATCTTGCCCGAGCTGGTGGGATCGTCGACGAGCCGGTCGGGGTCTCCATCGACGCCGGTCGGCGTGCCCGCAGTGGTGTTGTTGCAGGCGGCGGGTGATCCGCTGGTCGCTGTCGGCAGGTTCGCAGCCCCGTGCTCATTGAGCCAGGCGGCGGCGTCGATGGCTTCCCCGTTCGTGCCGCCGGGCCGGACCTCGAAGTGCAGATGTGCGCCGGTGCTCATGCCCGAGGAGCCGACATCGCCGATGTGCTGCCCTGCGTTCACGCGGTCACCGGGACGGACGTGGATGCCGCTCTGCCACATGTGCGCGTAGGCCGTGGCGACGGTCTGGCCGTCGATGGTGTGCTCGATGACGATGAGGCCGCCGTACCCACCGGAGAACTCCGCGACGGTCACGGTGCCATCCGCGGCGGCGAGGATCGGCGTGCCGTCGGGCGCGGCGAAGTCGGTGCCGGTGTGCATCTTCCGTTCGCCCGTGATCGGGTGCACTCGCATCCCGAACGGCGAGGTCAGCACCCAGGTGCCCTCGGGCAGCGGGAACACCACCCGCGACGACAAGACCGCCGGGCCGCCCGCGCCGCTAGCGGCACCGCCGCCTGTGGTGAGGGCGGCGAGGATGCTGTCGGCGACGGGCGCGTAGTTGCGGTAGCCGTCGGGGAAGGCGGAGACCTCGACGGCTTGGGCGGCTTCGCCAGGGTCCATCTGTTGCCAGCCGGGGATGTCGAGCAGCCCGCGCGGCGAGGGGTAGTTCGGGCCGGTCGGCCCGCCGAAGAACGCCTGCGCCTGATAGTTCGGGTCCATCAACTCGGCGACGGTGCCCCACCCGGATTGGGGGCGCATCTGGAACAGGCCGAGGGAGTCGTGGTCGCCGCCGTTGCCGTCGTTCGGGTAGTTCGCCGAGTCGGGGTAGGTGCCGGTGTTGGTGAGCATCCGCAGCGTGGACTCGGTGAGCGCGGCCATCAGCGCGATCTTGATTCCTGGCCGGCCCACGTTGGTGATGCCGTTGCCGACCGTGATGATCGTGGCCGCGTGCGTGAGCTGCTGACGATTCAGCGTGAAGGTCTCGTCGTTCGCGGTGGTCACGGTGAGCGCGTCCGGGATCGGTCCGAGGTTCACGCTCCCGGCAGGTGTGGCGCAGTACGCAGCGGCGGGGTTCATCAGCACCCCGATCCCGAGGAGCGTGGCGGCGGGGGCGAAGAACAGCAGTGCCAGCGCTGCGATGGTGGCTTTGCGGAACACGACGCCAGCCCTTCAGCGCAGCGGGTTGTCGAGCTGCGAGAGCCGCAGCAGATGACAGGTCGGGTAGGTCGGGGCGCAGACGACGAACACGGTGAACGCGACCGGATGCTCGCTGGTGACCGGTTGCCCGTTCCAGACCCCGGCACGGTAGCGGGTGCCCTCGATCGTGACGGCCGTCGTTCCTGCCGCGAGCTGCCCCGGCTGGGCCTGCGCTGCCGCGTCGGCCCAGCCGTCGGGGACGTACGCGGCCTCGATGGTGAGGTGTTGGCGGGTGGCGTATTGCCGCAGCTCGATCCAGGCGTCTCGGGTCGGCAGGTAGACGGCTACGTCGGAGGCCAGCCCCGCCTGTTCGTCCCCGCTGGGGTCACCGACCGCGAGGATCGTCGGGCTGTAGTCCAGCGGCCACAGCCCCGAGGCGGTGTCCCACGCGAACAGCGTGGACGCGACGCCGCGAGCGAAGGTCTCGGGGTCTACCGAACGCGGAACCGCTGGAACCCGTGGTGTCCGGGGCGTGCTCGGTGCCACGGTCGGCGGTGCCGTCGTGGTCGGGCCAGGCTCCGGGCCGGGATCGGTGCTGGTGCTGGTGCGGGGGCCGGTGAGGAGTCCGTAGACGCCGACACTGGCGAGGAGCAGCAGGACGATGCCGGCGGCGATGAGGGCGACGAGTCGGCGGCGGTTCCGGGGATCGGTGGGTGCAGGGCTCATGCCGAGCAGGTGCACATCCGACACCCATGCCAGCGGTCAGAGCGCGCGGAGTCGTGGCCGCTCCACCGCGTCTTCGCGTGCGGCACGGAGGGCGTCGGCGAACCGGACGGTGCCGTCGGTGGTGGTGAGGAAGTTCTCGAACTGCTCGTCGGTTAACTCGGCGGCGAGTGTGTCGGCGTCGTAGTGGGTCCACCAGTTGGTGAGCTCGCCCCAGGTCTGCACGAACGCGCGAAGCGGGTAGCGGACGGGTTGGCCGTCGCCGGTGACGAGCGGCAACGGCTTGGGTGGGGTGCGCTTGCCCTTCTTGATCGACTTCGCCTGGGCCACGGCTGCTTCGGCGCGAGCGTGCATCTCTGCCTCGCGCCGCTCCCGCGCAGCGGTGTCGGCATCGCGGATCGCTTGATAGATCGGATGCACCGCGTCACCGGCCTCGATCCGACCCAACCCGGCGGCGGCCTCGGCGCGCAGAGTCTCTGGCAGAGCAGGGTTGCCAGCGATGTCTTCGAGGTAGCCGATCTTCTCCAGCGTCGTGTGCGACGCGCCACCCGGAATCATCGCCGCCGCCTGCTCCCGGGCCTTCCCAAGCGGCCCGCTCGACGGTGGTGCAAATTTTGCACCACCGTCGTTTCCTGGCTGGTTCTCGCTGCTGAACTGGGTCGCGCTCTTGCGACGGGCGGCGTCTTCGGCCATGACCTGCTTGATCTCGCGGTAGAGGCCGGCGGCTTCGAGCTGGGTGTAGGGCTTGTGGAGCATGTTGTCGTCCTGCTCGGCGAGGAGCTGCCCGAGCCGGTCGGACAGGCCGCTGCGCACCCACACGTTGACGGTGCGCCAGCCGAGCTTCCTGATCGCGGCCAGGCGTCGCGCCCCGCACACCAGTACGCCGTCGATCGTGATCGTGAGCGGTTGCAGCAGGCCGTCGCGCCCGATGGATGCCGCGAGGGCGTCGATGTCGCCGAGGTCGGCGCGGTGCCGGGCGCCGACGAGGATCGAATCGACGGTGCGGTCGAGCTGGATGCTGCCGATCTGTGGCTCGGTCACGACGACTCACCGCCTCCACCACTCGGCGCGGCCAGTGCGAGCGCGAGGATCAG
>NZ_FQZG01000126.1 GCF_900141915.1 Tessaracoccus bendigoensis DSM 12906 | reverse complement strand
AGCCTCACACACCCAACCCCCAACCCGCCCCAACCCGGCGCAGCTCTCCCGACCCGGCACCAGGATTTGAGCAGGATCCACCACTCAAACCGACGCCGCCCGCATCGTCTGCTGACAACGCCCAAACCCCACCAATGAACCCCAAATCCTGCTCAAACCCGCACCCAGCCCAACCCCTCATTTGGTGAGTGAGTATTCACTCACTAGAATGTCCAAGTGACTCGTGCGACCCCCATGCCTCCCGCGGAACGCAGGAAGGCAATCATCGAAGCCACGCTCCCCCTCATCCAACAGCAGGGCACGAACGTGAGCACCCGCCAGGTGGCCGAGGCCGCCGGCGTCGCCGAGGGCACCATCTTCCGCGTCTTCGACTCCATGCAGGACCTCATCCAAGCCTCCATCCTGGCGGCCTTCTCCCGTGAGGCCCTCGACGAGTTCCTCTCCGGAGTCGACCTCGGCGACACCCTCGAGGAGAAGACCCATGCGACGCTCAGCCTCCTGAAGCACCGCATCGACACCATCCGCTCCCTGATGATGGTCGTCCACCAGGCCGAAGGCAGCCCCGGCATGTGCATCCGTGACGGGCTCTCTACCCGGCGCGACGAACTTGACGCCTGGCTCGTCGAGCGGTTCGCCGTCCACGCCCCCGACCTTCGTGTCCCACCGGAGCAATACGTCTCTTTCCTGAGGCTGCTCGCCACCGGCAACTCGCTGCATCTCGACGCCGGTCTCGACGCCGATGCGGCCGCTTCCCTGGCCCTTCACGGGGCACTTCGAAAGGAACACCATTGATCTCCCGCCTCGTGCGGCTCATAAACCGCTACGTCCGTCCCTACTGGGGCCTGCTGGCGATCGTCATCGTCCTGCAGATCATCGCGACGGCAATGACGCTCTACCTGCCCACCCTCAACGCCCGCATCATCGATGAAGGCGTAGTCACGGGCGACACGGGCTTCATCTGGCGCACCGGCGGCATCATGCTGCTGCTGTCCGCCGTCCAGGGTGGCGCCCAGATCGGCGCCGTCTGGGCAGGCGCCAATGCCGCGATGCAGTTCGGGCGCGACGTCCGTGCCGCCATCTTCGACAAGGCGCTGTCCTTCTCCACCAAGGAGATGAACAAGTTCGGCGCCCCGAGCCTCATCACCCGCAACACCAACGACGTGCAGCAGGTCCAGATGCTGGTCCTCATGACGTGCGTCATGCTGATCTCGGCGCCCATCACCATGGTCGGCGGCGTGTTCATGGCCTTGCGGGAGGACATCGGCCTCTCCTGGATCATCCTGGCCGCCGTCATCGTGCTCGGCGCGGGCATCGGCGTCCTCGTGACGAAGATGGGCCCACTTTTCCAGGTGATGCAGAAGAAGGTCGACACCCTCAACCGCGTGCTCCGCGAACAGATCACCGGCATCCGCGTCGTGCGCGCCTTCGTCCGCGAGCCGCACGAGGCCAAGCGTTTCGACGACGCCAACGCCGACCTGGTCGACACGGCCACCACCGTCGGCCGCCTGATGGCTTTCCTGTTCCCGTTCGTGACGTTCGTCATGAACCTCTCGACGGTGGGCGTGATGTGGTTCGGGGCCCAGCGCATCGACACGGGCGACCTGCAGGTCGGCCAACTCACCGCCTTCATCGCGTACCTCATGCAGATCCTGATCTCGGTGATGATGACGACGATGCTGCTGATGATCGCGCCGCGCGCGGCCGTCAGCGCCGACCGCATCATGGAGGTGCTCGACACCGAGTCCTCCGTTGCGCCGCCGGAGCATCCCCGCCCGTCACCCGAGGCCCGCGGCGTCGTCGAGTTCGACCGCGTCTCATTCTCGTACCCCGGTGCCGAGGCTCCAGTGCTGAAGGACCTCACCTTCAAGCTGACCCCAGGCCGCACGACCGCCATCATCGGCTCGACCGGTTCCGGCAAGACGACCCTGGTCAACCTGATCCCGCGGCTCTTCGACGCTACCGGCGGCTCCGTGAAGATCGACGGCGTCGACGTGCGCGAGTACAACCCGGACGACCTGTGGGCCCGCGTCGGGCTCGTCCCGCAGAAGCCGTACCTGTTCACCGGGACGGTCGCGTCGAACCTGCGCTACGGCAAGCCGGATGCGACGGAGGCCGAGATCTGGCATGCCCTCGAGGTCGCCCAGGCGGCGGACTTCGTCAAGGAGAAGGACGGCCAACTCGAGTCGCCGATCTCGCAGGGCGGTACCAACGTCTCCGGCGGCCAACGTCAGCGGCTCGCGATCGCGCGCGCGCTGGTGAAGGAGCCGAGCGTCTACGTCTTCGACGACTCGTTCTCGGCCCTCGACGTCGCCACCGACGCCCGTCTTCGGGCGGCCCTCGACCCGGAGACGGCGGATGCGTCGGTGCTGGTCATCGCGCAGCGCATCTCCACCATCACCGGCGCAGACGAGATCCTCGTCCTTGAGGACGGCGAGATCGTCGGGCGCGGCACCCATGAACAACTTGTAGCTGACAACGCCACGTATCAGGAGATCGTGGCCTCGCAGCTGAGCGTGGAGGAGGCGGCATGAGCAGGAAAACCACTCCCGTGAAGGCGAACGCACGTCCGAAGTTCGGCCCGCAGAGGGGTGTCGGCCCCGGCGGCGGTCCCCACGGCGGCGGCACCGGGGAGAAGGCTGCGAACTTCGGCGTCTCCCTGAAACGGCTGACGGCGAATCTGCGCCCGCAGCGCGTCGCGCTGATCGTGGCGGTCGCGCTCGGCACGCTTTCGGTCGCACTCAGCGTCGTCGGTCCGAAGATCCTCGGCATGGCCACCGACATGATGCTGGCAGGCATCATGGGTCGCCAGATCGGCACGCAGGTGCCGGCCGGCACCACCAAGCAGCAGGTCATCGACGGCCTCATCGCGCAGGGAAACACCGACCAGGCCGATTTCCTCCGCGGCCTGGACTTCACCCCCGGCGTCGGCATCGACTTCGGCGGCATCGGTCAGGTGCTGCTGTTGGTCCTCGGCCTCTACGTCGTCTCGTTCGCCTTCTCCTACATTCAGGGCTGGGTGCTCAACGGCGCCGTGCAGCGCACCGTCTACCGGATGCGGCAGCAGGTCTCGGCCAAGCTGGACCGTCTTCCGCTGAAGTATTTCGACAAGCAGGCCAGGGGTGAGGTCCTCAGCCGCGTCACCAACGACATCGACAACGTGTCGCAGACGTTGCAGCAGACCTTGTCCCAGTTGGTCAACTCGCTGCTGATGCTAATCGGCGTCCTGATCATGATGTTCTGGATCTCGCCGACGCTGGCGCTGGTGGCGCTGATCACGGTGCCGGTCGCGGTGATCGTGACGACCGTGATCGGCAAGCGCTCCCAGAAGCTGTTCGCGCAGAACTGGAAGTCGACCGGTGAGCTGAACGCGCAGATCGAAGAGGCTTTCACCGGGCATTCGCTGGTGAAGGTATTCGGCCGCCAGCGTGAGGTCGAGGCGGAGTTCGGCAAGCGCAACCAGGAACTCTTCAAGGCTGGCTTCGGCGCCCAGTTCATCTCGGGCATCATCATGCCGGTGATGTTCCTGGTCGGGAACCTGAACTATGTCGTCATCGCCGTCGTCGGTGGCCTGCGGGTCGCCTCGGGCACGATGAACATCGGCGACGTGCAGGCGTTCATCCAGTACTCGAGGCAGTTCACGCAGCCGCTGACGCAGGTGGCGTCGATGGCGAACCTGCTGCAGTCGGGCGTCGCGTCGGCCGAGCGGGTCTTCGAACTGCTCGACGCCGACGAGATGTCGGATGAGCCGGACGGCACCCTCGGCGACGTCAACGGGCGGATCGCGTTCGAGCACGTCGACTTCTCCTACTCCCCCGAGCAGCCGTTGATTCACGACCTGAATCTGACGGCGGAGCCGGGGCAGACCGTCGCGATCGTCGGGCCGACCGGCGCGGGCAAGACGACCCTGGTGAACCTGTTGATGCGGTTCTACGACCTGGACGGCGGAAGGATCACGATCGACGGTACGGACATCGCGTCGGTGGCGCGCGGGGAGGTCCGCTCGAACATCGGCATGGTGTTGCAGGACACGTGGCTCTTCGGTGGCACGATCCGCGAGAACATCGCCTACGGTCGCCCGGATGCGACGGAGGCGGACATCCGCGAGGCGGCGAAGGCCACGTTCGTCGACCGCTTCGTACACTCGTTGCCGGATGGCTACGACACGGTGATCGATGAGGAGGGCTCGAACGTTTCGGCTGGTGAGAAGCAGTTGATCACGATCGCGCGGGCCTTCCTGGCCGACCCGTCGATCCTGATCTTGGATGAGGCGACAAGCTCGGTCGATACGCGCACGGAGTTGTTGGTGCAGAAGGCGATGTCGGCGTTGAGGAGCGGACGGACGTCGTTCGTGATCGCGCACCGGCTCTCGACGATCCGCGACGCGGACCTGATCCTGGTGATGGAGGAGGGCTCGATCGTCGAGCAGGGCAACCATCACGAGTTGTTGGAGCAGCAGGGGGCGTATTACCGGCTGTATCAGTCGCAGTTCGCGGGGGCGATCGAGAGCTGAGAGGGCGTCGGTTGGGGGCGCGCCGGTTGAGCGGGGGCGCCTCGGTTGAGCCGGCCCGAGCGTCGGTTGAGCCGGGCCGTGAGGGACGAACGGCCCGTGAGCG
>NZ_FQZG01000127.1 GCF_900141915.1 Tessaracoccus bendigoensis DSM 12906 | reverse complement strand
GTCGGTGTGGGAGTCGGCGTCGGTGTGGGAGTCGGCGTCGGTGTGGGAGTCGGCGTCGGTGTGGGAGTCGGCGTCGGTGTGGGAGTCGGCGTCGGCGTGGGAGTCGGCGTCGGCGTGGGGGTCGGGGCGACCTCGCTGGCCAGGTCGACGGAGATTTCGCCAAGTGTGGTCCACGGCTGGCTGGCGACCTGGGCGGACTTCGACACCAGCAGGACGTAGCGACCGGTCACCGGCTCGGGCAGGGGCAGCCAGTTCGCTGACTGCCCGGCGGGCAGGCTACCCGACAGCACGGGGGTTCCCCAGGCGGCCAGGTCGGTGCCGGAGGCAACATCCGGGTCGGAGGTGACGTAGAGGTCGTAGTCCTTGATCTGGCCGTTAGCGGCACCTGAGCTGACGCCCTGGCGCGGGGTGAGGGTGATCGCGCAGATCTCCGAATCCTTGGCGAGACCGACCGACAACTGGTGCGGGTGGGCGTCGGCCGTAGGGTTCCACTTCGTGTGCCAGAACGTGTTCGGGTTGCCGTCGATGGTGTTGGTCGCCGGTGCCTGCTCAGCGCTGTCGTTCTGCTCACTAGAGACGCGGACGACCTCGGTAGGGCTGGTCACATCAGCCGCACACGAGGACACGACCGGGGTCGATGCCTCGCTCGTGCGGCTCTCACCGTCCATCACGAAGGAGGTCACGAACCCGATCGTCGTGTTGGCGGCCGGGCCTGCGTCGGCCGTGATGGTGAACCGGTAGTCGTGGCCCACCTGAGGTGCGATGTCACCGACGGTGATCTGGCTGGGGGAGACCTGCCAGCCCTCGGGAACCTTCGGGGTGACGACGACGTTGGTGGCGCCGTCGACGTCGCTCAGGTTGCGCACGTGTACGTCGACCCGGACGGGCTGGCCCGCGACGAAGCGGCCGACGTTGGCGATGCTCGTGGAGACCCCATCACCCACAAAGGTGAACACGGTGGCCGTGCTGTGGTTCGGGTCTTCCTGTGAGACCTCTGAGCCCGACACCACGAGTGGCAGTTGGGTCGTGGCGTTGATGAGGTTGTAGCCTCCCGGTGCCTCCTTGATCCACCACTTCTGCAGGTTCGTGGCCGGGGCGGTGTTCGAGCAGGCCTCGATGCTCGGCATCTCACCGAACTGCTGGGGGCTGTTGAGCGTGTTGGTGGTGTCACCGCTCATCACCAGGCACGAGGCGCCGGAGGCGATCTTGTAGTAGCCGTCGGTGGTCGTGCTCAGCGTCCAGGCGGATTCTGTGGAGCCGATTGTGGCCGGGCTACCGGCGGTAAGGAACGACGAGTCTGCCTTGACGGCGTACTCCCCGGCGGGAACCGGGGTCCAGTCGACCGCGGTGTTACTGGGGCCGGAGCCGAGCACGTCGGTCAGGGCGGTGAACTCGGCAAAGGTGGAGACGGGACGCGCGCTGCCCCAGGTCGCCTGGGCCACGACGTGGATCGTGTCGTTGGCCATGGCGAAGAGTTCGTTCTCGGTCATGCCTGGGCCGTTGTCCGGCCACAGTGAAGGCTTTGCGCCGAGGACCTTGCCTTCGGTCGAGGAGTCATCGACGATGTGCCCCCAGAAGTTATTCGGCGTCCAGTTCTCGTTCCAGCGGGCGGCGGCGGAACCCCACGCGCCGTTGCGGGTGAAGTAGAGGCGTCCGTCGGCGTTGACCATGTCGTTTCCTCGGGTGAGGATCTGAGTCGGGGTCAGGCCCTCGTGCGTCCAGAACTCGACGATGATGTCCTTGTCGAGTTCGACGATGTTGAAGGGCTTCAGGCCGTCGTTCCAGATCCGCAGGGTCTTGCCCTTGCTCTTGACGTGCGCCGTTGACCTGGTTGATGAAGTCGATGAAGACGTCGATCTCCTTGGCCGTCGGGCCCCAGTTGGCCTGGGCGGTCTCGAGGAACTGCGGGAAATCGGTCAGCTGACCCGAACCGAGGAGGTACTCGTCGGCGCCCATGTGCCAGTAGTCGGTGTCGAAGTGCTCGAAGTACTCGTCGGCGAGGGTGGTGACCGTGGTCAGTGCCTCGGGCTTGGTGATGTCCAGCTGCGACGACTGACGAACGCCGTCCTTGTTTACCAGTTGCAGCTCCGGGTACGGGGCGATCCAGGGCTCCATGTGCCCGGGCGAGTTGACCTCGGCCACGATCCGGACATGGTGATCTGCGGCGAACTTGGAGAGCCGCTGGGCCTGCTCATGCGTGTAGTAGGACCAGAAGGTGGCCAGCGGAAGCGACTCGGACTCGACCTTGATCTCGAGCCAGAGTTCGTTCATCTTGTAGTAGGCCATCTCCTTGATGGTCTCCTCGAACTTCTCCTCCGAGATCTGGATGATGCAGGCGCACACGCCTGCGCCGCGCACTGAATAGGCGGGAACGTCGGTCGCCGATCCTGCGGGGACCGACTTGGTCAGCCCGGCCTGCACGGCCCACTGCGTGACGCTCTGACCACCGTAGAAGAGCCCGGCCTCAGTCGCCGCCGTGATGGAGATGGTGTCGCCCACGACGACGCGGTAGCCCTCTTCGCCCAACTGGGCCTTGGTGCTCGCATCGAGGTTGAGCTGGACGTCGCCGTTGGACGCGCCCGAGGTCTCGACCGTCACATCGCTCTCGAGCGCATTGGTGAGGTCGGTGGCAAGTTGGCTGGCCACCTTCGACTGGGCCGCGGCGGCGACGACGGAGGTCGTTGCTTCGAACTCGAAGCCGCCGTCGCCAGCGGTCCAGTTCGCCAGTGCGGGGATCGTGGCCGGCGCGCCCGATGTGGTGGTCTGGATCGGCGGTGAGGCCGCCTCGGCCCGCTGGGGTGGTGCCCCAGTGGCCACGACGCCGGCGACCAGTGCGGCCGCGGCGGCGATGCTGATGATGCTCTTCATTGAACGGCAATCTCCTCTGAAGGTGATGGGTGAACATCTCATTGAAGGCGGGAAACCCGGTCAGGCGCAATGATTGGTCCCAACTTGTGCAAGCGCCGCGAGCACCACGCGATGTAGCTGGAGTTGGGCAGGGGCCCAATCAGGGCCCGGTGGCACTAGGTTTCGTGCAACTGAACTCAGGAGGAACCATGACGTACCAGCCCGAAACCCTCGCGGTGCATGCCGGCCAGGAAGTCGCCGATCCGGCCACGAATGCCCGCGCGGTACCCATCTACCAGACCACCAGCTACGTCTTCGACGACACCGAGCATGCCGCCGATCTTTTCGCCCTGCGGGCCCCAGGCAACATCTACACGAGGATGATGAATCCGACCCAGTCGGTGCTGGAGGCGAGGGTCAATGCGCTCGAGGGCGGTGTCGGGGCGCTCGCCACCGCCTCCGGGGCTTCCGCCGTCACGTATGCGGTCCTCAACCTCACTTACTCCGGCGACAACATCGTTGCTCTGTCGACGCTGTACGGCGGCACCTTCGCGCTCTTCGCACACACGCTGGCGCAGTTCGGCATCGAGGCCCGGTTCGTCGACCCGGCGAAGCCGGAGGATCTGGCCAGACACGTCGACGCGAAGACGAAGCTGGTGTTCGGGGAGACCGTCGGCAACCCGGCCCTCAACGTCATCGACCTCGACGCGTGGTCGGCGGCCGCCCACGACCTCGGCCTGCCGTTCATCGTCGACAACACCGTCCCGACTCCGTACCTGACCAAGGTGTTCGACCACGGGGTCGACGTCTCCGTGCACGCCGCGACGAAGTACCTGGGCGGGCACGGCAACTCGATGGGCGGTGTCATCGTCGACTCCGGGAAGTTCGACTGGGCGGCGCACTCCGACCGGTTCCCGGGCCTGACCAGGCCGGACGACGCCTACCACGGCGTCGTCTGGACAGAGGCCGCGGGCCCGGCCGCGTTCATCATCCGTGCCCGCACGGTGCTGCTACGCAACACCGGTGCGGCCATCGCACCCTTGAACTCGTTCCTGTTGCTGCAGGGCATCGAGACCCTTCACCTTCGCATGGAACGGCACTCGACCAACGCTCTGACCGTGGCACGGTACCTGCAGGACCACCCAAAGGTCGCGTGGGTGAACTATCCGGGGCTGGAGTCCAGCGCCACTCATGAGATCGCCAAGCGGGTCCTCAGGGGTGGCTTCGGTGGGCTGGTGTCGTTCGGCGTCAAGGCCGGGCGCGAAGGTGGGACGAAGTTCGTCGAGGCGCTGAACCTGTTCAGCCACCTGGCCAACATCGGGGATGCGAAGTCGCTGGTGATCCACAACGCGTCGACGACGCACTCACAGCTCAGCGACTCCGAGTTGGAGGCGGCCGGCGTGCCCGCCGAGATGGTGCGACTCTCGGTCGGCATCGAGAACGTGACGGATCTGATCGCCGATATCGACCAGGCGCTGGCCCAGCTTTAGGAGCCGGGACCGTCCAGCCCCGGTCGCACCGCTTCCTCATCCGGTCGAACGCACCCGCACTCCGGGGTGGGAGGTGACCAACTCCGGCTCGGAAAATCGGCCAGTGGTCGATTCTGGTGTGTCTGGGGTCGAGTATCGGCCACTGCCTGTGCTGCTGGTCGCGTGGTTGACCATCTCAGG
>NZ_FQZG01000152.1 GCF_900141915.1 Tessaracoccus bendigoensis DSM 12906 | reverse complement strand
CCCTCCGAAGATGGAAGTTCTCACGCTCCCCATCTGGAAGACCTCGACGTGTCCGACGCTACCTTCACGTGCCCTGATCTGACTAGTTTCTGCCGTCTCGACGGCCTCGGGTTGGAAGTCACCGGCCAGCGCATCGAACCCGACCGTGCGATCCTGGCCTGCCGCCCGGTCGACGCCGACGACTGGTGCCGAGACTGCGGCGGCCAGGGCCTCATCCGGGGCTCGGTGGTGCGACTCTTGTCGCATGTCCCGCTGGGGTGGCGCCCTACCGTGCTGCACGTGCGGCTCCGGCGCTATCGGTGCATCGAGTGCGGGCGGGTGTGGCGTCAAGACACCAGTGCCGCAGCCGAGCCGCGTTCGAAGCTGTCGCGTGCGGCGCTGCGTTGGGGACTGGAAGGACTTGTGGTCCAACACCTGAGCATGTCCAGGATCGCCGCCGGTCTCGACGTCGCGTGGAACACCGCCAACGACGCCGTGCTGGCAGAAGGACAGCGCGTCCTCATCAGCGACCTGGCCCGGTTCGACGGGGTCAAGGTGATCGGGGTCGACGAGCACTGCTGGCGCCATACCCGCCATGGTGAGAAATACGTCACCGTGATCATCGACCTCACCCCCACCAGGGACGGCACCGGTCCGGCGCGCTTGTTGGACATGGTCGAGGGACGCTCGAAACAGGTGTTCAAGACGTGGCTCGCCGCCCGCCCCCGAGCCTGGCGCAAGGGGATCGAGGTCGTCGCGATGGACGGATTCACCGGCTACAAGACCGCGGCGGTCGAGGAACTCGGCAACGCCACCACGGTGATGGACCCGTTCCACGTCGTCCGGCTCGCCGGCGAAGCGCTCACCCGCTGCCGCCAGCGCGTCCAGCAAGACACCTGCGGGCATCGGGGCCGCGCCGGTGACCCGCTCTACCGCGCCCGCCGCACCCTGCTCACCGGCGTCGATCTACTCACCGACAAGCAAGTCGCCCGACTGGAGGCACTGTTCGCCGACGAACAGCACACCGAGGTCTACGCGACATGGAGTATCTACCAACGGCTCGTCGTGGCTTACCGACATCCCGACAAGCAACTTGGACGGTTCCTCCTTCAAGGCGTGATCGACTCGGTCAGCACCGGCGTCCCGAGAGACCTCGTCGAGCTCGTCAGCCTGGGCCGGACCCTCCACCGACGGGCGGCCGACGTGCTCGCCTTCTTCGACCGCCCAGGCACCAGCAACGGCCCAACCGAAGCGATCAAATGCCGATGTCGGCATTTGATCGTTTATGCCGACGTGTGGATTATGCCGACCGTGACCACGTCTGCCCTTGTCGGAACTGGTTGGGTCGGGGGGTTGTCGGCATAATCGCGGCGTGAGA
>NZ_FQZG01000128.1 GCF_900141915.1 Tessaracoccus bendigoensis DSM 12906 | reverse complement strand
GCGATGTAGCCGGGCTTGGTGACATCCACCAGCGTCGTGGTGTCGAAGACCGACCAGACCGCCTCGAACAGCCACCCGGCGGCGGCACCCATCGCCTGCGCGAGCCAGTCGAACGGGGCCGCGACCAAAGAGGCGGCTCCTTCGCCGACGGCATCGCAGACCGAGGAGATCACGGGAACGTCGCACACGCCCATCACGAACACCAGCCCTCTCGACGACGGTGCGGGTCAGACGGACTGGCCGACGTTCCAGAAGAAGTTGATGAGCGTCACGCTCGCGCCGCAGATCACGGCCGCACCGCAGTAGACGAGGACGCCGATCTTCCCGCGCGAGGCGAGGTGCGGGTTGGAGGAGTTCGCGCCGAAACCCCACACGATCGCGGTCACGATCAGCGCCAGGACGCTGAGGATCAGGCCGATGGTCATCACCGCGCCGACGATGGTGCGCAGCTGGTTGATCCCCGGCAGGCCGTTGGTGTTGGGGTCGATGTTGATGTCCATCGGCACCAGCAGCGGAGCGGACATGACGTTGGCGAGCAGATCGAACACGGTAGGTCTCCTTGGCGACGGGCGGCCCGCCCACAACTCGCAGACGGGGTACACGACACAGGTGCGCCCGTGACCCCTCGATGTGGAGACGAAGATGCCCACGTCGGTCACGACGTGGGCATCGTCAGGCTCGGAGGTGTTCGGCGTCAGAGTTGTTGGCCGAGGTAGAGGAGCCAGTTCATCCAGGCGACGCTACCTCCGGCGAGGACGGCGGCACCGACAGCGACGAGGACTCCGATTCGCCCTTTGCTGGCGGTCGCGTAGTTGCCGTGGGCTGTCGCGATGGCCCACGCGGTCGCCGAGACGATCAGCATGAGAACTGCGACGATGAGGACGAAGGTCAGGAGCGCGCCGACCACGGCGCGGAGGTCGCCGATGCCGCCGAGCCCGTCGAAGTCGGGGAAGACACCCATCGTCGATCACCCGGCCTTGACGGTGACGTGGAGGTGGTCGTAGTGGCCTCCGGTTATGGAGGCGGGGTCGTGCATGCCGCCGCCGTTGTAGGGTCGCCAGCCCTGGGCGTCGCGGGCGACTGACCAGATTTGGCCTTGCCAGATCAGGTACTCGACACCGAGCACCTCGGCGTTGTCCTTCATCCAGTTGGTGACCTTCCAGCCGGCGTCGAGCTGGGCCGGGGTGGGGCGCTGGCCGATGCGGTTGCCGAAGGTGATGTCGCACGCCCTGCCGAGGGGATGCTCGGACTTGGTGCCGGGGCGCGGTGAGTAGCAACCCCAGCCGGTGTCGGGGAACCCGGCGAGGGTCTGCTGGTAGAGGTGCAGCATGCGAGCGGTGATCTTGCCCGAGCTTGTGGGATCGTCGACGAGCCGGTCGGGGTCTCCATCGACACCGGTCGGCGTGCCCGCAGTGGTGTTGTTGCAGGCGGCGGGTGATCCGCTCGTCGCTGTCGGCAGGTTCGCGGCCCCGTGCTCGTTGAGCCAGGCGGCGGCGTCGATGGCCTCACCGTTCGTGCCGCCGGGCCGGACCTCGAAGTGCAGATGTGCGCCGGTGCTCATGCCCGAGGAACCAACATCGCCGATGTGCTGCCCGGCGCTCACCCAGTCACCGGGACGGACGTGGATGCCGCTCTGCCACATATGGGCGTAGGCCGTGGCGACGGCCTTGCCGTCGATGGTGTGCTCGATAACGATGAGGCCGCCGTACCCGCCGGAGAACTCCGCGACGGTCACGGTGCCGTCCGCTGCGGCGAGGATCGGCGTGCCATCGGGCGCTGCGAAGTCGGTGCCGGTGTGCATCTTCCGTTCGCCCGTGATCGGGTGCACCCGCATCCCGAACGGAGAGGTCAGCACCCAGGTGCCCTCGGGCAGCGGGAACACCACCCGCGACGACGACACCGCCGGGCCGCCCGCGCCGCCAGCGGGACTGCCTCCTCTGGTGAGGGCGGCGAGGACGCTGTCGGCGACGGGCGCGTAGTTGCGGTAGCGGTCGGGGTAGGCGGAGACCTCGACGGCTTGGGCGGCCTCGCCGGGGTCCATCTGTTGCCAGCCGGGGATGTCGAGCAGGCCGCGCGGTGAGGGGTAGTTCGGTCCTGTCGGCCCGCCGAAGAACGCCCGCGCCTGATAGTTCGGGTCCATCAACTCTGCGACGGTGCCCCATCCCGATTGTGGGCGCATCTGGAACAGGCCGAGTGAGTCGTGGTCGCCGCCGTTGCCGTCGTTCGGGTAGTTCGCCGACTCGGGGTAGGTGCCGGTGTTGGTGAGCATCCGCAGCGTGGACTCGGTGAGCGCGGCCATCAGCGCGATCTTGATTCCTGGCCGGCCCACGTCGGTGATGCCGTTGCCGACGGTAATGATCGTGGCCGCGTGCGTGAGCTGCTGACGATTCAGGGTGAAGGTCTCGCCGTTCGCGGTGGTCACGGTGAGCGAGTCCGGGATTGGGCCGAGGTTCACAGTCCCGGCAGGGGTGGCGCAGTAGGCGGCGGCGGGGTTCATCAGCACCCCGATGCCGAGGAGTGCTGCGGCGGGGGCGAAGAACAGCAGTGCCAGGGCTGCGATGGCGGCTTTGCGGAACACGACGACAACCCCTTCAACGCAGCGGGTTGTCGAGCTGCGAGAGCCGCAGCAGGTGGCAGGTCGGATAGGTCGGGGCGCAGACGACGAACACGGTGAACGCGACCGGATGCTCGCTGGTGACCGGTTGGCCGTTCCATTCCCCGGCGCGGTGGCGGGTGCCCTCGATCGTGATGGCCGTCGTTCCTGCCGCGAGCTGTCCTGGCTGGGCCTGCGCTACGGCGTCGGCCCACGCATTGGGGACGTACGCGGTGTCGATGGTGAGGTGCTGGCGGGTGGCGTACTGCCGCACCTCGATCCATGCGTCACGGGTCGGCAAGTACGCGGCCACGTCGGAGGCCAGCCCCGCCTGTTCGTCCCCGCTGGGGTCACCGACCGCGAGGATCGCCGAGGTGTAGTCCAGCGGCCACAGCCCCGAAGCCGTGTCCCACGCGAACAGCGTGGACGCGACACCGCGAGCGAAGGTCTCGGGGTCGGAAGATCGCGGAACCAATGGAACCCGCGGTGGCTGGGGTGTGCTCGGCACCACCGTCGGCGGTGCCGTGGTGACCGGGCCGGGCGCCAGGTCGGGATCGGTGCTGGTGCCGCTGCGGGGGCCGGTGAGGAGTCCGTAGACGCCGACACCGGCCAGGAGCAGCAAGACGATGCCGGCGGCGATGAGGGTGACGAGTCGGCGACGGTTCCGGGTGTCAGTGGGTGCGGGGCTCATGCCGAGCAGGTGCGCACCCGGCGCCGAGGATTGTGGTCAGAGCGCGCGGAGTCGTGGCCGCTCCGCCGCAGCCTCGCGGGCGGCGCGGAGGGCGTCGGCGAACCGGAGAGTGCCGTCGGTGGTGGTGAGGAAGTTCTCGAACTGCTCGTCGGTCAGTTCGGCGGCGAGGGTGTCGGCGTCGTAGTGGGTCCACCAGTTCGTCAGCTCGCCCCAGGTCTGCACGAACGCGCGCAGCGGGTAGCGGACGGGCTGGCCGTCGCCGGTGACGAGCGGCAGCGGGCGGGGTGGTGTGCGCTTGCCCTTCTTGATCGACTTCGCCTGGGCCACGGCTGCTTCGGCGCGGGCGTGCAGCTCGGCCTCGCGTCGCTCCCGCGCGGTGGTGTCGGCGTCGCGGATCGCTTGGTAGATCGGATGCACCGGGTCGCCGGCCTCGATCCGTTCCAGCCCGGCGGCAGCCTCGGTGCGCAACGCCTCGGGCTGGGCGGGGTTGTTGGCGATGTCTTCGAGGTAGCCGATCTTCTCCAGTGTCGTGTGCGACGCGCCGCCGGGAATCATCGCCGCCGCTTGCTCCCGCGCATCCCCGAGCGCGCTCGACGGTCCCGCAAATTTTGCGGGACCGTCGTTTCCCGGCTGGTTCTCGCTGCTGAACTGGGTAGCGGACTTCCGGCGGGCGGCATCCTCGGCCATGACCTGCTTGAGATCGCGGTACAGGCCGGCGGCTTCGAGCTGGGTATAGGGCTTGTGGAGCATGTTGTCGTCCTGCTCGGCGAGGAGCTGCCCGAGCCGGTCGGACAGTCCACTGCGAACCCACACGTTGACGGTGCGCCAGCCGAGCTTCTTGATCGCGGCCAGGCGTCGCGCCCCGCACACGAGTACGCCGTCGATGGTGATCGTGAGCGGTTGCAGCAGGCCGTCGCGCCCGATGGATGCCGCGAGGGCGTCGATGTCGCCGAGGTCGGCGCGGTGCCGGGCGCCGACGAGGATCGAATCGACGGTGCGGTCGAGCTGGATGCTGCCGATCTGTGGCTCGGTCACGACGACTCACCGCCTCCACCACTCGGCGCGGCCAGTGCGAGCGCGAGGATCAG
>NZ_FQZG01000129.1 GCF_900141915.1 Tessaracoccus bendigoensis DSM 12906 | reverse complement strand
GGGTTGGGTGGGGCGTTGAGCACTATTCGGGGTTCGTTTGTCGAATTGACGCCCCGGTGCGGCGTGTCGTCGATCGAGTCCGGGATAGTGCTCAAGCCCGGCCGACGGTCTGGGCCTCCAGGGGGCGTGACGCGTCGTGGCCAGTATGCTGATGCGCGTGAATGCACTGCTTGAAGACCTTTCCTGGCGTGGGCTGATCGCCCACTCGACCGATCTGGACGCTCTGGGGGCGCACCTGGATCAGGGACCGGTCAGGTTCTATGTCGGGTTCGACCCGACGGCTCAGAGCGTGCATACGGGCAACCTCGTCCAGATCCTCCTCGCCAAACGGTTGCAGGACGCCGGGCACCGGCCATTCCTCCTCGTCGGCGGGGCTACCGGGCTGATCGGCGACCCGAAGGAGTCGGGGGAGCGGGTCATGAACACCAAGGAACTCGTCCACGAATGGGTCGATAAGATCCGTGCGCAGGTCAGCGGATACGTCTCGTTCGAAGGCGAGAACGCCGCAACGATGGTCAACAACTACGACTGGACGGCCAACATGTCCGTCCTGGACTTCCTGCGCGACGTCGGCAAGCACTTCCCAGTCAACCGCATGCTGGCCCGTGACGTGGTGGCACGACGGCTGGAGGCGGGCATTTCCTACACCGAGTTCTCTTACGTGCTGCTGCAGTCGATGGACTACCGGGAACTCAACCGGCGCCACGGTGTCACGCTGCAGACCGGCGGCTCCGATCAGTGGGGCAACATCGCCGCGGGCGTCGAACTGATCCGCCGCAGCGATCAGCGCAGGGTTCACGCCATGGCGACCCCGTTGCTGACGAAGGCCGACGGCACCAAGTTCGGCAAGACCGAATCCGGCACCGTCTGGCTCGATGCGAACCTGACTTCGCCCTACGCCATGTACCAGTTCTTCCTGAACGCCGAGGATGCCAAGGTCGTCGACTACCTCAAGGTCTTCTCGTTCAGGGGCAGGGAGGAGATCGAGGCGCTTGAGCAGGCGACGCTTGAGGCACCCTTCAAGCGGGCCGCGCAGCGCGCCCTGGCCGATGACGTCACGGAACTTGTGCACGGCAGGTCCGAACGTGACGCTGCGGTCGCTGCGGCCGCTGCGCTGTTCGGCAGGGGCGCTCTGGAGGAGCTCACCGAGCACACGCTCACCTCAGTGGCGCGTGAGGTCGGTGGCGGCAGTTTCGACGGCGACGCGAGCATCGTCGATGTGCTCGTGGCTGGCGGTGTGGTCGACTCGCGCGGCGCGGCGCGCCGGGCGGTGGCCGAAGGTGGCGCGTACCTGAACAACCAGCGGGTTGAAGACCCCGATCTGGTGGTGGGTGCCGATCGCCTGCTGCACGGGCGCTTCGCCGTGGTGCGCCGGGGCCGCAAGACGGTCGGTGTGGCGGAGCGGGCCTGAGGTCACTGCCGTTCGGTGAGGCCCTCGACCCCGAGGGCGGTTACGGTCTTCCGCGTCCGTGCTGCGGACTCCTCCAGCTGGGATGCGATGGACGATCCGGCCCGCAACTCGTCGGCCACCAGATGCACACGCGAGGGTGTGCCGCCACGCATCGGGGTGATCATCGTCGGGGCGAACTCGGCAGCCGTGGCGGCGAAGGACCCGTCGGGGGTCTCGGTGAAGGTCACCTGACCCATGTACCCGTCGTAGGTGCGTGGCTTCGCGGGACCGCTGGCTGCGATCAGGTTGCCCATGCCGTAGAACACCCACTTCCCGTTCACCATGTCGATCGGCTGCACCACATGTGCATGCTGGCCGAAGACGAAGTCCACGTCTGGTGAGGCGGTCACGGCCGAGGCGAAGTCGAGTTGCTGCTGGTTCAGGCTGCTGGAGTACTCCTCACCCGCGTGCATGTGGACAGCGACTATGTCGGCGCCTGCGGCGCGTGCCTTGGCAGCGTCGGCGATCGCCTTTTCAGCATCGATCAGGTCAACTGACCAGTCACGGCCCTTGGACTTCGGGATTCCATTGAGTCCAAAGGTCTGGCTGATGACCGCGATCTTCACCCCCTCGTCGGTTGTGAAGATCACCGGGGCGGCGGCGTCCGACTCGGTCGCGTAGCTGCCGCTCGTGAGGATGCCGTGGGCGTGGTGCACCTCGAGGGTCCGCACGAGGCCGTCCCAGCCGGCGTCCATGGTGTGGTTCGACGCGGTGGTGCAAAGGTCCCATCCGGTGGCGGCGATCGCGGGTGCGATTTCCTGCGGCACCGCAAACATCGGGTAGTTTGAATACGGGCCCCCGGCCTCGGCGAAGGGCACCTCCGAGTGGCAGATGCCGAGATCTGCCGCGCTGACGAACTCACTGAGCGCCGCCAACTGTGGTGCGAAGTCCATGCCTCCATCGCCGTCGAGTTGCGCGGACTTCCAGAGGCTGTTGTGCCACAGAAGGTCCCCACTCACATTGATGGTGGCGGTGCGGGCGACGAATGGGGTCGGGGATGGTGTCGGCGAGGCCGAGACGATCGCCACCGGCGGCGTGGACTGAGTCGCCGGACTTTCCTGGCCATCCCCCGGACCGGCGCCGGCCACGTTGGGGCTGCAGGCGCTCAGCGCCACTACAGCCGACATCGCCACTACACGCAACAGTATCCCCATGGTGCAAGGGTAGGGCCGCTGCCAGGCGACCCGTGCGCTGGGCGGGGATTTCCCGCCAAAGCCGTTGGTTTGCCATCCGCGAGGGGATTGTGTAACGTACTCAGGGCTCAGACGGTGCACCGGACGGAAACGGCCGGGCCCGCGAGCCACCACCCTTCACCACAGAGTCTCGGGTGAACTTGCGTTCAACACGAACCAGTTCAAGGCCTGGGACACGTGCGGTGGGCTCAGGACGCCGGATTTGATCGGGCGGATGGAGCAAGGTAGTGTAGGTAGAGCCGCTACGGCGGTAACACAACTCCAAAGCTGCTCAGCCTCAGACCTCTGGTTTGACAAGCTGAGTGGGATCAAGTAAAGTTGGCCGAGTCGCTCCAAGCGGCAAGCCAACTGGGAAACGCCTAGTCAGATAGGATTTCCCAACACTTGAACCTAGTCGAATCCCAGTCAAAGCAATTTGACGGAATCGCCTCCAGCAAGTAAGGTTGGTCGAGTTGCCCCAAGCTGATGTCGTGCCGGTTGGTTCGGTTGATGTGTGGGTTGCACCCGAAACTTGAGAACTCAACAGCGTGCTTTATAGTCAATGCCAATTTTTTGTGCACATTGTGGTTGGGCCTTTTTTGGTCTGGTTGTGATGTGTTCCCGTCAGCGCAACTGTTTTGGTTGTGTTGCGGATTTCTTTGAGATTATTGATGAGTCCAGTTTTGGGCTTGGTCAGTGTCGAACTGATTGACAGTTATCGGCCGGTTTTTTGCTGGTTGTTCTGATAATTTTCAATGGAGAGTTTGATCCTGGCTCAGGACGAACGCTGGCGGCGTGCTTAACACATGCAAGTCGAACGGTAAGGCCCTTTCGGGGGTACACGAGTGGCGAACGGGTGAGTAACACGTGAGTAACCTGCCCTTGACTCTGGGATAACATCTGGAAACAGTTGCTAATACTGGATATGAGCTGCCCTGGCATCGGGGTGGTTGGAAAGTTTTTCGGTCAAGGATGGACTCGCGGCCTATCAGCTTGTTGGTGAGGTAGTGGCTCACCAAGGCTTCGACGGGTAGCCGGCCTGAGAGGGCGACCGGCCACATTGGGACTGAGATACGGCCCAAACTCCTACGGGAGGCAGCAGTGGGGAATATTGCACAATGGGCGGAAGCCTGATGCAGCAACGCCGCGTGCGGGATGACGGCCTTCGGGTTGTAAACCGCTTTCATCCATGACGAAGCTTTTGTGACGGTAGTGGAAGAAGAAGCACCGGCTAACTACGTGCCAGCAGCCGCGGTGATACGTAGGGTGCGAGCGTTGTCCGGATTTATTGGGCGTAAAGAGCTTGTAGGCGGTTTGTTGCGTCGGGAGTGAAAACTCAGGGCTTAACCCTGAGCCTGCTTCCGATACGGGCAGACTTGAGGAAGGTAGGGGAGATTGGAATTCCTGGTGAAGCGGTGGAATGCGTAGATATCAGGAGGAACACCAGTGGCGAAGGCGGATCTCTGGACCTTTCCTGACGCTGAGAAGCGAAAGCGTGGGGAGCAAACAGGCTTAGATACCCTGGTAGTCCACGCCGTAAACGGTGGGTACTAGGTGTGGGGGACATTCCACGTTCTCCGTGCCGCAGCTAACGCATTAAGTACCCCGCCTGGGGAGTACGGCCGCAAGGCTAAAACTCAAAGGAATTGACGGGGCCCCGCACAAGCGGCGGAGCATGCGGATTAATTCGATGCAACGCGAAGAACCTTACCTGGGTTTGACATATGCCGGAAACATCTAG
>NZ_FQZG01000146.1 GCF_900141915.1 Tessaracoccus bendigoensis DSM 12906 | reverse complement strand
TCCTACACATCTAATATCTGATGCCACTGTGAAGCTGTAGTAAAGGTGCACGGGGTCTTTCCGTCTGACCGCGGGAACTCCGCATCTTCACGGAGAATTCAATTTCGCTGAGTTGGTGTTGGAGACAGCGGGGAAGTCGTTACGCCATTCGTGCAGGTCGGAACTTACCCGACAAGGAATTTCGCTACCTTAGGACCGTTATAGTTACGGCCGCCGTTTACCGGGGCTTCAATTCAGAGCTTGCACCCCTCCTCTTAACCTTCCGGCACCGGGCAGGCGTCAGACCCTATACGTCGTCTTGCGACTTCGCAGAGCCCTGTGTTTTTAGTAAACAGTCGCCACCCCCTAGTCTGTGCCCCCACCCAAGAGTTGCCTCGAGGATGGGCCCCCTTCTCCCGAAGTTACGGGGGCATTTTGCCTAGTTCCTTCAACACCATTCTCTCAAGCGCCTTGGTATACTCTACCAGTCCACCTGTGTCGGTTTGGGGTACGGTCTATATGGCGGAGTTATTTCCAGGACCTCCTTCGCGGCCCGCTCAATCCGATAAGAGCGAACAACTTACGGAGGTCGTCACTTCCGCCAGGCCCACGAATATTAACGTGGTTCCCATCGACTACGCTTTTCAGCCTCGCCTTAGGGGCCGGCTCACCCTGCGCGGATTAGCCTTGCGCAGGAACCCTTGGACTTTCGGCGACAGTGTTTCTCACACTGTTTGTCGCTACTCATGTCAGCATTCTCACTTCTGATATCTCCAGCATGCCTCACGGCACACCTTCGCAGACTTACAGAACGCTCCGCTACCACGTGCATTGCTGCACATCCGCAGCTTCGGTGCATGGCTTTAGCCCCGGTACATCTTCGGCGCGGGACAGCTATTAGACCAGTGAGCTGTTACGCTTTCTTTAAAGGATGGCTGCTTCTAAGCCAACCTCCTGGTTGTTTTGGCCGTCCTACATCCTTTCCCACTTAGCCATGACTTGGGGACCTTAGCTGGCGGTCTGGGCTGTTTCCCTCTTGACGATGGACCTTAGCACCCACCGTCTGTCTGCCAGACAGTACTCATCGGTATTCGGAGTTTGGTTCGAGTCAGTAAGGCTCGCGCCCCCCTTCCCGATCCAGTGCTCTACCCCCGATGGTATTCATCTGACGCGCTACCTAAATAGCTTTCGCGGAGAACCAGCTATTTCCGAGTTTGATTGGCCTTTCACCCCTAGCCACAGTTCATCCCCGTCTTTTTCAACAGACGTGGGTTCGGTCCTCCAGTGGGTGTTACTCCACCTTCAACCTGACCATGGCTAGATCACCCGGTTTCGGGTCTACCGCATCGAACTGAACGCCCTGTTCAGACTCGCTTTCGCTTCGCCTACACCTAACGGCTTAAGCTTGCTCGATACGGTAAGTCGCTGACCCATTATACAAAAGGTACGCCGTCACCCCTCAAGGAGGCTCCGACTGCTTGTAGGCATCCGGTTTCAGGAACTGTTTCACTCCCCTTGTCGGGGTGCTTTTCACCTTTCCCTCACGGTACTGGTTCACTATCGGTCACTAGAGAGTACTTAGCCTTGGAGAGTGGTCTCCCCATCTTCAGACAGGATTTCACGTGTCCCGCCTTACTCGAGGACCAAAGTGCTTTCTACCCGTACAGGACTATCACCTGCTATGGTGCGACTTTCCAGACGCTTCCGGTTCTTACACGATGGTCACTGGGCTGGTCCGCGTTCGCTCGCCACTACTTGCGGAGTCTCGGTTGATTTCCTTTCCTCGAGCTACTTAGATGTTTCAGTTCGCTCGGTTCGCCTCGTTACCCTATGTATTCAGATAACGATACCTCAAAGAGGTGGGTTTCCCCA
>NZ_FQZG01000130.1 GCF_900141915.1 Tessaracoccus bendigoensis DSM 12906 | reverse complement strand
AAGCACCGTGGCTTGCTGCGATCCACGACAAGGGCGCGGATGCTCAGAACCCACATGCCCATCTGGTGATCCGTGACAAAGACCCAGAGACAGGAAAGCGCGTGGCCGGTTTGTCGGAAAAGGGCAGCACAGAGCGTCTGCGCGAGCTTTGGGAGGCCATCGCAAACGCTCATTTGCAGCGTGCCGGCCATACCGCCCGGATCGACCGGCGGACCCTTGCAGCCCAAGGGATCGACCGGAAGGCGCAAATCCATGTTGGGCCGCGTGCTAACGCCATGGCCGAGCAAGGAAAAACACCTGTCTCGAAAATACGGAAGGATCACCAAGGGCGAGTCATCCGGTATCCCGAGATTGATTACTCCGTTCGCGGGATGAAGACCCGAGGCCAGCACAACGCCAAAATCATCAATCTCAACGAGCAAAAAGCCAAGGACGAGGCCCGAAAATGGGACCTGTCTTCTTGGGAAGAAGCCGTGGAATCAGCCCGTAAGGAGGGCTTTGCCTCGCTGGTTGAGCGGGCTGAAATTGGTTTGCAGGTGGCGAAGGAGTTTGTGGAGGCGCGGAAACCGTTGCCGCACTACCACAGCGAGGTTAACGCCGTAGCGGAAAAACGGTGGAAGGCCATAGGAGACGATAGAAGGGCCGCTGAGCAGGCGAGGCAGGAAAAGGTAGCCAAGGAGGCCGAAGCGCGTAGACGCGAACAGGCGGCCGAAAAAACAGCCTTGGCAAACCGATATGAAGCCCGCCTCCGTCTGGCCGAAGCGACGGCCAAGGCTGCAAAGGGAGCTGAGGGGCAAAAAAGCCAGATCGAGCAGGCGCACCCGTGGCGGTCCCGGCTGCACAAGGTCGGCCTGAGCTTTGGGCCACTGGCTGATGTCGAAAGCCGCGTGAGTGCTGCTCAGAAGGCCAAGGAAGAGCTTTTTGCCGATGCCGCCGGGTGCGAGGCGTTCGAGGAGCGCAAGGCCGCTCTAGAGGCCCAAAAGCGGGCACAGAAGGCCGCCGTGGAAAAGGCGCAAGCCTTGGAAAAAGGCCAAGGTCATCAGGTCAAATCTGGCCCTGAAAAGTCCATCACCTCAGCGAAAGCTCCCCAAAAAGGGAAGGGGGTTAGCCGAGGTGACGGAGGCATAGGCCTTTAGCCCGTATAATCTTCGATATCCATTTGCCGGGCGGGGAGGTCTGGCTCCATACCGGGCAGCGCGGGTTGCGATGGGGGATCTTCCCCTTCGCCGGTCGGTAGTTGCGCTTCACCGGGATAGAGGGCCGGGATGCGGCGTAGAGTACCCGGCAGTAGCGTATACTCGGACTGATCTTCTTCGTCTGCCACAATTGCGGCTGAAAACACAGACAAGCGCGGTAAATGCTCGCGCTTTTCGCCCCACGCCACCTGATCGTTGACCACATAGGCGTTTACTGTGCCGCGTGGACCGATCTGAATTACCTGAATCCATCGCTCACTTTCTAGGATGTTCATTGCGTTACGAATGCTGCGTTCATTGCATCCCACTAGCTTTGCCAGCGTTTTCTGTGGAATCACGACAGCATTTTGATGCCCCATGATCGCAACCAGCCGATGCAGTACGGCGGAAGCGATGGGCGATCGCATAGCCAGTCGTCCCCATGCCTCATGTGCGGCACGTTCCGTTTGAACCCACTTTTTGGGTCCGGCGCCAACTGGCGTCCCTAATTTCATGTCGCTCATCTGTGGTACCACTTTTTGGAAACTGGTTTCCAAAAAGTGGTACCACATTGCCGAGGGTGCGGCAATCAAGAGCTACATATTTTGGAAATACGTTTCCAGTTTTTGTAGGGGGTGCGGAATCAGCTGATTCCGCACCCCCGGCAATGGGACGACACTTCATTCTTCATAAATTATTGATTATAAACAATTTTGGTTTTTTCCTTTCTATGATCTCATTTGACCCCCCTGAAAGGGGCCGTGAACGGGTTATCCATGCCCAACCGACGCGCCTCCACAGCGCTAGGAGGGCGGGGGTGGGTAACCCGTTGGTCATGAGGCGCCTGCCATCTTCTTTTCAAGAAACGCTCTTGCTGTGGATAAAATAATAAATGATTTATCTATCAATAGGTTAGCAAAAATCCGTCCAGAAGATAGGATGGAGGATTGCGCCCAGTGAACACGAAAGGACAACAGCGAAAAATTGAAAAGAATGTAATTATAAACGTATACAAGGCATTATATTGCGCGCCCATCGTCATTCAGATCTTATTTCGGCAAGAACATTAGGTGACAATTATGTGCGCTAAGGTAAAATTTATGAAAGGGCTGCGCGCCTAGTAAAATGAGTAGAGAAGCAGTGTGTGCCCAGTAAAATGGGCAGAGACAGAAATTCCGAAAATAGCCACAATTTATAAAATTAAATCAAATATGTAGGTCAAGTTTTGATCAGGATATAAGCCGCACAAAATTAAAAGAACGCCCAATAAATTAAAACGTACACGTATTAATGCATGTATAATCTATTCCGGTTTTGTTCCACAAAGAACGCACTAGATGCAGTGTTGACCAGCGTATCTCTCATCTGCAAGATACAAAAGCCCCGACAACGCGTGCCGGGGCTTTTGCTATAACCATGCTCTCATAAGCTGCAACTCTAGTTTGGACGCTAAAGTTAATCACAGCGGAGAGACTTTTAGAAAGTTAAAAACATGAGCACTGCTCGCAAGCCACTTGGAACCACCTGTTATACGGGAGAAAACTGCCCAGAAAGCGGCATCTGGAAAGCAGAGTCTACCCCCAGTACAACAATCCCCCTCGCAAAAGGGAACAAAGTACCGCCCTATAACAATAAAGGGGTTACTTGGAAGCTCATTCAATACGCCTAAAATAATAAAAAAACAGGGGGACCATAGCCCCCCTGTTTTTTTATAGCGCCATCCCCGGAGCGTAGCATAACTACAGAAACATCATATCAAGTAGCAGTAGCATCCGCCCATTTAGTAGCAACATGGTCATTTTTTGTTTAAAAACAGTAGCTTAAGAACCATAGAAATTGAAGTTAAGAAATTGAATTTTAGACGGTTGATAACTTCAGTCTGTGGATAAACTATGCTATACATGTATAGCGATGTAGCAATATAGGTGAAAAATGCTCGCCATCCGACTGCCTGCCGAAGTGGAGACCAGACTTGAAGCACTGGCTCAGGCTACGGGCAGAACAAAAACGTTCTATGCCCGTGAAGCCATCCTCGAACACTTAGACAATCTCGAAGACTTGTACCTAGCTGAGCAGCGCCTAACCGACCTTCGAGCAGGCAAGAGCCAAGCGGTATCACTCGAAGACGTGATGAAGCGTTATGGCCTGGAAGATTGAATTCGACAGAGCCGCCGAGCGCGAACTGGACAAAATCGACGTACAGATGGCGCGGCGCATCCTTACCTTCCTGCATAGCCGGGTCGCTCAACTCGACGATCCACGCAGCATTGGCGAAGCCCTCAAAGGCTCAAAGCTGGGTGCATTCTGGAAGTACCGCGTCGGCGACTTCAGAATCATCGCCAGCATCGAAGATAACGCCCTGCGTATCCTCGTGGTTCGCATAGGCAACCGGAAAGAAGTGTACCGGGCATAAACAACAAGAATAACAAGTAAAATAAGAACCGTGGCCGCTAGTCCCGCTTTCTTCCTGCCGTAAAAACCACCCCCGGAGCGCAGCGAAGCCCGACCTTGCGGGAGGGTGGTCTGTCCGGTAGGATGGACTAGGGCGCACTTATGGGTTTCTGCGAAACCCGTGCGTCGGGGGCACCCCGAACCCCGTTTTTACGGCAGGAAGAAGAAGCCTTGGCCATCTACAGTCTGAACCACCGCAGCATCGGAAAATCGACCCATGCCCCCGGCACCGCCGGGGCACATGTCGATTACATCACCCGTGACAGCGCGGCCCGGATTGTGCTGTCCCAACACATGCCGTCTCATCGGCATGAGGCCCACGCCTGGCTTGACCAAGCAGAAGCCTCAGACCGAAAGAACGGCAGGGTTTGCGACAAGGTGATGCTGGCCCTTCCTCGTGAATTGTCGCCAGAGGAGCGGGCGGAACTGGTCCGTGATTTTG
>NZ_FQZG01000131.1 GCF_900141915.1 Tessaracoccus bendigoensis DSM 12906 | reverse complement strand
AGCAACCCAACCACGGGCTCTGGGGAGACTCCGCGGACAAGGTCACGATGGTTTCGTCACGGGCGTTCGCAAGCTCACGGCCCGGCTCAACCGACGCACACCACGGCGCTTCGCGCGGTGGGACCGGCTCAACCGACGCGCACCCCGGCTCGACCGATCCCGCTCCACTCACCGAGCGAGTGCCACGCTCCTGGCAGGCTTTCCCGCCGAGGCGGCAAGGCGCGTCGCTGAGAACAGCCCAACCGCCAACAGGCCCGTCGAGAACCACACCGCCACAGCGCTGGCGTGCGCAAAATCACCGACGTCAACCCCGTGCAGGACCCGGGTGCCCAGTACCGCGGTGAGGACCGAACCTCCCATCGCACTGCCCAGCGCCGAGCCGACCTGACGAACCGTCGACTGGACCGCAGACCCAGCCCCGGACTGCTCGACGGGAACGTCACCCAGGACAAGGGAGGTCACCTGGGCCGACGCCAGCCCGACGCCCACGCCGTAGACCAGCAGTGCCCCGGCGACCCACCAAGGCCCGAACTGAAGCTGGACGATCACGGCGGTCGCCGCCGTGCCGATGACCTCCAGACCAAGGCCGAGCACGACAACCTTCGAGGCACCCAATGCCCCCGCCAGATGCCTCGCCGAGGCACCTGCGACGAAAGCGCCACCGGCCATCGCGACGAGCACGAACCCCGCTCCGAGGGTGTCGAGACCGAGCGCCGTCACCAGATAGAGAGGGAGGACGAAGATGAGTGCGAACTCACCGACGGCGACGAGCGCCGCAGTCAGGTTTCCCCACGAGAAGCTGGGAATGGTGAAGAGCGCGGTGTCAAGGATCCGTGTACGACCTGTGCGTCCAAGCGCCCTCTCGTAGAGGACGAAGGCCGCGACGAAGACGAGGCCGACCGCCAGCGCGACAGGCACGGGCGACACGGCCGCGTCGGTCCCCCAGTTCCACCCGCCGATGGCCAACTCGGCCTGTGGCGTCCACCAGCCGAGATTCGCACCCTCGATGAGCCCGAAGACCAGCGCACCGAATCCGATGGCGGCCAGCACGGGCCCGATGAGGTCTGTGCCTCTGGAGTCGTCACCGACCGTCTCATCGACGACGATCACCGCGGCGATCACGATGGCGATGCCGAGGGGCACGTTGACCCAAAAGATCCAGTGCCAGGAGGCATAGGTGGTGAGCAGCCCGCCGAGGAGCGGACCGAGCGCGGCCGCGCCGGACATGACCGCACCCCAGACGCCGAAGGCGACGGCGCGGTCCTTCCCCCGGAAGGTGGCGTTGACTGTGGAGAGTGTCGAGGGGAGGATCAGAGCGCCTCCGACCCCTTGCACCGCACGGGCCGCGATGAGCGCGGCGGCGCCGGTCGACAGGGCCGCAAGCACGCTGCCAAGCACGAAGGCGAGTATGCCTGCGATCAACAGCCTGCGACGTCCCATCCGGTCGCCCAACCTGCCAGCCGTGAGCAGCAGCGCGGCGAACACCACGGAATAGAGGCTGTTGACCCAGACCCCGTCGGTGAGGGACAGCTTCAGATCGGCAATGATGACCGGCAGCGAAACCCCTACGATGGTGCCGTCGAGCACCACCAACCCCAGGGAGAGCGCCAGGACGGCCAGGCCGACCCAGCGACGCTTTCCGGCCAGCTCGACATCAGGCATGTGTCGACTCACTTTCAGCCAGTCGCTTGCCGAGGACGATCATCAGAAGGATGAACGCGGCGGTGATGGTCATGTGGCCGAGGCCGGAGATCCCGGCGATCATGGGCGAGGTGGCAAAGTCCGAACCGAGGACCTGCAGACATCCCTTGACTACCAACATCGTGGCGGTGACGAGCACGCCCGCATTCCAGGTGATCACGAAGGCCTTGTACCTCCGGGTCACCTCGGACAGCCGGAACAGACGCTCAAGCACCAGGAAGATCAGAGAGAAGATCGTTCCGAGGGTGAGCAGATGGGTGTGCGCGACGGCGAGTTGGGTTCCCCCGGGCACACCATTGAGTTTGGTGAACTCCCTGTAGAACAACCCACTGGCCAGGCCGAGCGCGGTGTAGATCATGGCGAACCAGTACCAGGTCTTTAGTTGCTTGGCCATTTCGGACCTCCTTGTTTGCGACACGTTGTCGCTATCTACTGTAGGTTGGCGACACCATGTCGTCAAATCGCGTGAGAGAATGACCCATGCCCAAGATCGCCGCACCCACCGTTGCCGAACACCGCGAGCTGGTGCGTGAGACCCTGGTCGACGCAGCGGAGAGAATCCTCCGAGCAGGTGATCCACTGACCGCAGGCGTCGTCAGCGCCGCGGCAGGCATCGCTCGCAACTCGATCTACCGTTATGTCGACAGCGTCGACGACCTGCGCGGGATGGTGCTGGCGCGCTACCTGCCCGCCTGGGATAGGGCGGTTTCGGAAGCACTCGCCCCGCTGGAGGATCCGGGCGACCGGATCGTGGAGTGGGTTCGCGTCAATCTCGAACAGGCCCAGACGACGGGGCACAGTTGGCTGATGGACGTCTCGCGCGGCTCAGCAGCTGCGTCCAGCGCGACCTCCCAGATCGCAGACTACGCCCACAGCATCCTGCGTGACGCCCTCGGCTCGGCCTGGATTCAACTGGTGGCGGATGAGACAGAGGCCCGGATCCAGTCCGCACTCACCCTCGGACTACTGGAGGCCGCCTTCCAGCGTCTCGACTCCGGCCTGCCGAACGAGCGCCTCATAACAGCGACGATGAGGGCCGCTCGGGCTCTCGTGGAGGCAGCGAGGCCCTCCTAGCAGCGGCGATCCGCTGCCCGGTCGTGACTACGCTCCCGGCCAGGACCACCGCAAGGCCGACGACGAGTGCGGACTCCCCCGCCCCGAACCCGGCGATCAGCGCTGCCGCCAACGCGACGACCAGGCGGTCAGTACGCTCGAACAACCCCACCGATACGTTCCATCCTTCAGCTTCGGCGCGGGCCCGGGCATAGGAGACGATGAACCCAGCAACAAGTGAGAGCATGGCGAGCCAGCTCACGAGGGGAGAACGACCGATTCCCCAAGCTGCGAGGCCGACGAAGATCGCACCGTCGGCCACCCGATCGAGTGTGGAGTCGAGGAACGCCCCGAACTTCGTTTCCCTGTTCCCCAGCCTGGCCATTGTGCCGTCCAAGCCGTCAGCCAGCAGGAACAGCCCACACGCCACAGACCCGGCCACAAGATGATCGCCCGGGAACAGCAGCAGAGCTGACAACACCACCGCGACCGTGCCTGCGACGGTCACCGCGGTCGGGCTGGCCCCGGCCTTCAGTAGCAACCGAGCCAATGGTGCGAGTAAGAGCCCGTAGGCGGTGCGGAAGCGGGACAACACACAACCACGGTAGCCGGTCCGCCCCCTGATGAGCATGGAGCCCCCGTCACCAGCACTATCGCTCGACACCAGCACTATCGCTCGACACCAGCACTATCGCTCGACACCAACCGTATTCCGCTGGTAACGAGCCCTACCCCTGGTAACCACCAACCACCGCTGGTAACGACGCCCACCCAGCCCAGCACCACGCAACAGGACGCGGCCCCCGCGACACCAGCGATCCGCGCCCGACACCAGCGATCCGGACGCGTCACCAGCACTATCGCTCGACACCAACCGTATTCCGTTGGTAACGAGCCCTACCCCTGGTAACCACCAACCAACGCTGGTAACGA
>NZ_FQZG01000132.1 GCF_900141915.1 Tessaracoccus bendigoensis DSM 12906 | reverse complement strand
GGTTCGACCCGGCCGATTTCACCCGGCAGGTCTTGAACCGTACCTTCTCGGCAACCAGTTCTGACAAGCCTGTTTGCTCCGCCAAACTCACCACCGGCACCAACCCAGCACACGAGATCAGGTTCTCATCATCGAAGATCGGGGTGGCCTTGCTCCAAACATGGTGTAGCTTCACTATCAGTGCCTTTTGTGTGCGGTAGATCAGGACGTCAACACTCCCGATTATCCCTACTCAGAAGGCACTCTCACACTCCGACCCGCCGCACCACCACCCACCGGTCCACGGATTCAGGTTCAGCTCCTCCGGCGGAACATCCAGCAACTGACGGCGGGCATCCAGAGCGTGCTGCAGCTGCTGGGTCCAGAACACCAACTGGTCGCAGGCCTCCGCCTCGCCCTTCGCAGCAACGATCAGCTGCTGCGTCTCCTCATCCGACATCTCCGTGGCCCCTTTCGCTGTCCTCGTGCTGTCCTGCCCCCTATGAACCCGGTCCAATCCCGGCCAGCGCGTAAACAAGTTCCAGCGACTCCACGCAGACAGGGAGCCCCTACGTGCCGGGCAGGAGGGGAGGCCGGCTAACCAGCGGCTGCTTGACCGTGGGAGGTGCAGGCAGGATTCCTGCTGAAGGGCCGGCGGGGCGGGGCAAGCCAGCGACGTCGTGCGGGCCGGAGTGTTCAGAGCGCAGCAGCAATGCCCGGTGAGCCGGCGTCAGGCACCGACCCGGAGTGGGCACTCCATCACGAACGCCCTAGGAACAATCTGGTGACCCTGGCGTCATGCCGCCAGCAGCAGTGGAGGAAGAGGCCGCCCGTGATCGAAGCCTCTCAGCACGGAGCCAATTCGGTCTCCGACAGCGCCGCCCGCCAACTCCCGTCGGGCATCTGCTCCATGAGGACCATGACCTTCATCGTCTGATCGGGCTGGATGACGCTCTCGCCGGGCTGGCCGGTGTCGATGTCGACGGTCTGCAAGTGTGCTGGGTCGAAGCAGTAGTTGATTTCCGAGGTGGTGACTCCATCGGTGTCGGTGGTCGGCTCAGCGATCACCGCGTCACGGAAGATCACATACCCCTTGCGGATCAGGTTGTTGTTCCGAAGCCGAACGATTCCAGCGACCGAATCGGTGGCTTCCTGACCCGTGCTGACGAGCTGGATCTCCGTCAGATCGGTCAGGTCGGGATTCCGGGCGAACTCGTCCATGGTGATCTCGTGGGTTTCCCAGGCGGCGCGGATCTCAGCCTGCACGCCAGATTCACCCGCCGGCTGATCGGGAAACCACTGGCTCACCGACAACTCCGCGCTCGGAGACTGGTCAGGGGTCAGAGACTGATCAGGGGTCGGCAGTGCACTGGAGGTGACAGGCGTCGGGGACGCGGCGGGACTCTGGGTGGTGGGCTGACCCTCAGCGGCGCACCCTGCCAAGAGTGCACTCAAGGCGGTCATGGTCACGGCTACTACCGCTGCACGTCGTGGGCTCATGGTCTAGATCATCTCCAACAGATCGATCACCGACTCGCCTCACCCGATTCGAGCGGCGACCAGTGTCGGGGAACTCAGGGTCGGTGTGCAGTCCTCGATGTGCGCTGGCAGACCGTCGAATGGGTCAGGCGGCGGTGCTGCGGGCTGCTTCGCGGAGGACCGTCAACGCTTTCCTGGCGCGGTACTGCAGCTGGTCGACGGTTTGCCCGGGCTGGACCAGCTGCACACACGCGGAGCGGGCGGTGATACCCGCGCTGGACCGCGACGAGATCCCGTCCTCGTGGGCGGTGACCGCCAGCGCGACCAGCAGATCCATATCCTCCCTGCTGAGCCCCGCCTCGGTCACCGCCCACCAGTACAGGTCGGTGGTGTGCAGTGGCCTCATGTACGCCCCGCGATGATTGAGGCGCTCCACCGCTTCGAAGTCCAGCGTGGCCCGATCCCGCCAGATCCGCTCCGCCGTCTCTCCCCAGCCGAAGTCGCGGTCGATCGCCCGACCGACGCGACGGGCGACCCCCTGCGGGATCCAGCCCTTCATCGGATCGTCCCACGGATACTGCGCCACCTCGCTCCACAGATAGCCAGCAGCCACATCCTCCAGATGCCTCACGTCAGGGGTCATGGAGGCCCGCCGCATGACGGTGGCCTCACATGCGGGCAGCACCAGGAACACCAGTACCGCTGTCGCGGCGGTCCGTGACTCCTCCACCAACGTCAGCCGACCCAACGCGAGGAACATCTCCCGGTCCTCCTGCCAGTCGACATCATCCATCCGCCACTGCGCGACCTCCCGGTGCGAGGCGAACCGGGTCAGCAGGGGCTCGTCCCTGGTCCAATGCGGCCAGGTGTCGTCGGCGGCCTGAAGTAGAGGGTCGAGATGGAGGGCGGCGCGCACGCTCATCGCAGGGGTCCTTTCGCGGTTGGTTCGCGATGAACCTCCCGCGGGCACCTCTCCCGTTCCCTACCCCCACACCCCGCCCCACGAGGGGTACGCGACCCCGATTCAGCGTCTGACTACGGGCGATGAACCTACCCCCGAAACTTCACCAGGCCGCTGGACAGCCACGCTCCAAGGCATGCAGCTAGGGGTGGTGCCACGTGCTTCTGCGGGTCTCTCAGCCTCGCCGACGCCCACTGTCCCGGGTGCCCCTGGTGTTGTGATCGTTTCACCCACCGCGGTGGACAACGCTGTGCACAACACGGGTTACGGTCCTCAGCCTGGGGTTCCCCAGTCGGGGCGGGGATGGGTGCGCGCCATCCATTTCTGGCTTCGGCCCAGGACTGCGGCGATCTCCGCCGATGTGACCCGGCTCCGCTGCAGCGACGCGATCAACGACCCCATCTCCTCGGCCGCCCGCAACAGCGCGTCGCGTTCCTCGCCGGTCAGGCGCCGCCACCGCACCTTGACCGGTCTCGGCTCCGCCAGAGCCGTCTGGCGGTTCTCAAGCTCAGCCTGGCGCGCGACGCGGCAGTCGTCACACAGCTTCCCCGGCACCGTCAGAATCGTCCCGCAACGCCCACACGGATGCGCACGACGCCGCGGCCTACCCGCCGACACGACCGCCAAAGACTCCTCATCAGCGATCCCGTGCCGATCCCGATACACCCGGACCGTGAGCTCATGGGAACGGGCCAGATGGATCCCGAGACTGGCGAACCGCTGCCCACACTCATGACACAAGACCCCCTCGGCGGTGCGATCCACCCTCCCCCACACGCCACGGCCACTCGGATCCCCAACCCTCAGATCGGCCGCGGTCGGCAGCCCCAAACCCCGCTTGACCCTCCTCGCATGGAAAACACACAGCGGACCAGCCGTCAGCGTCATGCACCCGAACGCCCCACACCGCGACACGCCTAGAGACTAGCCACTGCAAGGGCCCTCCACGCCTCCATCAGTTGCCCCCGCGAGGGACTGTACGTTTTCCGGTGTAACTCCGATGTAGGTGTGAAGTCTCACGAGATCGTGGACGGTTCTGTCTCGGGACATCGTGCACAGTGAGTCTCACGACATCGTGGGCACTGGGTGCGGGTGTGGGGTTTGGGCATGGACTTCAACCACGTGCCTGCCGACGTGCGGTGGGCGATCGCGAACTGGCCCGATGATGCCGAGCGGGGTGCGGTCACGCGCTTCTGCGAGCGGCACCAGATCAGTCGGGCGGTGTTCTACAAGATCCG
>NZ_FQZG01000133.1 GCF_900141915.1 Tessaracoccus bendigoensis DSM 12906 | reverse complement strand
TGGGGTCAGCACCCTGCACCGTGCGCCAGGGGGTTTCGTCACGCCTCGTTCGTTCCTCACGAGGCGGCTCAACCAACGCTCGGGCGGCTCAACCAGCGCGACCCCAGCCGACTCAACCGACCGCCGGCTCGACCAACTGCGCCCGCTCCTCCGGGCTCAACCCCAACGCCAACGCCCTCAATGCCTCGACCCTCACCTCAGGTGCCGCGACCCCCAACAACGCGCCCATCTCACGGGCGATCACCTCTGCCTGCGACGAGGCTGGACGATAGCGCCACGCTCTCGCGGCCAACTCCCGCTCCACGAGGCCCTTCTTCGCGAGCCGATCGAGCACCGTCATCACCGTCGTGTAGGCCAGTTCACGTTCCTTGGACAGCAGCGCGTGGACGTCGCCGACGCTTTGCGGCGTGCGGGACTGCCACAGCAGCTCCATCACCCGCTGTTCGAGTTCACCTCTCGACGCCATGGCGCCAAGCATAAGGGCAACCAGGCCCCAAGTTAGGGACAGGTTGTCGATTTCCGACTTTGCGTAGTAGCTTGCCACCATGGATCCAGTGGCCTTGGCGCGGTGGCAGTTCGGAATCACGACTGTCTACCACTTCCTCTTCGTCCCCATCACCATCGGCATGTCGATGCTCGTGGCGGTGTTTCAGACCATGTGGGTGCGGACAAGCAAAGATGCCTACCTCCGCCTCACCAAGTTCTTCGGCAAGCTCTTCCTCATCAACTTCGCCCTCGGTGTCGTGACGGGCATCGTCCAGGAGTTCCAGTTCGGCATGAACTGGTCCGAGTACTCCCGCTTCGTCGGCGACGTATTCGGCGCCCCGTTGGCCCTCGAGGCACTGCTCGCGTTCTTCCTCGAGTCGACCTTCATCGGGCTGTGGATCTTCGGCTGGGACAAGCTCCCCAAGAAGCTCCACCTCGCCACCATCTACCTGGCGGCGTTCGGCACCATGCTGTCGGCCATCTTCATCCTGGCCGCCAACTCCTGGATGCAGAACCCCGTCGGCACCGTCTTCCGCAACGGTCGCGCCGAGCTCGACGGCGTCGGCGGTTTCGTGGAGATCCTCAGCAACCCGGTGCTGATGGTCACCTTCCCGCACGTGATCTCCGCGGCCTACATGGTCGCCGGCGGCCTGGTCGCCGGCGTCGCCGGATGGCACCTGGCCAAAATCCGTCGCGACGGCGAAATGAAGGACGGCGACACCTCCGCCTACCGCTTCGCCACGAAGTTCGGCGCCTGGGTGCTACTCGGCGCCTCCGTCTTCACCGTCATCTCCGGCGACCAGCAGTCCAAGATCATGACGCAGGTGCAGCCCGTCAAGATGGCCGCGGCCGAGGCCCTGTTCGAGACCCAGACCAATGCCCCCTTCTCGGTGCTGACCATCGGCAACCTGGAGGGCACCGAGCCGCTCTTCGAGATCCAGATTCCCGGTCTGCTGTCGTTCCTGGCCGGGCAGGAGACCGTCAAGGGCATCAACAACCTGCGCGAGGAGTTCGCCGAGGAGGGATTCCGGCACGCCGACGGTGGCCAGTCCCTCCTGCAGGAGCAGTTCGCCGACGAACTCGCGGCCAACTACCCCGGCATCGACCCGATCCCCAACGTGCCCATCTCCTACTGGACCTTCCGCCTGATGATGGGCCTCGGGTTCGCCGGGATGGCGCTGGCGCTGGCGACCTTGTGGTTCGTCCGGAAGGACAAGTTCCCCAAGCCGGGCCCGATCTGGACCCTCGCCATGTTCGCCATGCCCCTGGCGCCGCTGTTCGCGATCTCGTTCGGCTGGATCTTCACCGAGATGGGTCGCCAACCCTGGGTCGTGGCAGGCGTGATGTCGACGGCCTCAGGGGTCTCGACGTCGGTGCCGGCTGGCAACGTCTTGTTCTCGATGATCACCTACACCCTGATCTACGGCGCCCTGGCGGTGCTGGAAGTTTGGCTGTTCCTCAAGTACGCGAAGAAGGGCTTGCCCGAGGTCGCGCCGATCGAGGTCCAGTCCGATCCCGACGCCCCCCTGACCTTCGCGTACTGAGGACGGATTAGCAAACATGTTCAACCTGCTTGAAAGCACCGTCGCCGTTCCCACCTTGACGCTGGTCTGGTTCGTCCTGGTCGCCGTCCTCTGGCTCGGCTACTTCTTCCTCGAAGGCTTCGACTACGGCGTCGCCATGCTGATCCCCGTGCTCGGCAAGAACGAGAAGGAAAAGCGCGTCGTCGTCAACACCATCGGCCCCGTCTGGGACGGCAACGAGGTGTGGCTGCTCACCGCCGGCGGCGCGATGTTCGCCGCCTTCCCCGGCTGGTACGCCAGCGTCTTCTCCGGCCTCTACATCCCGCTGCTTCTCGTGCTGGTCGGCCTCATCCTGCGCGGCGTGGCCTTCGAATACCGCTCGAAGCACCCCGATTCCCGCTACCGGACGACGCTCGACTGGTTCGCGACGATCGGCTCGTTCCTGCCGTCGCTGGTGTTCGGCGTCGGGTTCGCGAACTTCGTGATCGGCCTGCCGAACGACGGGTTGCATTGGAACGGCTCGTTCTGGGCCCTGTTCGGCCCGTTCGCGCTGCTCGGCGGAGTGATGCTGGTCGTGCTGTTCCTGGTCCACGGCTCGGCGTTCATCGCGCTGAAGACCCGCGGCATCATCCACGATCGGGCCGAGAGCTTCGGCGCCCGCCTCGGGTGGGCCGCCGCCGTCCTGGTCGCGCTGTTCGTGATCTGCCAGAACGTGTTCTGGCCCGCGACGTCCGAGTTCGGCGACCTGAGCGTCTTCGCCTGGGCAGCCGGCATCGTCGCGATCCTGGCGATCGTCGGGGCCAGCTTCGCGATCGGCAAGGGGCGTGACGGCTGGGGCTTCATCGGCACGGGGTTGTCGGTGGTGGCGCTGTTCGTGGGCGTCTTCCTGAAGATGTACGGCAACATCGGGTTCGCGCAGGACGAGAACGTCGCCGTCGCAGAGCGTCTGAACATGATCACGGCGGCGTCGTCACCGACGACGTTGACGATCATGACGTGGGCCGCGGTGATCTTCGTCCCGATCGTGATCGGGTACCAGTCGTGGTCGTACTGGGTGTTCAGCAAGCGGATCTCGACGAAGAACATCCCCGATGAGGTCGAGTCGGCCGCCTGAGGTCGCTCGGAGTCGAAGGCATCAAAGGCCCGTCCCTTGGGGGCGGGCCTTCGCCGTCGGGTGTCGCCGCGGTTCCTCCGCTCTACCGCGCCGTCGGCCGTCGTCGAGGTCTGGTGCCGTCATCGTCTGATGCGGTCGACGTCTGATGCCGTCGCCGTCTGGTCTCGCCGCCGTCCCTCCCCTCTACCGCTCCGTCGGCCGTCGACGAGGTCTGGTGCCGTCGCCGTCTGATGCCGTCGCCGTCTGATGCCGTCGCCGTCTGGTCTCGTCGCCGTCCCTCCCCTCTACCGCTCCGTCGGCCGTCGACGAGGTCTGGTGCCGTCGCCGTCTG
>NZ_FQZG01000135.1 GCF_900141915.1 Tessaracoccus bendigoensis DSM 12906 | reverse complement strand
CAGTGGACAGCAAACACGTCACCATGCACACCCTCCGGCACACGACCGCCATGAACCTCCTCCACGCCGGAGTCGACATCACAGTCATCGCGCTCTGGCTAGGCCACGAGCAGACCTCCACCACCGACATCTACCTCCACGCCGACATGGAGACAAAGAAGGCAGCCCTCGACAAGACCAGACCCCCAGGAGTCACCCCAGGCACATTCACCCCGCCCCCCGAGATCCTCACCTGGCTCGAAGCCCTCTGACTATGCCGACACCACCAGGAGACGATCGTCTCTGACAAGGGTAAACGTGGTCACGGTCGGCATAATCCACACGTCGGCATAAGCGATCAACGGACGCCTCGAACACCTCCGCGGGATCGCCTTGGGATTTAAGAACCTGACCCACTACATAGCCAGAAGCCTCCTCGAAACCGGAGGATTCAAACCCCACCTACACCCTGCATTGTGAAGAGCCAGCAAAGAGCGAGTGGCCGTGGTCGTCGGCCAATCCTTGAAGTGGGTGGTGACCTCGCAGAGTCCGGGGTGGTCGCGATCCCAGAGGAAGTAGCACACCCCGCCCTTTAGTCCGACGCCTGGGAACACGTCCGAAGCGCTCAGGTAATCGTTGATTGCCCGCACGCGGCTGTCGGTCAGCATTGACTCCCTGAACTCATCGAGGCCTTTTCCTCCCGCAAACCAACGCGAGGGAACGATCATGGACAAGAAACGCGGGTCGAGTTTCTTGGCCTGCTCTACGAAGAGTTGATAGATCGGGGCGGCGCTGGTCCCATGACCGCCGTCGCTGAGCTGGTAGGGCGGGTTGCCGATGATGACGTCGAACTGCATGGTGTCTCCGAACAGCTCCGCGATGCGGGCTTTGATGTCGTCGGTGTGGATGAAGGCGTAGGCGTGAGTCTCAAGGTCGTCACCACGGGCGTAGTCATCCTCGCCTGCGCCGCAGTAGATGCACTTGCGGTTGGTATAGACGGCGACTTCCTCGCTGGTCAGTGGATCAGCACGGAACTCCCGCTTCCCGCCGCCCCAGGTGTGCTCGGTGCGCTCGAACCAGATGTTGCCGTCCTCGGTCGTGAATGACCTAGCGATCGAGTGCGGGCCGTTGGCGAACTTCGAGCAGTAGACGCTCCGGCGCGCGAGCAGCGCCGTGAGCTGGGTGATCCCGATGCCGAACACTTGGTGGGTGAGGATGTGATCGACGCGTTCGGTGAGGTCGGGGATCGTCAGGATCAGGCCGTCGGTGAGTCGGCGCACGATCTCGCGGAGGAACACACCAGACTTGGTGAACGGATCGAGGAACGTGACATCGGGGTTGGCCCAGATGTCGGCGCCGTCGTTGGCGTCTGCCCACGCGGCGGCAAGCGTGTCGAGCATCTGGTTCGCGAACTCCGGCGGGGTGAAGACCTCATCGTTGGAGAGGTTCGCGATGCAGGTCAAGACATCCGGGTTGTGCCCTCGGAGAGTCAAAGGTGCAAGGGTCACGCGGCGGCCTCGGCGATCTGAATGACGGTCATCGTCGGGTAAGTCTGCGCGGGGACGAACAGGTCCTCGTCATCGAGCTCGCCGAATAGGGTTCCCTCGTACGAGGCGCGCTGAGTGAGGTCGTCGTAGCGAAAGTCGCGCCTCTGGAACTTGCCTTTGCCGAGGTAGCCCCACTCAGGAAAGGTGATCGGCTGGCCGCTTGGCACGGTCATGGTCAAGGCATCGCCCTGGACGATGTTCACGGTGAGAACCGCGCGGGCCGCTCGTGCCCACTGGTCATCGTTGCCGATACCCAAGAACGTGTTGAACACCTCGGCGAGATTGTGACGGCACTCTTCGGCGTTGTCTGCGAGAAGTTCGATACCGTAGGTGCACATGAGCGCGAACAATGCGTAGTGGCGCTTCTCGAACTCGCTCTTGCCGTGCCGAAGCTCGACCGTGGCGAGCTTGCGAGCCAGGACGGGGATGAGGAAGTTGCCCGAGCCGCAGGCGGGTTCGAGTACGCGGGAGTCGATCCGCTCAGACTCGTGCTTAACGAGGTCGAGCATGTCCTCGACCATCCACGCCGGCGTGAACACCTCGCCGTGGTCCGCAACGCGTTGCTTGGACTTCACCAAGCGCTGGGCGTCTTTCAGGTTCATCTTCCCCCCTCCCGGTGCTCGTCGTTGTCATGAGCGTAGGAGCGTCCACCGACACCGGGATGGGCTACGTGGAGCTCTTGGTCACTGGCCGCCGCACCCGCGCGCACCCAGTCGTCTATCTCGCTGGCTTGGAACTTCCAGAGGCGTCCGACCTTGTGGGCGGGCATGGCCTTCTCGGCGATCCAGGTGTAGACGGTGTCTTTGGTGACCCCGAGGTGGGCGGCGATGTCGTCTGCGGACAGCCACGGCTCAGCCACGTTGGTCCTCCCTCGCTCAATGGCCCAGGCAGGCCAACACTCACGATGATACCGGCGGAGGTACGGCTTGAGTGGGGTTTCTCCGGGCGTGGCCGAACGAGATGGGTGCCGAGGTTGGTCGCTCCGTTCAGCCGATCAGCGTGGGACACGCGCCTGGAGCCAGGCGGTCACTGCGTCCTGCCACCGGTCGGGGTCGGTGTTCCAGCAGAGCGTGTGGCCGGCGTCGAAGGTCTCCAACTCAATGATGTCCGGG
>NZ_FQZG01000136.1 GCF_900141915.1 Tessaracoccus bendigoensis DSM 12906 | reverse complement strand
TGCACGACTGGCCCGTCCACAACGCCGACCCTGGCTCCACCTGCCCGAGCATTGGCCATGGGCACCCCAATGGCTACAACTCTGGCGAAGCGTGTTCCCCTCCACCACCGGGCCACCACTATCAGCCTGACCTGCCCATCCCGCCCCCGCCAGGCCAAACCCAAGGAACCAAACAAAGTGGAAAAGCTGGGCAAACCAGCAGATCCATCACGCCCAAAATCACAACAGCGTCAAAACACCGGGACCATGCCCTCCAGAAACCCGTCCGAAAGCCAATCCACGGATTCAGGCTAAAGGTGCGGATGAGTATGGGGTGTCAGTCGGGATGGATGACAAGGCGGAGGAGGTCAGTCGTAGCGGTGTACTACGTCGACCGACGACAACGAAGTCGGTCGCTCGAATGGCGCTCCATACCCATGCAATTAGGCGCGACGGGCCACTAGGCTCACCCGTATGCGCGTGTTCATCACCTGGGCCCACAGTGGGGAGGACTGGCCGGACGAGCGCGCCGAGCTCTGGAAAGGGCAGGTGGAGCAATTTGCCGAGCTTCTCGAATCGGCTGGCATCGACGAGGTCCTCCTCGACCTCTGGGTCGCGAACGAACGCGACACCAACTGGAACACCTGGGGGCCAAACCAGATCGATGAGGCCGACTACGTCCTCATCATGATGAACGACCCCTGGGCTCAGCGGTGGTCGGGCAGGAACAACCCAAAGGTCGGGGCCGGCGTGGTAGCCGAGGCCAACGCGCTCCACGGCCTGTTCAACGAGGACCAGGCGGAGTTTCAACAGAAGGTCCGGCTGGTCCGCCTGCCTAGCTCCACCGGAGACCGCATCCCGCGCGATCTGTCCGGCGTGAAGAGTCTGACGGTGTCGTCACTCACCCCGGAAGGGATCGGAGACGTCCTCCGCGACCTCAACAACGAACCGCGGCGCATCCCGTCGGCTGGCTCCCCAGGCACCGGCTCACAGGCCGGAGCCCTGACCGGGTTCCGTGACGGCGACATGCTGCTACTGCGCTTCCGGGACTTCCATGCCGGGGTCAGGACGCTGGAGGAACACGAGAAGCTCATCGCCTCAAACCCCCGGGCAGGGCGCCTGGTGGGGATGGTGGAAGAAGGCTGTTGAAGGCCCCCAACTCCCCTTGTGGGCATCGTTCCAGGACCATCTTCGCGGCCATCGAGGTCTCCTGGGCCTGTTCGATACGGGGTCGCCCGCAGGCGTCGTCACCAGGGCGTTGGCGGTCGAGGTGCTGCCTCCCCGTCCGAACGACTTCGGTGACACCCCACCGTTCACCCCCGCACCCGAACAGTGGCCACTGGTGCCTCAGTACTACCGTCCGAGCGATCCCACCCAGACCCACTCCTGCGCCTGGCTGCGTCTCCAAACCATCGATTCCCATCCCTGCAACTTCTACGGGAACTACCGGTTCGTCTCCGAAGACCCGCAATACGCTGGGGTCGTCATCACCCAGCCGTCGCAGCTGACTCTGAGCGACCAGTCCCTGTGGCACGTCAGACCGGTCGGATCGTGACCGGCGGGATCGGTGAAGTCGGTACGGACGCGCCCATCCGGCTGGTCGTCTTCGACTTCGACGACACCCTCTACGACTGGATCGGGCATTTCGTGCCCGCGCTTGAGGCGATGATCGGCACGGCCGCGCCCCTGTTGGGGATCGACGCCGACGACCTTCGGCTGGAGCTCAAGGCCGTCCACAAGCGCTACGGCAACACCGAACAACCATTCGCGCTGCTCGAAACCGATTCGGCTCATCGGCTCTACGGCGAGCGCACCAGAGACGAGCAGCGTCAGGCCCTCGCCCCGGCATTCACCGCCTTCGACCGGGTGCGCGCTGACACTCTGCGGCTCTACGACGACGTGGTCCCGGCCTTCGAGCGGCTCCGCGACGACGGCGTTTCGCTGGCCGGGTACTCCACGGCGCCGTCGGTCAACCTCGCCAAGCGCATCAAACTGTTGGACATCGCTGGCTTCTTCTCCCGCATCTACGCCTCGCCGTTCACGGGCAAACCGTTCCCGGGGCCGCGCACGAGCAGCGAGAACGGGCTGGAGATCATCGAGATGGACAGGCCGAAACCCGATCCCGATGCGGTTGAGCGCATCACCCTGGACTTCGGGGTCGCCCACAGCGAGGCGCTTTTCGTCGGTGACAGCGTCGCCTCCGACATCGCGCCGGCGATCGCCGGAGGGGCCAGGGCAGCCCTGATCCGTCGAGCAGGCGGTAGCGAAAAGGACTGGCTGCCCGACCTGCTCCAGGTCTCACACCGCTTGGCGGAGAGGCGTGAGGACGCCGTCGGTCTGAGCGACGACGCCTTGGGCCGCGTGCCGACGCTGTCCAGCCTCGACCAACTGTGGGACCACTTCACGTTCGCGCCCGCAGTCACCGCTGGCAGCTAGCCGCGGTTGAGCTCGACCCCCTCTGGTTGAGCCGGGCCGTGAGCGCCAGCAGACCTTCTCAAGACACTGTGGTCAAGACCCTGAACCATGCGCAAGGGGGTTTCGTCACGCCTCGCTCGTACCTCACGAGGCGGCTCAACCAGCGACGGTTGAGCCGGGCCCCGCTGCTGGTTGAGCCGGGCCGTGAGCGCCAGCGAACGC
>NZ_FQZG01000137.1 GCF_900141915.1 Tessaracoccus bendigoensis DSM 12906 | reverse complement strand
AGCGTCGGAGCGGGCGGAACTGGCAATGGTTCTCCGTCGGTCTGGGAGGCATCCCACACGTAGGCCGGCCGGGCTCCGACCATCCGCGAGCGCACGACCTCGCCTGCCTTCGGCTTCTCCCTCGGTCCGAGCCGTCGCCACGAGCCCGCATCGGCAGGGGTCGCGGTGGCGAACCGGCCCGTTACGGGCGCGAAGATCATGTAGCCCGGCTGGCCCTTCATTACCTGCCGCCCGAGTCCCTGCCACTGCCGGTATCCGGCGACCAGGGTGGGGAAGGGTTCTGGCACGCGGCCTGCCTCGAACGCGGCTTCGTGCTGCACCCAGATCAGCATTGTGTTGATGAACGACCGCGACCGGAACCGTGCCGCGAACGCGAGCGCCTGCCGCCAATCGTCACCCGAGACCAGCGACTCAACCGCTCCGGTCAGCTTCTCGTGCAGCTCGTCGAGCTTCGCCTCTCGCGCCGCACGGGCGTCCTCGTTCGATGCCATGCTCCGGCCTCCTCTTCGGCGGGCCGCGCCAAGGTTGCACGCGGCGGTACACCTGGCAGGTAGGCGCGAACACCCGCGCCCGAACCGTGAGCTGGACATCGTTCACCTCCTTGAGGCAGCCCGAGCCGAGACCGGAACCGAGCCTTGAGCATGCTCAAAATGTCCCGGAGTCCTGTTCTAACACCGACCGTTGAGCATGCGCAACCCTTGATTTGTGCATGCTCAACGAGTACGGTTGAGCATGCACAACCACCCTCCGGGGTGGATCACATGGATGCCTTGCCCGTCGCGAAGGGAAGGGGGGCACCGTCATGACCGAAGACGAGAGCCAGGCTGCGGCCGAAGACCTCGCAAAGCGTCTGCGGCTCCTGATGGATGTCGCCGTCGCCGAGTCCGGCACGGAACCGACCTACTCGCAGATCGCCGACTACCTCCGCGAACGAGGCACGAACCTGTCGCGGTCGCGCTGGACGTACATGGTCAACGGCCACCGCTACGTCCAAGACCCCGCCGTCTTCGAGGGGCTGGCCGCGTTCTTCGACGTGGACGCCGCGTTCCTGCTCGGTGAGAACGGTGCCGCTACCCCCGAGAAGGTCTCAGCGCAGCTCGATCTGGTTCGGTCCATGCGTGCAGCGAAGGTGAAGTCCTACGCAGCGCGCACCCTCGGCGACATCTCGCCGAAAGCACTCAATGCCATCACCAAGTTCCTGGACGAGGAAATGACACACATGCCCGAGCACTGACCGGCACCGCACGACACGGAGCCGACGCCGGTCTCTGCTCCCCACAGACAAGGGGCAAACCGTGAATATCGAACAGACCGTATCGGCGGCCGTCGCGGGCCTTCATCTCGGCAACACTTTCACCTTCGACAACCTCCGCCACACCGTCCAAGACCGGCGGCACCGGCGGCTCCGCATCGTCGAACTCGCAGACCTCGACGCCCACGACGGCCTTTGCGCGGCATTGCTCTCCACCGACGCCGAAGACTTCGTGCTCCACGCCCGCAGCGACTCCGCACTGCACCGCCAGCAGTTCGTGCTCCACGAGCTTGCCCACATGATCCTCGGGCACTGCGACGGCGACGACTGCGCCGTCGAGGAAGCACTGCTGCCCAACATCCCGCCGTACACCCGCGCACGCCTGCTCACTCGGCAAGACCTCGACAGCGAAACCGAGATCGCCGCAGAGTCCCTCGCCGACCGGCTCGCCGCCGGCATCCGAGGATCGGTGTTCGCCGAATCGGCCTACTCGGAGGTCTTCGGATGATCCAGACGCTCGTCGCGACGCTCATGTGGGCGCTCGTGGCGAGCCTGCTCATCTTCCGCCGCAAACGCACCGACCGAAGCATCACCTACGCCGCCCTCACCATCGCCATCGCGATGACACTGAACGTCGATGGCATCTACACGGTCGTCGATCCGCTCCTCGGCGGCACGAACATCGCGACGCTGATCGCCGACGCACTCCTGATGACCGGGCTCTTCTTCCTCGGGCGCGGCGTCATGAAGTCCGGCGAGTACCGGCCCAGGCTCGTCCGCGCCGCCGTCAGCGCACCCGTCCTGCTCATCGCGCTGCTCGCGATCACCGCATCGTTCCTGTTCATCGACCGCGGCACCACCACAACACGATTCATGAGCGACCTCGGCGCACAGCCAGCAACAGCGGTCTACTCGATCATCAACTTCAGCTACGGAGCACTCGTCATCGCAACGATGCTCGTCCTCGCCACACGGCAGTATCGCCACAGCACCGGCATCCAGCGCCTCCCCGCCGCACTGCTCAGCCTCGGATCGACGTTCGGCGTTGCCCTCTGCCTCGCCGTGATCGTCATGGACGTCGCTCACGCCGTCGGCCACCTCGACCTCATGCACGCCATCCAGGCCGCGTACGACCCGCTCTCGGTCCTGACTTTCGTGTTCCTCTGCGCCGGGTTTGCGGTCCAGCCTGCCGTCCGCCGGGCACAGCACCACGCACGGCGTCGGCACACGATTTCCTTCGCAGCGCAGTTGGAGCCGCTCTGGCTCCGAGCGACGCTCGCGCGGCCCGGGCTGAGCCAGGCCGACCCCCTCGCCGCCAACAGCGAAGACCCCGAAGGACACCTCCACCGC
>NZ_FQZG01000148.1 GCF_900141915.1 Tessaracoccus bendigoensis DSM 12906 | reverse complement strand
CGTCGTCTCGGGACCCGTGGCCAGCACCCTGCACCGTGCGCCAGAGGGTTTGGTCACGCCTGCTCGCAGAGCTCGCCGGGCGGCTCAACCAGCGCAAGGAGGTTTCGTCATGCCTGCTCGCAGAGCTCGCCGGGCGGCTCAACCAGCGCGGGACCAGAAGCGTGCACAAATCTCTCCATACGTCGCGGCAGCCCCATATAGCAGCCGCCTCCACGCATACAGAGATCTATGCACAGCCTCGACGGTTACGCAGCCAGACCAAGCGCCCGCAGCCCAGCCGCAGTGACCGCGCCGAGCAGCACCACAACGATGAACGGCGCCCGCAACCAGAGCGCCACCGCCGCCACCACGACGGCACCGAGTCGCGCGTCGAGCACCAGGGACGAGCCCGACGCGAAGGTCTGCGTCATCACCAGCGCCGCCAGCAGGCCAACGGTCACGCTTCCGGCGACGTGCGCGAAGCGAGGGCTGTCGAGCGACTCGGCCGGCACCAGGTAGCCGACCAACTTCTGCGCGAAACTGGCGATGCAGGCGGCCAGCACCCAGAACCAGAGGCTCACGACTCCTCCCGCCCCTTCACCCTGGCGAACTGCCACGCTCCGACGGCGGCGGCCGTCCCACCTGCCGCGAGGATCGGGATGCCTGCCGGGGAGAACGGCACCAACAGCACCGCGACGACGGCCGCGACCGCACCGACCGCCTGGGCCTGCCTCTCCTTGAGCCGGGGCCGCAGAAGGGCGACGAACGCGGCCGCGGCGGCGCCGTCGAGCCCCCAAACCGCAGGGTCGCCGAGGACGTTCCCCAGGAGTGCACCGCCAAGGGTCGCCAGATTCCAGAAGAGGAAGACGCCGAGCCCCGCCGCCCAGAACCCTGCCCTCCGCGCCCGTTCATCGGGTTGGGCGAGGGAGACCGCTGCCGACTCGTCGATGGTCACGTGCGCCGCGGCGAGCCGCTTCGGCCCGCGGAGCCTCAGGAGCGGCGCCATCTGCAGGCTGTAGAGCGAGTTGCGGACGCCGAGCAGGAAGGCGGTGGTCGCCGCCGCCGGTCCGGCTCCTCCGCCCGCGATCACCCCGATGAACGCGAACTGGCTTCCGCCGGTAAACATCAGGAGGCTGAGCAGGCACGTCTGCCAGACGTTGAGCCCACTCGCCACGGACAGGGCCCCGAATGAAATGCCGTAAGCGCCGGTGGCGAGCCCCACCCAGATTCCTTGGCGGGTCGCGAGCGCGACGGTGTGGGGCCCTGATGTCGTCGTGCCGAAACCGCGGGCGACCGACGGTTCGGGGCGGCTGACGTTGGGCATCTCGGAAGATTACAGCGGCGGTCCGGTCGCGCCGCAATCCGGTCGGGTGGGGTCCGATAGGTGGTCAGGATGCTGTCTGTGCGCGAGAGTTTGGATACGCGTTGGTTGAGCCTGGCCGCGCGACGGTTGAGCCGGTCCCACCGCGCGAAGCGCCGGGGACCGTGACGAAACCAACGCGACCATCCCCACAGACCCTCCCAAAGGTTCGCGCGCCTTAGGATCGCGATGTTCGTTCATGGACGAACCAACATCGCGATGTTAAGCCAAAGCGGGCGACGTCTCGGGACCTGTGGCCAAGACCCTGCACCGTGCGCCAGAGGGTTTCG
>NZ_FQZG01000139.1 GCF_900141915.1 Tessaracoccus bendigoensis DSM 12906 | reverse complement strand
CGCTTCGGCGGCCTGCTTCCGAAAATCCGCCAGTGTCGGATTGTCCTCGGTCTTGCTCCGAGGATCCGCCACTGCCCAGCGCTTCCGTGACGGCGAACTGCCGAAGCCCTTCGGCATCCCAGTAGCTCAGTCGCCCTTCACTTCACGTTGACCGGCTGGCGCAGCGTGTCACGCACCTCCGCCAGGGTGCCACGAACGACCCCCACGGGGCTGGCGGCGGCAATAGGGCAGTAGATGGCCTTGGCGTGCCGCAGACACCTGTCGGTTCTCTGGAATAGGGTTTGCCGCATGCGTGAGGTGTTCGATGTGCTGTGGGACGCCCTGTCCCTCAACCCGGCCCTGTTCCAACTGGTGGGGGCCGACCCGTGGGCGAAGCTGTGGCCCGCGATCGGCGTGGCGCTGCTTGCCGCCCTATCCACCATGGCGGGGCACGTCGCGATCCTGAAGCTCAATCACATCTCGGGCCTCCGGCTTCTGGGTGCGGTGACCTTCAGCGCCATCGCCATGGTGCTTCTGCAGACATCCCAGCTCGCCGTGACGTGGCTGGTTGCCTCCATCTCACTGCAGCGTCCGCTGCTGCTGCTGCCACTAGTGGTGGTGGGCCTCTACTCAACGGCGCCCCTGACGCTCAACTTCCTGACGGCGATCCCGCACTTCGGGATGATGCTCGGCCGGGTGTGGCAGGCGTGGAGCTATCTCATCGTCGTCGTCGGCGTCGCTTACACGTTCCACCTCGGCTTCTGGTGGGCCCTCGGCTTCACGCTGGTCGGTTGGGTGGTGATGCAACTCCTGTCGCGGCTCCTGCGTCATCCTCTCGACTGGCTGGGCTCCCGGGCCTGGACGCTGGCGACCGGTCGGCCCACCATGGTGACCTCGCGTGACATCTTGTCCGGGGCACCCATCGTGCCCGTCGTGCAACGGACGGAGGACCAGCGATGATCGTCTGGATTCTCGGCACGCTTGCCGTGGTGGCGCTGGTTTTCGTGCTTTTGTCGCCCCTAGAATCCCTGAGCTGGTGGGCCGACCGCGGCGAGCGTGAGGTCCGCCAGACCTTCGAGCTGCTGTCGAGCGACTCGCGCGACACCGTCGACTCACACCGCTTCCTGGTCTACCTCTCCGGCGTGGGAGTGCTCGGCGGCGACGAGTTGTCTGGCCGCGAACTCTCCTGGCTCGAATCGGTCGATGCCGAACTGCCGGACGTGCGCGTCGTGGCCGACGTGTTCCCGTACTCCGTCGACAACCGTGGCCTGCTGCAGCGCGCCACCGTTTGGCTGTGGGGCTTCCTCGACCGCGTCCGCCGACGCAAGTATGCGAACCCGGTGCACTTCCTGATCAACCTGCGCAACATCACGCAGGTCCTCGTGTCGTCCGACCCGCGCTACGGGCCGACGCAGAGCATCGGCCTGGCGCAGGAGATCTGGCGCTCGCTGCAGCGGCATGGCTACGTCCCCGGCAGTGGCGACCCGGTCTACCTCGTCGGCTTCTCCGGCGGCGCGCAAATGGCGCTTGGCGCCGGTTGGTTCCTCCGCGGGATCGGGGTGCCGGTGTCGCTCATCTCGATCGGCGGCATCTTCGGCGACGATCCTGGCCTCGACCGCATGGGCCACGTGTGGCACCTGACCGGTTCGAAGGACAAGATGCACTACCTCGGCGACATCGCCTTCCCGGGCCGTTGGCCCACGGCCCCGTTGTCGTCGTGGGGGAGGGCGAAGCGGGACGGTCGCATCACGGCCAAGGTGATCGGCCCCATGCAGCACGACGGGGCCAAGGCATACTTCGGTCGCCGCGCCGTCGGCCCCGACGGGCGAAACCACGCCGACATCACCCGGGACGAGGTCGTCGCGATCCTCCGTGAACCCGCTCCCGCTGCCCCGACCCTCCCGGCCGGCTGACATGCGGGTGTTCCTGGCAGAGGATCAGTACCTGCTTCGCCAAGGCCTTGAGCGCCTGCTCGCCTCCCAGGGCGTGGAGGTGGTCGGCAGCGTTGCGACGGCCGACGAGTTCCTCTCGGCGGTGGGCGAGTCCCTGACGCCCGCCCACACGGCCCGCCCGCCGATGGACCTGGCGCTGCTCGACATCCGGATGCCGCCGACGAACACCGACGAGGGGATACGGGCCGCGCTGGAGCTCCGGCGGCGGCGCCGCGGCTTCCCCGTCGTGCTGCTGAGCCAGTACGTCGAGCACGTCTACCTCGACGAGCTGCTGGGCGACGGCGCGGGGGCGATCGGCTACCTGCTCAAGGACCGGGTGTTCGACGACGTGAGCTTCGTCGAGTCCCTCCGGACGGTCGCCGGCGGGGGAACCGTCGTCGACCCCGAGGTCATCGTCACGCTGATGCAGCGCCAAGCTGCCCGCGGCCGGTTGTCGTCGCTGACCCCGCGGGAGACGGAGGTGCTGTCGCGCATGGCGCAGGGCGACGCGAACGCCTCCATCGCCGAGCGCCTGGTGATCACCGAGAAGGCGGTGCTAAAGCACATCAACGCGATCTTCTCGAAGCTCGGCCTGGCTGGTGAGGCGACCTCCGCGCGCCGCGTAATGGCGGTGCTGGCCTTCCTTCGTGGTCGCTGAGCGGGGCTCACTCGACGGGGCGTGG
>NZ_FQZG01000140.1 GCF_900141915.1 Tessaracoccus bendigoensis DSM 12906 | reverse complement strand
ACACCAGCGGGGCAGCAACACCAGCGGGGCAGCAACACCAGCGGGGCAGCAACACCAGCGGGGCAGCAACACCAGCGGGGCAGCAACACCAGCGGCCCGCCCAACGACGTCAACACCACCCGACGACGTCAACACCACCCAACGACATCAACACCACCCGACGACGTCAACACCGCACAGCACAACAACCCAAGCGCAACGAGCCCTGACTCAACCGGCTCCCAACAGACCCAGCGACTCCACCACATCCGCCTCCCGCTTCAACTCCTCGACCGACGCCTCCAACTTCGACCGTCCGAACGCGTTCAACGCCAAGCCCTGCACGATCGACCAGTCGCCGCCCTCGCATGTCACCGGGAACGACGACACCAACCCCTCCGGCACCCCGTACGACCCATCGCTCGGCACCGCCATCGACGTCCACGTGCCCGGCTCGGTGCCGAGCAGCCAGTCGCGGGCGTGCTCGATGGTCGCGTTCGCCGCCGACGCCGCACTCGACGACCCGCGCGCCGCGATCACCGCAGCGCCCCGGTTGGCGACATCCGGGATGAAGTCGAAGTTGAGCCACGCGTCGTCTCCCAACCAGCGCGCGGCCGAAATCCCGTTGATCCTCGCGTTGAACAGATCCGGGTACTGCGTCGACGAGTGGTTGCCCCAGATCGTCAACTGCTCGACCTCGTCGACCCCCAGCCGCGCACGACGCGCGACCATCGCCCTCGCCCGGTTGTGATCGAGCCTTGTCAGCGCCGAGAACCGCTCACGCGGGATGCCCGGCGCATTCCGGTACGCGATCAGCGCATTCGTGTTGGCCGGGTTGCCGGTCACGACGACGCGCACGTCGTCTGCGGCGACCTCACTCAACGCCCGCCCCTGCTCGGCGAAGATCGCCCCGTTGGCCTGCAACAGGTCGGAGCGCTGCATGCCTGCCTTCCGCGGAGACGCCCCCACGAGCAGCGCAAGGTCCACCCCGTCGAACACCGCGTCGGCGTCCGAGCCGACCTCCACCCCGGCCAGCAGCGGGAAGGCGCAGTCGTTCAACTCCATGACGACGCCCTCGAGCGCCTTCAGCGCCCCAGGCACCTCCAGCAGCCGCAGCTCGACCGGCCGCTCCCCCGCCAGGTCGCCGGCCGCGATCCGGAACAGCAGCGAGTAGCCGATCTGCCCGGCGGCGCCGGTGACGGCGATCCTCAACGGCCGCATCGTCAGCGCACGTTCAGGTCGTCGACCAGGACGCAGCGGCGGGTGCGTGCGAAGTTGCGGGTCCGCGTCAGGCCTTCACCGGACGTCGGAATCCCAGGCTTCATCGTCACCCTGTCTGGCATGTTGCTGTTCCGCGGCATGACCTTCCTGGTCCTGAACTCAGTGTCGCTTTCCCCGATGACCCCCGAATACCAGGCGATCGCGACCGGGTTCATAAACGGGCTGTTAGGCGGGGCAGGGTTCGACCTGTTCACGCTGGTCGTGGCGGGCATCGCCATCGCGGCCTACGCGTTCTCCCAGTGGCGCAACCGTCAAGCCCGGATCCGCTACGAGCAGCCCGTCGAATCGATGCCGCTGTTCATCGTCAAGCTGGCCCTGATCGCCATCGTCGTCGGGTTCTTCGCTTGGAAGCTCGCCACGTCGCGCGGCTTCCCGATCGTGTTGTTCATCCTCGCCGCGCTCGTCCTGATCTACGGGTTCGTCTCCAAGAACACCATCTATGGTCGTCACGTCTTCGCGATCGGCGGCAACCTGAACGCGGCGATGCTCTCGGGCGTGAAGGTGAAGCGCACCCTGTTCTACGCCTACGTGAACATGGGCCTGCTGGCTGGTATCGCCGGCATCGTGTATTCATCCCGAGCCAACGGCGCTCAGCCCGCCGCCGGTAACGGCATCGAGCTTGACGCGATCGCCGCCTGTTTCATCGGTGGCGCGGCTGTCACCGGTGGTGTCGGCACCGTCGGCGGCGCGATGATCGGCGGCCTGGTGATGGCGGTGATGACCAACGGCATGCAGCTGATGGGTGTCCCGACGTCGATCCAGCAGATCGTCAAGGGCCTCGTGTTGCTGCTGGCCGTGGCGTTCGACATCTGGAACAAGCGTCGGGCGGCTTCGGCCAAGTCCTGATCCTTCACACATTCGATGGCGCGATCCGAAAGGGTCGCGCCATTGTCATGCCCCGCCACTGCCGCGCCCCGGAAATGAGCAGGATCCACTACTCAAACTCGCCCCGACCGCATCGTCAGCAGACAACACTGACGCCGTCGCAATGACCATCAAATCCTGCTCAAACCATCCCCCACCCAAGCACCCACCCGACGACGACGCCGACTCCAG
>NZ_FQZG01000144.1 GCF_900141915.1 Tessaracoccus bendigoensis DSM 12906 | reverse complement strand
TGGTGTCAGTGAGGTGCGCGACGGCGAACCAGCGGCCCACGGTCGAGGGATGCACCCCGAGTTCGCGGGCGATCCGCTTGTTCGACCAGCCCGCCTCGCGCAGCTCCCACCCCAGCGCCCGCCGATCCGCCACACCGTCGTCGCGACATCTGCCATCCGTCTCGCCGGACGGCAGCGCGGGCATCGACTCCGCAGTGGCCGTCGAGAACGACGCGGCGTCAGCCGGTTCTTTCTCGGGGTCGGTGGTGCGGGTGAGGATCACGGTCAGGTGCGTGATGGCCAGCAGCACGACGGGTGGCACTGCGGCGACCGAGGCGGCGAGCATCCTGGGAACGTCGGCGTCTGCGGCGACGACGGCGTGGATAGCGTTCGCCGTCACTGACACGAGCGCGCCGCCGACCAGCAGCGCCCACGGATACCAGGCCGAGCGCTGCCCGGCGAGGGCGACGACGGCGACCGTGGCGACGACGATGATGCCGTCCACGATTAGTGGCCACGCCCACGCCTGCCCCGCCCCGATCCCGGAGCGAGCAGCCAGATCGGCCAACGACGTGAACGACAGCCAGAACGCCCCGGCGGCGATGAACACCGTCCCCGCAACCGCCGTCACAGCGGCCCAGCGCCGCCCATCCGACTCACGCATCACAGCCCCGCCCTCCCCAGAGTTGCCGGCGGTGGGCTCGCCGAGCGTCCGAACCATCGACCCGCGCTCTGACTCCGCCGATCGGACGTGGGCTCTGGTGCGGGGTGGGTGGCTCGGTAGGCGGAGCGGACGGTCGTGGTGATCTCGCGATCGCCCAGACCTGCCGACTGGGCCGCAGCACCCAGCGCATCGAGCGCCTCGGCGGGCGGGACGCCGTTCTCGGCGAGGCGGCAGGCGGCCCAGAACAGGCTCCGGTTCCGCTCGCCCTCACCTCGCCCGGCGACCCACGCCGCCAACCGCTTCCCGTCCACCGCCATCGAGGTGCCTTCGGCGCGTGGTGGGGTGACTGGGCGCGGGTCGAGGAAGTCCCGCAGACGGGCTGCATCTACCGTGCCGACCGAGTGCGCGGCGATGTCGGCGACCTCGTAGCGGCGAACGTGGCCGTCGATGATTCGCCGGGAGGGAGGAGCGATGATGTAGCCGCCGTCGCCCCGGAAGTCGATACCAGCGGTGGCTGCCTGCCACGACCGCTGCTCCCGGCCCGGGGTCGCCGGGAAGTACACGTGCGCGCCACCGGTGGGTGTGCGCACCAGCAGACCCGCCCCATCGACGAGCCCCGCGTCGGTGGCACGCTGATACGCCGCCCGGCCATCCTGGGGGCCGTGGACATCGACATCGACGACGACAGCGCCGGATGCAGTGCCGGTTGGGATGCCGATGTTCGCGTCCGGTGTGCGCGACCACCACGCGGCAACCTGTTCCGGGTCGCTGCTCGCATCGAGGAACCCACGGCGGGTCAGCGGACGCTTCCCCTCGACGACGCACGGAAACACGGGCACGCCAGCCGCCGCGAGGCTCCGCGCCGCGAGCCCCAGGCTCGGTGAACGATCCACGCGAATGAGCGCCGCCAGGACATCGAATGCTTCGGGCATCACAGCCTCCGCCCTGCCAGCGCTGGCGCCGACGCAGCACGCGGACGATCGGTCTCCACCGAGTTCGCAGCCGTACGGGAGGTGCGCGGACTGGGAGCGTCGCGTTCGAGTCCGGGCGGGGTGCCGTCGCCGACCTGGAGCGTGTCGAGCTGGTCGAGGATCGCCAGCGCGGTCTTCCGCACCCGCTCGCCGGTGGACTGCACCACCTGGACGGGCTCTTGGCCGTCCACGCGGGCGGCCCAGGTCGAGACGTACGGGATCGTGTACCCGGTGGTGTCCATGCCGTGCGCGGCACCGATCATCAGCGCGACGGACTCGGCTTCGACCTCGCGGATGCCGCGATGCTGACGTGCTTCCTCGTCGTCGGGATCGTGCATCA
>NZ_FQZG01000147.1 GCF_900141915.1 Tessaracoccus bendigoensis DSM 12906 | reverse complement strand
CGAGCACGGCAGGCCTCACAGTCACCCAGCCCGGCGCCGCCGCGGGCACCCAGGAGACACCTGAGGCAATCCATCAACGGACGATTCGGATCGCGCAGACGGCCGAACGGCTCCCCAAGACGCTCGGGTTGCCTCACGAAGGCTGGATTCCCGCTCAGGCCATTCGTCGAAGATCTCACCCCGTCAGGAGTCCTGGGCATGAAACCACATGCCGAGAGGATCACCGCCATCGCGCACGCCACCTTCGCCGACGGCCACGATTCCTTCGCGAGACCCTCAGCACCCTCCCCTGACAAACCCCGAAGGCCCTCAGTATCGCCGCGGCTCACCAGAGACACCGTCACGTCGACCCAATCATGCCCGGGACACTGACTCACCCCACAGCGGAACCTCGGCTCTCCACGAACGCAATATCCACTCACGGCCCGGCTCAACCGTCGCGCCGCGTGGATCGGATCCGACATCGGTTCAGTTTCTCACAACAACCCCGACAGACAGAGACGCTGCCCATCGTCGACCCACTCAATGGGTTGGCCAACCCATTGACCGTCAACAAACTCAAGCCCACACTTTCGACTAATCCAACCGAAGGGAGTAGCTGTGAGATCCATCCGCAGCACCGTGGCCAAGGTAGTCCCAGTCGTCCTGCTCGTCACTGCAATAACCCCGATTACAGCCTCAGTTGCAGCCCCGTCGCATTTCAACACCGATCCGTACACCACTGGGTGTTCGAAAACTGCATGGACACTCGCAACACGCTCGGTGTCCGGCGGCACTGCCTCCATCAAGGTCTCCAATGCCTGCGGCACCAACTGGATTGAGTATTCCGGCGTAAAGCAGACCACCACCAAACAGACGATGGACCACGCCACCAACAAGTGGACGCGGGCCGAGGTGGACAACACTGCCTGGTCATACTCGATGCAGTCATATGCCCCTGGCTCGACGAAATTGACAGCGACGATCAAGATCGGCACAACAACCACCACAGCGACATGCTCGAGCGGATGCACGTGGGCCACCTCAACGCCATCGGCCCCCACTGCTTCAAGCAAGGCGAGCAAGGCCGTGGCTTGGGGCAATTCGATGATGGGGAGTACCGCCTACAACGGTTGGTGTGAGAGATTCGTAGAGAATGCCTACGGCACTTCTGGAAAATACGCTTCGGCTCTTGCGGCCTTCAATGCGCTGAAGGCCGCTGGCACCATGAAGTACACCACCACCAACATCCCGGCGGGATCACTCGTCTTCAGCCGAAACGACTGGGACGGAGGATACGGACACGTGATGATCGCACGTGGTGACGGTACCTTCATCAACCCAGCGTCGACGGTCCGCGTCAGCAACAACCCCGCTGGCGGCACGACGAACCAGTACCGATTCCTCGGCTGGAGCCCGGCACCTGCGGGCTGGCCTGGGCGGTAGGCCAGAGCCTGGGTGGCTCAACCGAAGGCTGGTTGAGCCACCCAGCACCCGCCGAGAGTCGGCGACTATGCGTGTGAGATACCACCCACGCGCGATGCGGGGAACCGGCCAACAGTCCCCCGGACAAGGTCGCGATGGACGTTCCTATAGTTTGTCAAGGCTGGTTTTGAGGGTTTTTAGGTCGGCTCGGAGGGCTCCGTAGAGTTCCCGGGACACGAGGCGTTTCATGG
>NZ_FQZG01000149.1 GCF_900141915.1 Tessaracoccus bendigoensis DSM 12906 | reverse complement strand
ACGTGGTCACGTGGGCGCGGGGGGATGGGGGCTTGGCCCACTCCTACCAGCGTCAACGTCTCGCCGCGGTCAGAGGCCTGGCACGCCACTGCCATGCCATCGGTTTGGATGTTGAAGTCCCAGCCGCCAACGCGTTGCGCGGCGGAAGGGATCGACGCCGGCCCCACATTTACACCCAGGACGAGGTCGACGCACTGATCTCCTGCTGCCGGAAGGTGTTCACACCCCCGCTCGTCCAAGCCACGATGGCTCACATCATCGCCCTCCTGGCGGTGACCGGCATGCGCATCGGGGAGGTCCTGCGGCTCAGCGTCCGGGACGTCGATCCCGGTGAGGGCAGCGTGTTGATCCGGGCAAACAAGCACGGCCCCGACCGGCTCGTCCCCCTCCACTCCAGCACCATCGCGGCGCTGGCCGAGTACGAGAACAGCCCTGCCCGTCTGGCCGCCGGCCCGCAACCCGATGGGCCACTCTTCGTCACCGTCAAAGGCACGGGCTACAAGCGGGTCACCATTGATGCCTACTTCCACAGGCTCCGTGACGCGGCCGACTTCACCTGGAACGGGCCGGCGCCAACGCTGCATGACCTGCGCCACACCTTCGCCACGAGGCAGATGATCCGCTCCTACACCGGCGACGGGGCCGATCCCGCAGCGACATTGAGCCTGCTGGCGACCTGGCTCGGCCACTCCGACCCGTCCCACACCTACTGGTACGTCGAGGCCGTCCCAGAACTCCTGGCCTTGGCCGCCCACCGCACCACCACCCTCACGATGGAGTGAAATCACCATGACCTACCTCACCAGCGCACTGCAGGCGTTCTTCACCGACTACGTCCACATCCAGCGCAACCTCACCCCCAACACGATCGCCTCCTACCGCGACACCTGGCGCCTCCTGATCAAACACATCTGCACGACCACCCCGACCACCGCAGACCAGATCCGGCTCGAAGACATCGACCGCGACACCGTCACCGGCTTCCTCGACCACCTCACCCGCGAGCGGGCCAACACGCCCGCCACCCGCAACGCCCGCCTCGGCGCGATCCGCGTCCTCCTCGCACACACCCTGCCCGACCACCCCGAGGCCGCCGAAACCATCCGCCGCGTCCTGACCATCCCACCCGCCAAGACCACGAAACCCCTGATCAGCTACCTCAACCCGCAAGAGACTGAGGCGCTGCTCGCAGCACCCGATGTCGCGACCTGGACCGGCCGACGAGACCAGATGATGCTCGCCCTGGCCATCAACACCGGCCTGCGGATCAGCGAACTCATCGACCTGACCACCAACAACATCCACACCCAGAGCAGCCCCTACGTCGAATGCCAGGGCAAGGGCCGCAAGCATCGCATCACCCCGATCAGCACCACAACCCGAAACCAGATCCGCACCTACCTACAGGAACGCAACCGCCTGCCAGGCAACGCGTTCTTCCCCGGACCCCACGGAAACGCCCTCTCCCGCGACGCCATCGAGCACCGCCTCGCGACCCATGTCCGCACCGCCGCGAAGACCTGCCCCTCAGTGGACAGCAAACACGTCACCATGCACACCCTCCGGCACACGACCGCCATGAACCTCCTCCACGCCGGAGTCGACATCACAGTCATCGCGCTCTGG
>NZ_FQZG01000150.1 GCF_900141915.1 Tessaracoccus bendigoensis DSM 12906 | reverse complement strand
CCCTCTTTGTCAAGCTGGTTGTGAGTCAAGGAACGATCAGTAGGGAGACAGGGCGATGACGATCAGTGTGGGGTTCACCACTGCCGAGATCCGTGAGTTTGTTCATGAGTATCAGTTGCTGCCGCATGGCACGAAGGGTGCCTGGTTGGCCGAGCGGGGTCTGTCGTATGACATGGTGCGACGGTGGCGTAGCACGGTCTTCGAGGGTGATCTGGATCGTGGCCTGGTTCCACGAGAGAGTAGAGCCATGGCTGTTCCACAGGACAAACGCACCGCGTTCGAGAAGGAGCGTGCGCAAGAACGTGCCGCTCAAGAGGCTGAGGTCAAGAAGCTGACTGCCCGGATCAAAGAGCTGGAGGACACCAACACGGCCCTGGGAAAAGCTATCGGGCTCTTGCACGCGATGAACGAGCAAGAGCCCACGGCGCCCCCGACGACGACCGCTCCATCGGATTCATCAACGACGAGAATGCCCTGATTTTGGAGTTGACCAGGATCACCGGCTCGCAGCGACAAGCGTTGGAGTTGGCAGGGGTGGCGCGCTCGTCGTGGCATTACCGTCAGCACCCACGGCCACGTGTGGCTAACCCGATCCCACAGCGCGAACGGGCTTATGAATCCAGGATCAGCACTGCCGATCAGGACCGCATCAGCGAGTTGATCCTGGCCGGCTGGGCAGAGCAGAATTCTGTGGATCACTCGTTCGCGACGGCCTGGGACAACGGTGTGATGCTCGCGTCGCGGCGGACCTGGTGGCGGATCGCTGCCCAGATCGAGGACCAGATGCTGCGCCCTAAGGTCCCCTCCCGCAAGGACCGCCGTCAAAGACGCGAGAAGCCCGTGGTCAAGGCCACCGGCCCTGGGCAGGTATGGTCTTGGGACATCACGGATCTGTACTCGCCCTGGCGGGGCAAGGTGTTCAAGGCCTACAAGATCACCGATATCTTCTCCCGCAAGATCGTCGGCTGGCGAGTCGAGGACCGCGAAGCCGACCACCTCGCTGTTGACATGTTCACCGCCGCGATCGCCGAGTACGGCGCACCCAAGATCGTGCACGCGGACTCCGGGCCCGCGATGACCTCGAACCTGCTACGTGACTACCTACACGATCAGGGCGTGGAACTGACCCACAACCGGCCCTACACCTCCAACGACAACCCGTTCTCCGAAGCAGGATTCCGAACACTGAAGTACCGACCCGGCTACCCGAAAGTGTTCACCGACCTCGACGCTGCCCGCGGATACATCGCCGAGTACGTGCCCTGGTACAACTCCCAACACAAACACTCCGGTATCGCGTTGTTCTCACCCGACCAGGTCCACGACGGCACCTGGAAACTCCTTTGGGAACACCGTGACCAAACCCTCCAGAACTACCACCAGCAGCACCCCGAACGATTCCGGGCACGCCCACACACACCAGCCCCCGCCCCCATCGTCGGCATCAACCTGCCCGACAAACAACCAGAAAAACAGGCCGCGTGACTCCACACAGCTTGACATTCAGCG
>NZ_FQZG01000154.1 GCF_900141915.1 Tessaracoccus bendigoensis DSM 12906 | reverse complement strand
CCCGAACAATCACATGCTTCGCGATGGGAAGCATTCCTCGACCCCGAAACCGGCCGAGCCTGCTTCATCCCCCCAACCCACATCGACCCAACCCAAGCCCCTAGACAACACCGCCGCTACCGCGTCCCAGACATCCTCAACAACCCCACCAGCAACAGCCCCCGCACGGCCGGTGAGACCACGCAAACCACCACAGCAACAAAGACCGGCAGAACCGAGAAGACCACCCAGACCAGGAAGAGCACTGAAAGTCGCCCATCCGTCTGGGACCAGCCACCCGAGCAGCATCCCGATGAGGCCGAGCCACCCGAACCCTCCGCCTGGGACGAAACACCCACACCCCCAACCTGGGCAGAGCCACACGAACCCATCGACTGGAACCAGCCACCCGAGCCGCAACCCGACGCCGAGCCGCCCGTCTGGGACCAGCCACCAGAGCCCTCCATCTGGGACGAACCTGTCGGGCCATCGGATCGGAACCAATCACCAGAGCCACAAGCCGAGGACGAGTCGCCCGAGCACATCGACGACCGGGACGAGTGTTACGCCGTTGCCTTTGAACCCGAAGACGACCCCTGGCACCCGCACGCCTGGGGACCAGCCGAACCCCGAGCCGGATAGACCCCGCCGCCGGTTGAACCCGGCCCCGAGCGCAGGTTGAGCCGCCTGGCGCGTCGGTTGAGCCGCCTGGTGAGGAACGAACCAGGCGTGGGCGTTACCACCTGGCACACGGTGCAGCAACCCGACCACAACATCTTGAGAGACTCAGCGGCGATGGTCAAGATGGTTTCGACACGGTCCCCGGCGCTCCGCGCGGCGGGACCGGCTCAACCAGCGCGTCGGTTGAGCCAGTGTTCCGGGCATGATTGGGCCGCCGTGACGGTGTCTGGTGGAGTGGGCCGCGGCGACGCTGAGGAGCCTTGGCGGTTTGTCAGGGGAGGGTGCTGAGGGTCTCGCGAAGGATTCGTGGCCGTCAGCGACGGTGGCGTGCGCGATGGCGGTGATCCTCTCGGCATCTGGTTTCGGGCCCAGGACTCCTGACAGGGTGAGAGCTTCGACGAATAGTCTGAGCGGGAATCCAGCCTTCGTGAGGCAACCCGAGCGCTCGGGGAGCCGCTCGGCCGTCTACGCGATCCGAATCGCCCATTCATGAGTTGCCTCAGGTGTCTCCCGTGTGCCCGCGGCGGCGCTGGGCTGGGTGACTGTGAGGCCTCCCGTGCTCGTCCGTCGAGCTGCCGGGTGGTGGTGATGGTCTCGGACACCGGCGGGTTGTGGCCGATATCAGCAGTATCGCTGGACACCAGCCGT
>NZ_FQZG01000156.1 GCF_900141915.1 Tessaracoccus bendigoensis DSM 12906 | reverse complement strand
TTTAGGAGGCGACCGCCCCAGTCAAACTACCCATCAGGCACTGTCCCTGATCCAGATAATGGACCTAAGTTAGATAACCAGAGTGACCAGAGTGGTATTTCAACGATGACTCCACCTGAACTGGCGTCCAAGCTTCAAAGTCTCCCACCTATCCTACACAAGTCACACCGATCACCAATACCAAACTATAGTAAAGGTCCCGGGGTCTTTCCGTCCTGCTGCGCGTAACGAGCATCTTTACTCGTAATGCAATTTCGCCGAGTTCGTGGTGGAGACAGCGCCCAAATCGTTACTCCATTCGTGCAGGTCGGAACTTACCCGACAAGGAATTTCGCTACCTTAGGATGGTTATAGTTACCACCGCCGTTTACTGGGGCTTAAGTTCAAGGCTTCGCCGAAACTAACCCTTCCCCTTAACCTTCCAGCACCGGGCAGGAGTCAGTCCGTATACATCGTCTTACGACTTAGCACGGACCTGTGTTTTTAGTAAACAGTCGCTTGGGCCTGGTCTCTGCGACCCTCAACGCTTTCACAGTAAATGCTATACGTATCAGGTCCCCCTTATCCCGAAGTTACGGGGGTATTTTGCCGAGTTCCTTCACCACGATTCTCTCGATCGCCTTAGTATTCTCTACCTATCCACCTGTGTCGGTTTGGGGTACGGGCGGCTAATATCTCGCTAACGAAGCTTTTCTAGGCAGCATAGGATCACTCTAACGTCAGTAATCTGACGACACATCATGTCTCAGGCACACAGAGCGCGGATTTACCTACACTCCACCCTACACACTTGACCCGGTATAACCATAACCGAGAAGAGCTACCTTCCTGCGTCCCTCCGCAGCTTGCCTAATACGAGATTGGGTCACAGACTCAGCCAGGATCAATCCGAAGACATCACCAGACCTCGCATGCTCAGCATCACTCGATTCAGCACGGACGATATTTCGCCGGTACGGGAATATCAACCCGTTGTCCATCGACTACGCCTGTCGGCCTCGCCTTAGGTCCCGACTTACCCAGGGCAGATTAGCTTGACCCTGGAACCCTTGGATATTCGGCGGACGGGTTTCTCACCCGTCTTTCGCTACTCATGCCTGCATTCTCACTCGTGTGCTCTCCACGACTAGGTC
>NZ_FQZG01000157.1 GCF_900141915.1 Tessaracoccus bendigoensis DSM 12906 | reverse complement strand
CAAGGTGGCGAGCGGAAGCCTTACGACCGGGACCGCCAGGGTGGTGAGCGTCGACCTTACGACCGGGATCGCCAAGGTAGTGACCGTCAGGGTGGTGAGCGTCGACCTTACGACCGCGAGCGTCAAGGTGGCGAGCGCAGGCCTTACGACCGCGACCGGCAAGGTGGCGACCGTCAGGGTGGCGAGCGCAGGCCTTATGACCGCGACCGGCAAGGCGACGACCGCAGGGGGTCGTGGGACGACCAGGGCCAGTCGAGGGACAGGTTCGGAGACGAGAGGGAGAAGCGCTTTCATCCTGGTACCGAGGCCAGGGCCGATGAGCCGGAGACCCCTCAGGACTTTGTGGAGGGCGAACTACCGTTCGGTGTACGGGCAGAGCTGAAGGGCCTCCCGAAGGACCTGGCAAACATCGTCGGCGCCCACATCTGGGCAGCTGGCCAACTGATCGACGTCGACCCGGAGTTGGCTTTCCGCCACGCCGAGGCGGCACGCCGCAGGGCCGGTCGTCTCCCAGTGGTCCGCGAAGCGGCTGCAGAGACCGCGTACGCGGCCGGGGAATACGGCATCGCTCTTCGCGAGTTCAGGGCCATCAGGCGGATGAGTGGCGGAGATTCGCTGCTGCCGGTCATCGCCGATTGTGAGCGGGCGCTCGGTCGTCACCGTGATGCGCTCGCGGTTCTGGCGGAACTGGACGCAGCCACGCGTGACGTCGATCTGCGCATTGAGTGCCTGCTCGTTGAGGCGGGGATTCGCGCTGACCTGGGGCAGCGGGCCGAGGCGCTTCGGCTGCTGAAGGCGGCGATCTCTCGACGTATCGGCTCGCCTGGTTCGCAGGCAAGGTTGCGATATGCCTATGCGGAACTCCTGGAAACCGCTGGCGACGAGGCGGGGGCTCGTGAGTGGTTCACCTCGGCCGCCGCGCTGGACAGCCACGCGGACCTGGACACCGCCGACCGAATCGCCGCCATCGATGGAGTCGTCCTGCCGGACTTCACTCCTGACGACGATGATGAGGACGATGTCGATGAGTCTGATGAGGACGAT
>NZ_FQZG01000158.1 GCF_900141915.1 Tessaracoccus bendigoensis DSM 12906 | reverse complement strand
CCAGCAGTATCGCTCGACACCAGCCGTATACCGCTGGTAACCAGCCTTTCCGCAGGTATCGGCGCCGGATCGCTGGTAACGAGCCTTTCCGCTGGTGTCGACGTCAGAAGGTTGGTGACGACGGTGGATCGCAGGTATCGGCGCCGGATCCCTGGTAACGAGCCTTTCTGCAGGTATCGACGACGGATCGCTGGTAACGAGCCCTCCCGGATGGGCCCTGACAGCGCCACTGCGCGCGGGCACGCGGACGGGACCGCGGACAACAACGCGGAATGTTAGGGTCGAGAATGGCCGACCACGCCACGCCGAACCTCCCCTCACGCAGCTTCGCCGCAACCATCGCGTTCTACGAGCGGCTCGAGTTCTCGGTCGTCTTCCAGGATGCCGACTGGCTGATCCTGCATCGCGGCGGCCTCGTCCTTGAGTTCTTCCCCTACCCAGATCTCGACCCGGCCACGTCGTCATTTGGTTGTTGCCTGCGCCTCGAAGACGCGGACGCCTTCCATGCGGAGTGTCAGGCGGCAGGCATCCCCGAGTCGACCCTCGGATGGCCGCGCATCCATCGGCCCCGGCTTGAAGCCTCTGGAATGCGCATCGGTGCCCTGATAGACCCTGACGGATCGTTGCTCCGCCTGGTCCAGAACCCGGAATGACGATGATCGCGCGAGGGCACAGCGCGATGATGGCGCCGCAGGGCTGTAGGTGCTCGGTCTGGCCGTCTGGACCGTCCATGCTGTGCATAGATCTCTGTATGCGTCGAGGCAGTCGCGATCTGAGGCCGCCTCGACGTATAGAGAGATTTGTGCACGCCACTGAGTCGGGGATGGGACGGTGGCGAGGTTTGGCTGGCCGCTGCGGGGTTCTGACCAAAGATTATTGGGAGAGTCTGCGGGGATCGTCGCGATGGTTTCGTCACGGTCCCCGGCGCTCCGCGCGGCGGGACCGGCTCAACCGACGCGCTGGTTGAGCCGCGCCGAAGGAGCGCAGCGACGCCAGCGCGTGACGAAACCCCTGGCACACGGTGCAGAATCCTGACCACAGGTTCTTGGGAG